>DATIFE010000040.1:0-42943 GCA_035455425.1 Anaeromyxobacteraceae bacterium | reverse complement strand
AGGACCCGTGGCTGGAGGAGAAGGTCCCGGCGCTCCACATGCCCATGCTCCAGACCGCCGAGGTGGTGGCCAAGCGCTACCGCATCCCGCGCGAGAAGCAGGACGAGTACGGCGTGAGGAGCCAGCAGCGCGCCGCCGCGGCCCAGGCCGCCGGGAAGTTCCAGGACGAGATCGCCCCCTTCACCACGACCATGGCGGTGGCCGACAAGGCCTCGGGGCGCCTCCTCACCAAGGAGGTGACGCTCTCCGCCGACGAGGGGATCCGCCCCGACACCAACTACGAGGCGGTTTCCAAGATCAAGCCGGCCATCCCGGGCGGCACCGTGGCCGCCGGCAACGCCAGCCAGTTCTCCGACGGCGCCTCGGCCTGCGTGGTGATGGACGGGAAGCTGGCGGAGAAGCGGGGCCTGAAGCCCCTCGGCGTCTTCCGCGGCTTCGCCGTGGCCGGCTGCGAGCCGGACGAGATGGGCATCGGGCCGGTCTTCGCGGTGCCGCGGCTCCTGGAGCGCACCGGCGTCAAGATGCAGGACGTGGGGCTGTGGGAGCTCAACGAGGCCTTCGCGGTGCAGGTGATCTACTGCCGCGACCGGCTCGGCATCCCCGACGACCGGCTCAACGTCAACGGCGGCGCCATCGCGGTGGGCCACCCCTACGGCATGTCGGGGGCGCGCCTCACCGGCCACGCCCTCATCGAGGGCAAGCGCCGCGGGGTGAAGTACGTCGTGGTCACCATGTGCATCGGCGGCGGCATGGGGGCCGCCGGGCTCTTCGAGGTCGCGTGACGCGTCCCGCCTCGGCTCCCGACCTGGCGCTGGGCCTCGTCGGGTGCGGCGCCATGGGCCGGGGCATCGCCCAGGTCGCCGCCCAGGCGGGCCTGGCCGTCCGGCTCGTCGACTCGCGCCCCGGCGCCGCCGAGGAGGCCCGCACCGCCGTCGCCGAGACCCTGGCGAAGCTCGCCGCCAAGGGAAAGGTGCCGGCGGCCGAGGCCTCGGCGGCCTCCGCCCGCCTCCGGGTCTGCGGCGGGGTGGCCGAGCTCGCCGGCTGCGACCTGGTGGTCGAGGCGGTGGTGGAGGACCTGGAGGCCAAGCGCGCGCTCTTCCGGGAGCTGGAGGCCGCGGTGGGCCCGGAGTGCGTCCTCGCCACCAACACCTCCTCGCTCTCGGTGACGGCCATCGCCGCCGGGCTCGCCCGGCCGGAGCGGGTGGCCGGGCTCCACTTCTTCAACCCGGTGCCGGTGATGAAGGTGGTGGAGGTGGTCGCCGGCCTGCTCACCGATCCGGCCGTGGCCGACGGGCTGGCGGCGGTGGCCCAGCGCATGGGGCACGCGCCGGTGCGGGCCAAGGACACCCCCGGCTTCATCGTCAACCACGCCGGGCGCGGCCTGGGCACCGAGGGCCTCCGGATCCTGGCCGAGGGAGTGACCGGCGTCCCCGACCTCGACCGGATCCTGCGCGACACCGCCGGCTTCAAGCTCGGCCCCTGCGAGCTGCTCGACCTCACCGGGCTCGACGTCTCCCATCCGGTGATGGAGTCCATCTACCACCAGTACTACGAGGAGCCCCGCTTCCGCCCCCAGCCGCTGACGCGCCAGATGCTGGCCGCCGGGCTCCTGGGCCGCAAGGCGAAGCGCGGCTTCTACGACTACGCGGGCGGCCCGCCGGCGGTCCCGCCGGAGCCGCCGGCACCGGCGGCGCGGCCGGAGCGGGTCTGGGTGAGCCCGGCCCGGCCGCAGCTCGCCGGGCGCGTCCGGGATCTGGTGTCGGCGCTCGGCGCGCACCTCGACCCGGGCGCAAGGCCGGCCGCCGACAGCCTGCGCCTGGTGACGCCGCTCGGCGAGGACGCCACTACCCTGGCCGCCCGCGAGGGGCTCGACCCCGCCCGCACGGTGGCGCTCGACGCGCTCTTCGACCTCTCGCGGCGCCGCGTGGTGATGACCACCCCGGCCACCTCGGCGGCGGCGCGGGATGCGGCGCACGGCCTCCTCGGGGCCGACGGGGTCCCGGTCACGGTGATCCGCGACAGCGCCGGCCTGGTGGCCCAGCGGGTGGTGGCCACCATCGTCAACATCGCCTGCGACATCGCCCAGCAGCGGATCGCCACGCCCGCCGACATCGACCGGGCCGTGTCGCTGGGCCTCGGCTACCCTCACGGCCCGCTCGCCTGGGGCGACCGGCTCGGGCCGGCCACGGTGCTCGCCATCCTCGAGGCCATGCTCTCCCTGTCCGGCGACCCGCGCTACCGGCCCAGCCCCTGGCTCCGGCGGCGCGCCCAGCTCGGGCTCTCCCTGCTCGCGGAGGACTGACGTCCATGCTCGAAGCCTTCCTCTACGACGGCCTGCGCTCGCCCTTCGGGCGCCACGCCGGCTGCCTGGCCGGCGTCCGCCCCGACGACCTGGTGGCCGAGGTGATGCGGGCCGTGATGGCGCGCTCGCCCTGGAAGCCGGAGGAGGTGGAGGACGTGCTCCTCGGGTGCACCAACCAGGCGGGAGAGGACTCGCGCAACGTGGCCCGGCACGCGGCGCTGCTGGCGGGCTTCCCCGCGACCACCCCGGCCCAGACCGTCAACCGGCTCTGCGCCAGCGGCCTGGCGGCGGTGGTGGACGCCGCCCGGGCCGTCACCTGTGGCGAGGGCGAGCTCTACCTCGCGGGCGGGGTGGAGAGCATGAGCCGGGCGCCCTTCGCCATGGCCAAGGCCGAGGTCCCCTGGTCGCGCGAGGTCCGGGTCTTCGACACCACCATCGGGGCGCGGTTCGCGAACCCGCGGCACGTCAAGGCCTGGGGCGCCGACTCGATGCCCGAGACCGGGAACAACGTCGCCCGGGACTACGGCATCACCCGCGAGGAGGCCGACCGCTTCGCCGAGGGCTCGCAGCGGAAGTTCGAGAAGGCGCGGGCCGCGGGCTTCTACGCCGGCGAGATCCACCCCGTCTCCGCCCCGAGCCGGAAGGGGCCGCCGGCGGCGGTGAAGGAGGACGAGCACCCCAGGCCCGACACCACCCTCGACGGTTTGGCGAAGCTGAAGCCGCTCTTCGAGGGAGGCGTCGTCACCGCCGGCAACGCCTCGGGGATCAACGACGGCGCCGCCGCGCTGCTGGTCGGGAACCGGGCCGTCGGCGAACGGGCCGGGAAGAAGCCGCTGTGCCGCATCCTGGCCGCCGGCGCGGTGGGGGTGGAGCCGCGCGTCATGGGGATCGGGCCGGTGGGGGCCATCCGCAAGGCGCTCGCCCGGGCCGGGCTGAAGCTCGCCGACATGGACGTCATCGAGATCAACGAGGCCTTCGCCAGCCAGGTGCTCTCCTGCCTCAAGCTGCTGGAGGTCCCCTTCGACGACTCGCGGGTGAACCCCAACGGCGGCGCCATCGCCGTGGGCCACCCGCTGGGGGCCTCGGGCGCGCGCCTGGCGCTCACGGTGGCGCGGGAGCTCCAGCGCCGCGGCGGGCGCTACGCCGTGGCGAGCCTGTGCATCGGGGTGGGGCAGGGCCTCGCCATGGTGATCGAGCGGGCGTGACCCACCGGGCGCGCCCTCAGGCCCGGGTGGCGCTCGCCGGCGGGCGGGCCTCGCCCCGCAGGTAGAGCAGCACCTCCTGGCGGACGCAGTTCACGTTGAGCCACAGGGAGCGCGGGTCGTCCGGGAGCGGGAAGTCCAGCACCCGGATCACCGCGGCCATGGCCGCGTCGTCCGGGAGGAGCTCGGCCAGGCGGTTGGGCGCCGCCCGCAGGAAGGCCTCGTCGAGCCGGTAGCCGCTCCGGCCGGGGTAGACCGCCAGGTAGAGCATGCCGGACTCGACCAGGTCGTTGAAGAAGTGGGAGCCCAGCGAGACGTCCGGGATCACGTTCATGTCGGGCCGCACGATCTCGCCGATGGCGCAGGCCCGCTGGATCTCGGCGAACGACACCGGGACGCCGAGCGTCACCGTGCTCGTCCCCCAGCGCCCGGGCCCCAGCAGCAGGGTGGCCCGCTCCCCGGGGACCTCGCGGCGGCCGAGCCGGCCGATGACCCGGGCCACCTCGTGGCGGTCCTGGGTCCCGAGCGCGCCGTAGGCGTCCGGGTCGACGTACACCACCCGGTCGATCCGGCCGTTGGAGCTCGGCCCCACCACCGGGCCGCGGCTCGCCAGCAGGACCGCCCCCGGCGGGAGGTCCTCCGGCGGCGCCACGATGGCGCCCCCCTCCTTGACTTGAAGAGGGCGGCACTGGACCAGGTTCACCCGCAGCTCCCCGTCGGCGAGCACGTTGGCGGTGAACTCCACGTCCACCGGGTAGCGGTAGGCGTCCCGGAGCGCCGCCAGCATGCCGCGCATCTCCTCGACGAAGCGGGTGGCCCACAGCAGCCGGTCGAAGCGCAGCACCCAGCGGCCGCCCGTTCCCTGCGAGGTGGCGAAGAGGTCGATGGGGAGATCCGGGCTCTCCCGGACCACCTCGTCGATGGGAAGGGAGCGGAAGCGCCGCTCCTCGAGGTCGATGACGTCGACCCGCCGCTGGGCGTGCTCGGCGACGTGCCCGTGGGCCTCCTCGGGCCGCAGGGAAGGGGCGTTCAGCGCCACGATGCGGGTGTAGTCGTCGTCGGAACGCTCCACCGCGCGGGTGCCCAGCCCGAAGACCAGCCGGAGCACCCCGGCCTGGGGGTCGATGGCCTCGTGCCAGACGTAGGGGTTGTAGGAGAGCGCCACGCCCGCCACCTGGGGGTAGAAGAGCCGGCCGCGCACCGCCCCGGAGACGCGCTGGACCAGGACCGCCATCTGCTCGTCGCGGTCGAGGAGGCCGCGGCGCTCCCGGTAGCGGAGGGCCTCCTCGGAGAGGGTGCTGGCGTAGACGGTCCTCACCGCCCGGAGGAAGGCCTCGAGGCGCTCCGCCGGCGATCCCTGGTTGGCGCAGAAGACGCTCTCGTACTTCCCGGTGAAGGCGTTGCCGAAGCCGTCCTCGAGCAGGCTGGAGGACCGCACGATGATGGGAGACTGGCCGTAGGACTCCAGCATCGAGACGAACTGGCGCTCGAGGAACGGCGGGAAGGAGCCCTGGAGGATCCGCTCCCGGATCTCCCGGGCGCCCTCCAGCCCGGCGGCCAGACGCGCCGGCTCGCGCCGCGCCCGCCAGCAGCCGTTGCGGACCAGGTAGGTGTAGTAGACGTCGGCGCCGATGAACCAGGAGTCGTGCGGCTCGAGCAGCCGCGCGAAGGCCGGGTTCGCCTTGGCCACGACGGCCCGGGCCAGGAGCATGCCCGCCGCCTTGCCGCCCACCAGGCCGGTGCCGATCATCCGCCTGCGGATGGCGAGCAGGCCGGCCAGGTCCAGGTATCGCGTCGCCAGCTCGGCCAGCCGCTCGTCGCGGGTGATCGACATCCGCAGCAGGGCCCGCAGGGACTCCTCGGCCCCGGCCCAGGGGCGCGAGCCGGCGCGGACCGCCTCCAGCTCCTCGCGGGCGCGCAGGAAGCGGCGGTCCCAGGCGTCGAGCTGGCGCTCGGCGTCGAGCCGGCCCTCGGCGACGTCCGCCAGCGCCTCCGAGAGGACCGCGCTCTCGGTGAGCGGCGTGAAGGTGCCGTCGCGCCAGACATGCGGCAGGTACATGGTGGGGGAGTGGCGGCCATCCACCTTGAGGGGGTGGACCAGCACGTCGCGCCGGTGGCGGAACACGTCCAGCAGCAGCTGGGTGGTGCTGCGGATGGCGTCCACCGCCTCGTGCGAATGCCGGCCGCGCAGCAGCGCGAAGTAGGTCAGGGTCTCGAGCCGGTAGAGGTACGGGCAGGTGACCTGGAAGAAGTTCCCCAGCATCAGGTCGCTGTACCAGTCGGCCGCCAGGTCCGAGAGGCAGTCGAAGACGTAGGCCGCACCCGGACCGGTCTCCCCGATGACGCGGTGGATGGAGGCGGTGAAGGTCTCGAAGCCGACGGCCGGGTTCAGGACGTGGACGGCGACGCCCGATCCCTCGGGGATCAGCGGGGCGTGCCGGGCGAAGCGGAAGTAGACCACCCGCCGACCGGCGGAGAGGGCGCTCTCCACGAAGGGGCCGACGAGGGGGGCGTAGTCCTCGGCGCCGTCCACCTGCCAGACGACGTTGTCGCCGGCGCGCAGCGACTGCACCACGCGGTCGAGGGCCGGGAGTCCGGTGCTGGGGGCGAGGGGCATCCGGCCTGGCAGTCTCGCATCGCGGCCGGGGCCGAGCCCGCGGGATCGCAGGCGCCCCGGGTCACCCGAACGGGGGAGTCAGTTCTACTGGTAGAACTGCGTCCTGCCCTGGCGCGTTCCGCTGCGGTGGTGCGGGTCGTCACCGCGCGCCCCCTGCAGCGAGCCGCGCGCGAAACGCCCTCGCCTCGCGCACGAGCGGGTGATCCGGATCGGCGTTGTTCCATAGGTGAAGGAACTGTTCGTTCAGCGCCCTCGCCTCGGAGCGCTTGCCGAGCCGCGCCAGAGCGATCGCCTGGAGGTGGAGCGCCCTTGGATAGCCCCACAGCGACACCCAATCATCGAGGGTGTCGTGCTTGCCGCCGCGGCGGTAGGACTCGAAGGCCTCCACCGCCTCGGCATCCCGGCCGAGCTCGGACAGGATCTCGCCGCGGTAGAGATCCGCCGTGGCGAGGTGGATCCCGGCCAGGCCGCGGAGTGCGCCAGCCGGATCTCCGCGCTTCCAGGCGCGAACGGCGCGATGCATGCGGAGGCATGTGAACCCCTCGCCCATCGGGAAGAAGAGGTCGGCGAGGCGCTCGGCGTGCTCGAGGTCGCCGAGCGCTGCGAGGGGCCAGGCGTTGCAGCTCGTGAACGCGTACCCGCTCGCGAGCTGGGCCTTGACCTCCCGCCGGATGGCAGCCGGATCGCCGCGCCCGAGGGCGATGAGCGCTCGGGGCCGCGGGAGCAGCAGCTCGCCGGCCGGCGTGCTCCCGAGGGGACGCGGGATCGGAGGTGCGGGGGCGAGGGCCCGCGCCTCTCGCCACCGGCCTCGCATCGCGAGCCAACGCCAGCGCAGCTCCGGATGGCGGCGGACGAGGGCTTCGGCCTCGTCGATGGCGCCGGCCTCGACGAACGCGCGCGGCCAGGGAGCCTCGCCGAGCGATACGGATCGGCGCGCCGCCGCGAGGGCGGCCTCGCGCTCGCCGCGCAGGAGGTGGATGCGGGATAGCCTCCGGAACGCCGCGCCGCTCGGCGAGACCTCCGTCTCCCGCCTCGCGTGCAGGAGCGCGTCGTCGAGGCGACCGAGGAGAGCCAGGCAACCGGAGAGCTCGGCCTCACTCAGCGAAGCGATCGCGATGGTCTTCTCGATCCACGGGCGAATACGCGCGAGGTCCGCGCGGTAGAAGCGGGTCATCCCGATGAGCGCGCCGTACGGCCGGGGGTCCTCGGGCCAGCGGTCCGCGGCACGCTCGAACCGCGCCACGCCCTCCTCGAAATCCCCCTCGCCCTCGCCCCCGTAGAGATCCGCCTCGGCGTAAGCGCGACTGCCTCGAGATAGGCGTCGCGCGCCGCCTCTCCCCGCCCCTCGGACTCGAGCCGCTGCCCGTCCGCGTAGCGCGCCCACGCCGCAGGATTGACTGGGGCGACCTGGAGGAGGGACGGCGACGTGGCGGCGCCCGGCTTTGCGTCGTCGTGGAGCGCCGCCCGGATCCTCGCGGACAAGCGCTCGACCGCCTCCCGTAGACCGGCCGTGGTGGCGGTGGTCTCTCGAGCGGTGTAGGTCGTCTCTCCGCCTGCGAGATCCACGACCGCCGCCGTCAGCTGGTACTCGAGGTCAGCGTGCCGGACCGCCGGGACGATCAGGATCCGCACCCCCGCCGCGAGAGCGGCGCGGCGTGCGCCGAGCGCGTCGATGGAGCGGGGGAGGGGCCCCGCCTCTCGCAGCACGTTGACGAGGCGCGAGCGCGCAACGATGGAAAGGCGCGGCGATGATTCCAGCGCGGTGCGCAGGAGCTCGGAGACGCCGTCCAGGTCTCGTTCCCCGGAGGCGTTCTCGGTATCCGCGATGGCGGCGAGGAGCCTTCCCGGGGGGAGCGGGCGCTGCCAGAAGTAGGCGAACAGCCCGGCTCCGACGAGCGCCGCGGTGGCGATCGCGAGACTCGCCCACAGCAGCCGCCTGGGCTGGAGCGACTTCTGGACTGCGAGGAGTGCCCGGTGCGCCTCCACGCCGTCCGCCGGCCGCGCCGCCGGGTCGGCTGTGAGCATCCGCTGGACGAGCCTCGCGAGCAGCGAGGGCACGCTGGCAAGCTTCCGCCCCCTCACCTCCGCAGGTGTCGGGGTAGGTCTTGCCTTCTCCCCCGCGGCAGGTTGTCCCCTCTCCCCCGCCGCGGCGGTGGAGAGGGGAGATGCGTCGGTGAGGTCCGTTGTGGGTGAGGGGGAGGAGACCGGAAGCTTCCCCGTGAGCATCTCCCGGGCGAGGACGCCCAGGCTGTAGACGTCGGACCGCTCGTCTCCGGTCTCCCCCTTTTCCTGCTCCGGGGCCATGTACCCCGGGGTTCCGCCAGCGGCCCCTCCCCGTCCGAAGACGTGGGCCAGGCCGAAGTCCAGGACCTTCACCTGGCCGTCGTCGCAGAGGAAGACGTTCGACGGTTTCAGGTCCCGGTGGACGACGCCCTGCGAATGGGCGTGGGCGAGGCCCCGGGAGACCTCGACCGCGACCCGGACCGCCTCCCGGAGGGCGAGGGGGCCATCCCGGAGCCGCTCCGCGAGCGTCTTCCCGCGCAGCAGCTCCATGATGAGGAAGGCGCCCTGCTCGGAGCGGCCGACGTCGTAGAGGTGGACGATGTTGGGGTGGGCGAGGCGGGCGGCGGCCTCGGCTTCCCCGAACAGCCGCGCCTCGCGCGCGGCGTCGGCCCCGGATGCGCGGATGGCCTTGAAGGCCACGGAGCGGCCGAGCTCGGTGTCCCGGGCCTCGTAGACCACGCCGAAGCCGCCGCGGCCGATCTCGCGGACGACCTCGAAGCGGCCGACCGACTCGCCGGGCGAGAGGGGCACATCCCAGCCAGCACCCTCCGGCGCCCGCGCCAGGTCGGCGAGGAGCTGGGTCAGCGCGCCGGGGCGGACGATGGCTGTGCTCCCATCCCTCGTCCGCTCCCGGGCCGGGGCATCCTCGGCAGCGCCCCGTCCGGGTGCTGCAAGTTCAACCGGTTGAACTCGCGCCGACGCCCCGCCCGGCGTCGTTCCCGGCTCTCCGTTCCCGGGCATGAGAGCTCACATCCGGTGCGAGAGCCTCGCGTAGAACGACGTCCGGCCGGCGGAGGTGCCGATCCCGTAGCGGAAGGAGGCGTTCCAGCTCGTGTATGCCGAGATGCGCCGCTCGTGGACGCGGTCGAAGGAGCAGGTGGCGAACGACGTCGCGTTCCCACCGAAGTTGCCGCTCGCTTTCGCCTCGGCCGCTCCCGCGGTGCCGGGAGGGAGGGAGGGGACTGCGGCCAGCGGCACATGGCGAAGGGATGGCACGATTGCCTCCTTCCCGCAGCGGAGCGGTTCCTGTCGGACGCACCGAGCGTGCGGCGGTGCCAGGGACCCGTCAATCCCTACCTTCCGCCTACTTCGTCCGGGCCTGCCGGCGGAGTCGAGTGCGGTGTCGACCGGGGAGGAGGCTTCCTGACCCCGAGCGAGGATTGACGCGGGGTGACCGCCGTGCTTGCTCGTTCAGGCCCTTCGGAGGTCGGCCGCGGGAGCGGCCGCAGCGGGGCGCCGGGACCCACCCGCGACCTCGGCGACGAGGCCCAGGGCAAGGAAAACGGGACCGGGCCGGACCTGACTACTCGATGAGCCCCTCGTCGCGCGCCATCCGGCCCATCCGGTCCTTGAGCCGCTCAGCTCGTTCGGCGGTTCCGTTCGTCCTTCGACTTCGCGCCGGTGCCGAAGCCGAGGCTCCCGGCTCGGCGCTACGCTCAGGACGAACGGTGATGCCCCTGCGCTCGGGACGGCCGGTGATGCCATTGCGGTCGGGACGAACGGTGGGGCGACGGACCGCGCCTCGCTCACGCGCTACGGACGCGGAGCTTGAAGGTCCCGAGGGCCTTGGCGACCAGTCCGCCGTCCTCGCCGCGGGCCTCGCCCTCGCAGAAGACGGTCCGGCCCGCCCGCTGGAGGACCCGGCCCTCGCCCACCAGCTTCCCCCGCGCCGGGCCGATGAAGCTCACGTGCAGGTCCACGGTCATCACGCCCGAGGCGGCCGGGTCGGAGAAGCGGGCTGCCGCCCCGAGCACCGTGTCGAGCAGGGTCATGGTGACGCCGCCGTGGCCCAGGCCGAAGCTGTTGGCGTGGGCGGTGGAGAGCTCTACCTCGCCCACCACGCGCCCGGGCTCGCGGGAGACCGCCCGGATGCCGCACAGGCCGAGGAAGGGGCTGCGGAAGCCGAAGAACTCCGCCATGGGGTGCCTAGGAGCGGAACGCGGAGAGGCCGGTGACCTCCTCGCCCACGATGAGCAGGTGCATGTCGTGGGTGCCCTCGTAGGTGTAGACCGATTCCAGGTTCGCCATGTGCCGCATCACCGGGTACTCGCCCAGGATGCCGTTGGCGCCGAGGATGGTGCGAGCCCGGCTGCAGATCTCGCGCGCCGCGTTGACGTTGTTCATCTTGGCCATCGACACCTGGGCCGGCGTCGCCTTGCCCTGGTCCTTGAGGCGCCCGAGCTGGAGGACCAGGAGCTGCCCCTTGGTCAGCTCGGTCACCATCCAGGCGAGCTTCTCCTGCTGGAGCTGGAAGGAGGCGATGGGCTTGTCGAACTGGATGCGGCTGCGGGCGTAGTCGAGGGCGCACTGGTAGCAGGCGTCGGCGGCGCCCAGCGCCCCCCAGGCGATGCCGTAGCGCGCCTGGGTCAGGCAGGAGAGGGGGCCCTTGATGCCCTTCACCCCGGGGAGGAGGCTCCGGGCCTCGTCGACGATCACGTCCTCGAAGACCAGCTCCGAGGTGACCGAGGCCCGCAGCGACCACTTGCCCTTCATCTCCGGCGCCGAGAAGCCGGGGGTCCCCTTCTCCACCAGGAAGCCGCGGATGCCGTCGTCGGTCCGGGCCCAGACCACCGCCACGTCGGCCAGGGAGCCGCTGGTGATCCACATCTTGGAGCCGTTGATGCGCCACTTGCCGCCGGCCTCGCGCACCGCCCGGGTCCGCATGCCGGCGGGGTTGGAGCCGAAGTCCGGCTCTGTGAGCCCGAAGCACCCCACCGCCTCCCCGCGGGCCAGCCGCGGCAGCCAGCGCTCCCGCTGCTCCTCGGTGCCGTAGGCGAAGATGGGGTACATCACCAGCGACCCCTGCACCGAGGCGAAGCTGCGGATGCCGGAGTCGCCGCGCTCCAGCTCGTACATCAGCAGGCCGTAGGCCACGCTGGAGAGCCCGGCGCAGCCGTACTTCGCCGGCAGCGTCGGCCCGTAGAAGCCCAGCTCGCCCATGGGCCGGACGAGGTGCCGGGGGAAGGTCTGCTCCTGGGCGTGCTTCTCGATGATGGGCAGGACCTCGGCGTCGACGAAGGCCCGCGCCTGGCGCTGCACCAGCCGCTCCTCCTCGCTGAGGAGCTCGCGCAGGCCCATGTAGTCGGTCGGCTCGGGGAAGCTCGCCATGGCGTCTCCTCTAGCCGTGCGGCAGCAGCACCTGGCGCACGGCGACGCCGGCCGCCAGCGACTCGAAGGCGTCGTTGATCCGGTCGAGCGGCAGGGTGGCGCTCTGGAGCCGTTCGACCGGCATCCTGCGGGCCTTCCACAGCGCCAGGTACCGGGGGATGTCCCGCTGCGGCGCCGAGGAGCCCATGTACGAGCCGATCAGCGCCTGGCCCAGGCCGGCGAAGGCCAGGGCGGGCAGGGAGAGGGTCTTGGAGGGGTGGGGGAGCCCCATGGCCACGGTGGTCCCGCCGCGCCGCGCGGCCTTGAAGGCCGCCTCCAGCACCGCCGGGACGCCGGCGGCCTCGAAGGCCACCTCCACGCCGCCGCCGGTGAGGTCCTTGATCCCCTGCTCCGCCTGCTCGGGCGCGAAGGCGGCGGTGGCGCCCAGCTCCAGGGCCAGCTTGCGCTTCGCCTCGACCGGGTCCACCGCCACGATGGGCCAGGCGCTGGCCACGGCCGCGCCCATCACCGAGGCCAGGCCCACGCCGCCGAGCCCGAAGACGGCCACCGACTGCCCGGGGCGGACCCCGGCGGTGTTCAGCACCGCCCCGGCGCCGGTGAGCACGGCGCAGCCGAAGAGCGCGGCGGTGGGGAGCGGGACGTCGCGGGGCACCACCACCGCCGACTCGCGGGCCACCACCGCGTGGCGGGCGAAGCCGGAGACGCCCAGATGGTGGTGGATGGGCTTGCCCTCCCGGTCGCGCAGGAGCGACGGGCCGTGGAGCAGCGTCCCGGCGCCGTTGGCGGCCGCCGCCGGGATGCAGAGCGCCGGCCTCCCGGAGGAGCACTCGGCGCACAGGCCGCAGCTGGGGACGAAGGTCAGCACCACGTGGTCGCCCGCCTTGACGTCGCGCACCCCGGGCCCGGCCTCCTCCACCACGCCGGCCGCCTCGTGGCCCAGCGCCATGGGCAGCGGGCGGACGCGGGAGCCGTCCACCACCGAGACGTCGGAGTGGCAGACGCCGGCCGCCTCGATGCGCACCAGCAGCTCCCCGGCGCGCGGGGCGCCGAGCTCCACCTCCTCGAGCGACATGGGCCTGGACTCGCCGTAGGGGCGGCGATCGGCGACGGCCCGCAGGACCGCGGCGGTGGTCTTCATGGCTGGCTCCTCCTCCCGACTCTAGCGCAACGGCTCGGCGCGGGTGATGGTGCCGCGGTCGATGTGGAAGACGACGTCCAGGAGCCCGCGGGCGTGGGAGAGGTCCGACTCCGCCAGGACCACCGAGACCCCCTCGGTGCGCAGGAGCCCGATGACCTCGGAGAGCCGCCGCGCCAGCACCGGCGCCACGCCCTCGAAGGGCTCGTCGAGGAGCAGGAGCCTGGTGCCGCTCATCAGGGCCCGGGCCAGGGCCGCCAGCTTCTGCTGGCCGCCGGAGAGCTGCAGGCCCTTGCGCTGGCGCAGGGACTCCACCTCGGGGATCATCCGGTAGATGCGGGCCAGGCGCACCGCCGCCCCCGCGGCGCCCGAGGCCCAGGCCGGCAGCATCACGTTCTCCTCCACCGTGAGCTGCGGGATGATGCGCCGGTCCTCCGGCATGTAGCCCACGCCCAGGCGCGCCCGGGCGTGGGACGGCACGCCGGCCAGGCTGCGGCCCTCGAGGCTCACGGAGCCCGCGGCCGGCCGGAGCGCGCCGACGAGGGTGCGGAGCAGCGTGGTCTTGCCGGCTCCGTTCCGTCCCACCAGGCCGGCGAGCTGCCCCTTCTCCACCCGCAGCCCCACGCCCCGCAGGATGCGGACCGACTTGATGGAGACGTCCAGGGCCTCGACGGTCAGCACGGGTCCCCCGGGGCCGGGGGAGCGCTCTCGCCGACGACGTAGCGGCGCACCTCGGCGTTGGCGAGGACCTCCGCGGGCGCGCCGTCGGCGATGATGCGCCCGTCGTAGAAGGCCAGGATGCGCTGGGCGTAGCGGCGCACGATGTCCATGTCGTGCTCGACGAAGAGCACCGTGACCCGGTCGGCGCGGATGGCGCCCAGCACCAGGTCCATGATGGCGAACTTCTCCTCGGCGGAGACGCCGCTGGTGGGCTCGTCGAGGAGCAGGACCCGCGGCTTCACCGCCAGCGCCATGGCGATGTCGAGGAGCTTCCGCACCCCCTCGGGCAGGACGCTGGCCCTGGCGTCGCGCCACTCCCCCAGCCGGAAGCGCTCCACCATCTCGCCGGCGGCGGCCTCCGGCGCCCGATCGCCCAGGGCGCTGCCGACGAAGGCGCTCCGCTGGAGCGAGACGATCCCCAGCCCCACCAGGAGATTCTCCCAGGTGGTGAGCGAGTCGAAGACCTGGGGGATCTGGAAGGAGCGGCAGATGCCGCGCCGGGTCACCTGCCGCGGCGGCAGGGCGGTGATCTCCGCCCCCTGGTAGTGGATGGTGCCGGAGGTGGGCTTCAGGTAGCCGGTCACCAGGTTGATGAAGGTGGTCTTGCCGGCGCCGTTGCCGCCGATGAGGCCCACCACGGTGTCCTCCTCGACGCGCACCGAGAGGTCGGAGGCCGCGGTGACGGCGCCGAAGGTCTTGGTGAGCCCCCGCGTCTCGAGGATGGGGATCATCCCGAGGGCCTGGCGCGCCGCCGGAGCAGGGTCCAGAGCCCCTCCGGGAGGAAGAGGATCACCGCCAGCATGGCCCCGCCCACCACCACCTGCCAGGTGTTGGGGGCGTACTCGTAGGCCAGGGTGCGCAGGAGCTCCAGCAGGAAGGAGCCCAGGAACGGGGCCGCCACGCTGGCCGTGCCCGAGAGGATGGCCACGAAGACGAACTCGCCCGAGGTGGTCCAGTAGGCCATCTGCGGGTCGATGTGCCCCACCGCCAGGGCCGTGACGGCTCCGCCCGCTCCCGCCAGGGCGGCCGCCATGACCAGGTTCAGGTGGACGACGTTGCGGGCCGAGGCGCCCATGTACTCGACGCGCAGCTCGTTGTCGCGGACCGCCGGCGCCAGCCGCCCGAGGTGGGAGGCCAGGTAGCGGTCGAGGACGAAGGCGCCCAGGATCACCGCCAGTGCGGCCAGCCCGAAGACGGCCAGCTGGCCCCGGGGCCCCGCGGCGGCGACCAGGCCCACGGTCCGGGGCGCCACGTTGAAGCCGTCCGTGGAGCCGAGGGCCGAGCTCTTCACCAGGAGCCCGTAGAAGATCATGGAGAAGGCCAGGCTCAGCATGGCGAAGAAGATGGTGCGGTAGCGCGCCAGCAGGAGCCCGACCACCGCCGCCACGGCGGCTGCGGCCACGGCCCCGAGGAGCACCATGGGGACGGCGTCGCCCCAGTGGAGCGCGTCGGCCGCCAGGCCGGCCGCGTAGCCGCCGATGGCGAAGTAGAGGCCCTGCCCGAAGGAGACCAGCCCGGTGCGCATCAGGAGGAGCAGCCCCAGCACCGCCAGCCCCTTGGCGAGCGACACGGTGGCCAGGAACAGGACCCACTTCGGGAGGAGCGGGCCCGCCAGCAGGCCCACGAGTGCCACCGCCAGGAAGAGGAGGCCGCGCCGGGCGAGCTTCATATCTTGCGCGCCTCGGCGGCGACGAACAGCCCTCGCGGGCGGAAGGCCAGCACCAGCGCCATCACCAGATAGATGCTGAAGAGCTCCACCTCGGGCAGGAAGTGGACCGAGGCGGACCGCACCAGGCCCACGATGATCGCGCCCAGGGCCGCGCCCCCCACGCTGCCCAGGCCGCCGATGACCACCACCGCGAAGGCCAGGACGATGACCTCCACGCCCATGCCTGGGACCACCGAGACCGTGGGCGCGGTCAGGGCGCCGCCCACGGCGGCCAGCATGGTGCCCAGGGTGAAGGTGACGAGGAAGACCCGGTTGACGTCGATGCCCAGGGCGGCGCTCACCTCGCGGTCGTGGATCACGGCGGTGAGGAGCTTGCCGTACCGGGTCCTGCGGATGGCGAGGTGCAGCCCCAGCCCCGCGGCCGCGGCCACCAGCACCAGGGCGCCGCTGTAGACCGGGTACGAGAGCGGCCCGATGTCCACGTTTCCCAGCAGGCCGTAGGGCTCGCTGACGAAGTACGACTCCACTCCCCAGACCAGCTTCACCAGGTCCTCGAGGATCAGGAACAGGGCGTAGGTGACCAGCACCAGCACCACCTCGTCCCTGCCGTAGGTGAAGCGGAGCAGGCCGCGCTCGATGGCCGGCCCGACCACCAGCCCGACCAGGATGGCGGCCAGCACCAGCATGGCGTAGCTGCCGAGGGGAGGGTAGCCGCGGGCCAGCCAGGTGCCGGCCAGCGAGGCGGCGGCGTAGGCGCCGAGCGCGTAGAGGCTGCCATGCGCCATGTTGAGGATGCGCATGACGCCGTAGATCATGGTCAGGCCCGCGGCGATGACGAAGAGCCACGAGGCGTAGATGATGCCGTCGATGAGGACGGCCAGGATCGTCGCCATCGCGCGCGGGCCCGGGTCGCTCGGCGCCGGGCTCTACTTCACCGGCTTGAGCGAGGACTTGATCCAGTCGGCGCTCTTGACGCCCTCGGGCGGGAGCACCTTGTCGGCCGGGTAGCGCTTGACGTTGACGATGGTGAGCTTGCCCCCCACGTGCTTGGCTGTGCCGTAGGCGGCCTCCTGCACCGCCTGGTGCCCCTTGCCGATGGCCATCTTGACGGTGCCGGCGGGGGACTCGTACGTCAGCCCCTCGAGGGCGGTGACGATCCGCTCCTGGTCGGGTGCGGCCCCTCCCGCCTGGACCTTCTCGTAGGCGCTCTTGAGGCCGAGGAGGGCCTGCGCCATGCGGTAGGAGGGGTAGACCGGCCAGAGCGTGTAGCGGTCGTTGTAGGCGGCCCGGAACCAGCGGTTCAGCTCGCTGTCCGGCGCGAAGACCCCGTTGGGCCCGCGTGCGCCGATGATGGTGCCGTCCGGGATCTGCCCGGCCAGCTTGAACATGGCCGTCTCGCCGGCGGAGAACAGCGCGGTGCTCTTCTTGAAGAGGCCGCGCGGCGAGGCCTGCAGCACGAAGGCGTCGAGGTCGCCGTCCCAGAAGCTGGAGTGGATGACCTCCGGGCTTCCCGACATGAGGGCCGAGATCTCCGCCCCGTACTGGCCGGCGAAGAGCTTGGGCATCTGCGAGGTCGTGACCTTGACGTCGGGGCGGAGGGCCTTCATGGCGGCCTCGAAGTCGTTCCAGGAATCCTGGCCCCAGGCGTAGTTCTGGTTGATGCCGGCGATCTTCTTCAGCTTGGGCTTCACCTCGGTCACGTAGAGGGCCGCCGCCACGCTGTCGAGGGTGGCGTGGGGGGCGGTGCGGAAGACGTACCGGTAGCTCCCGTCCTCGAAGATGCGGGGCGTGCCGCAGTCGAAGAACAGGGTCAGCTTCTTCAGCTCCTCGGCGACGGGGGCGATCGCCAGGCAGTCGCCGCTGGAGATGTACCCGATGACCGCGTCGACGTTCTGCTTCTGGACCAGGTTGCGGAACTCGGTCACCTGGACCACCGGTCCGCCCGCCTCGTCCACGAACACCAGCTCGATGGGGCGGCCGCCCAGGCCCTTCTGCGCGTAGGGCGCCGGGACCTTGCCGCCGTTGAGCGCCTCGGCGACCACCTCGGCGGCGTTGCGCGCCGGGACGCCGAACGGGCCGGCGGCGGCGCCGGAGAGGAAGGTCACCACCCCGATCTTGAAGGGCGGGGCCGTGGCGGGGGCCTGGGCGCGCGCCGGGGCGGCGGCGGCGAGGGCGAGGGAGAGTACGGACGACAGGATCAGGCGACACCACGTCGATGGCCTCATGGATTTCCTCCGCAGCGGTGGGCGTGAGCGCAGGCGAGGCTACGGACCGGCGGCCGGGGTGTCAACGCAGAACGGTGCCGGGGCGTGGCGCGGGCGCGCACGGGCGCGGCCCTCGCCCCGGGGGAAGGCCGAGCCGGCCGGCGTCGCGACGGGATGCGTCATGGGAACCCTTGCCCCGAAGTGGGGACGCCGCCCGAGACCTCCCGGCGCCGTCGGGCCGCTGTAGACTCCCGGCCGGCCGCGGCGCGGGCGGCGAGCGCGCTCCACCCTTTCACCGTGGGAGAACGACCATGAGCGACCAGCAGGGACAGCCGCCCCCGAGCCCGCAGCCCCCCGGCCCCTCGGCCTCCGGCGGCGTGGACTTCTCGGCCATCATCCCCTCGTTCGTGGGCGTGCTCACCCGGCCGACCCCGTTCTACGAGTCGGTGAAGGGCCAGGCTGGCCTCGGACAGCCGCTGGTCTTCGCCGCGGCCATGGGGCTGGTCTACGGCGTCATCGTGGCCATCTACGCCGTGGTGGGGCTGGGGATGGCCGGCGGCCCCATGGGCGGCGCCATCGGCGCGGCGGCCGGGTTCTCCATGATCATCCTGGGGCCCATCTTCGCGGTGATCGGCGGCAGCTTCATCGGCGGCGCCATCGTGCACGTCATCTCGCTCATCGCCGGCGGCAAGGGGAGCTTCGAGCAGTCGGTCCGGATCTCGAGCTACGCGGCGGCGGTGATGCCCGTCGGGGCGGTGCTGGCCATCATCCCGCTGGTGCGGTACCTGCCGTCCTTCTACGGCCTGTACCTCGTCGCCCTGGGCATCATCGCCATCCACCTGGCGGACCGGAAGAAGACCTTCGTGGTCACCGGCATCCTGGCCGGGATCTTCGTGCTCCTCATCGTCGTCGGCATGCTCGTCGGGGCGGCCGCGCGGACGGCGGGTGACGAGCTCAAGGCCCGCTACGGCGAGGGGTCGGACTTCCAGCGGGAGCTGAAGAAGTCGGCCGAGGAGATGCGCAAGGCTGCCGAGAAGATGCGCGAGGAGGCGGAGAAGGAGCAGCGGAAGTAGCCTTGCGCGCGCTGCCCCTGGCGGCGCTGCTCCTCTCGGCGGGCGCGGCGCCGCCCGAGCCCGCCCGGCTGGCGGAGCGCAGGGAGGCGATGGTGCACCACCAGCTGGAGGCGCGGGGCATCCGCGACCGCCGCGTGCTCGACGCCATGCGCGCCGTGCCGCGCCACCGCTTCGTGTCCGAGGGCCTCCGCGACCAGGCCTACGCCGACCGGCCGCTCCCCATCGGCAGGGGGCAGACCATCAGCCAGCCCTACGTGGTGGCCATCATGGCCGAGCTGCTGGAGCTCGAGGGGCGCGAGCGGGTGCTGGAGGTGGGCTCGGGCTCGGGCTACGCGGCGGCGGTGCTGTCGCTCCTGGCCGCCGAGGTCTACGGCATCGAGCTCGAGCCGGAGCTGAACGAGCGGGCGGTGGCCACCATCGAGGCCCTCGGCTACCGCAACGTCCACCTCCGGGCCGGCGACGGCTTCGGCGGCTGGCCGGACAAGGCCCCGTTCGACGCCATCCTGCTCTCCTGCGCCGCCGAGGAGATCCCGCCGCCGCTCTGGGAGCAGCTCAAGGTCGGGGGCCGCTTCCTCTACCCGCGCGGGTCGGCCTGGGGCGACCAGGAGCTGGTCCTGGTGGTGAAGACCCCGCAGGGGCCGCGCGAGCGGAGGCTCGACCCGGTGCGCTTCGTCCCCATGCGGCGGGCGAAGTAGCGGGCCCGTCGCCGTCGGGCCATGCTCGGCGGATGAGCCACCTCCTGGTCCCCGAAGCGCCCCTCGCCGCGCTGGTCCTGCGCGCGGTGGTCGTCTACGCCTTCCTGCTCCTCGTCCTGCGGCTGGCCGGCCGCCGCGAGCTGGGACAGATGACCAGCTTCGACCTGATCCTGCTGCTGGTGATCTCCAACGCGGTCCAGAACTCGATCAACGCCGGCGACAACTCGCTCACCGGCGGGCTGGTGAGCGCCGCCGTCCTGGTGCTCCTGAACTGGGCGGTGGGCTGGGCCGCCTACCGCTGGCGCCGCGTCGAGCGGCTGGTCCAGGGCCGCCCGGTGCGCATCGTCAGCGACGGCAAGGTGCACCTGGGCGCCCTGCGGCGCGAGCTGCTGACGCTCGCCGAGCTGCGCTCGGCCCTGCGCAAGCAGGGGATCACCCGCGTCTCCGAGTGCCGCCAGGTGATCCTCGAGCCCGACGGGACGCTGACGGCGCTGCGCCGCGACGTCGAGGTGCACAGCCTGGCGGAGCTGGCCCACCCCCAGCCCTTCCACGCCGGCGGGGCCTACCCGTCCGATCCGGGTCGGTAGGCGGACAGCCTGGCCACCGCGTGGCCGATGGCGAAGTCGGTGCTGATCTGGACCACCACGCGCCGGGCGTCGTCGCTGAGCCAGACGATGGTGGGGTTCTTCTCGCTGAACTTCCCGGTGAAGCCGGTGGGCACGCGGACCCTCACCGACGGGAAGCGGCCGGCCTTGGTCTCGACGCTCTCGCGGCCGGTCACCTCGGCGGTCACCGCGCTCACCTTGCTCCCCGCCAGGACGGAGAACTCGTGCCGGGCGCCGGTGTCGAGCGGCAGCGACCGGAGCCGGAAGATCAGGGCCACGAAGTCCATCGTCCCCGGCGGCGCCTCCACCTCCTTGACGGTCTCCCCGTACTTCCCGCGCGAGCGCACGATGGCCTTGCCCCCCTCGCGGTCGAAGGTCGTCGAGTCGCCGTGCCGGTAGCCGAGCTCGACGGCCTCCAGCGACGAGGAGCGCGGCAGCCCGGTGCCGGCATCGAGGTTGGAGACGAGCTGCTCCCGGACGTCGAGCATGGCGGTGAGGCCGCCGGTCCGGGCCTGCATGAAGACCGGCAGGATCGACCCCTCGGGCCTGCCCACCCAGATCCGCGCCGCGCCCATCTTGATGCCCAGGTACTCGATCTGGAACTCCATCTGCTCGCCCTGCCGGAAGGGCAGGGCGGCGGGAGGCGGTGCTGCCAGGGCGAGGGCGAGGGGGAGGAGGGCCGCCGGCATGGTCGGGCCGCCCGGGGCGGCGCAGGGCCATTCCTACCAGAGGCGGCGCCCCCCGCCCATTCGCCGGCCGCGAGCGCCCGCGGGGCGGGCCCGGGGCAGAGAGGTCACCTCAGCCCGGTGATGCGTCCCGCCGCGTCCACGTCGATCTCCTCGGCCGCGGGGTGGGCCGGGAGGCCCGGCATGAGCCGCACCTCGCCGGAGAGCACCGTGACGAAGCCGGCCCCGGCCGCGAGCCGCACCTCGCGCACCGGGAGCCGGAAGCCCCGCGGGCTCGCCCCCAGCGACGGGTCGTGCGACAGGGAGAGGTGCGTCTTCCCCATGCAGACCGGGAGGCGCCCGAAGCCCAGCGACTCCAGATCGCCGATCTCCCCGGCCGAGCCCCCGAGCCAGTCGACCCCGTCCGCGCCGTACACGCGGGTCGCCACCGCCTCGACCTTGGCCGCCAGGGGGAGCTCGTCCGGGTAGAGGAAGCGGAAGCCGGGCGCCCCCTCGGCGGCCGCCGCCCGGACGGCGGCCGCGAGCTCCAGGGATCCCGAGCCGCCGTCGGCCCAGGGGCTGGCGACCACCGCGGCCCGGGCGCCCGCCTCCAGGCCGGCCCGGCAGATGGCCGCGCGCTCGGCCTCGCCGTCCGAGGGGAAGGCGTTCACCGCCACCACCACCGGCACGCCGAACTCCCGGAGGATGCCGACGCAGCGGGCCAGGTTCTCGGCCCCGCCGCGCATCGCCTCCGGGCCCGCGCCCCCGCTCCCGTGGGCCCGCAGCGCGCGCACCGTCGCCACCAGCACCGCGGCCGAGGGGCGCAGCTCGCCGATGCGGCACTTGATGTCGAAGAACTTCTCGGCTCCCAGGTCGGCGCCGAAGCCGGCCTCGGTGACCACCAGGTCGGCCAGGCGCAGGGCCAGGCGGGCCGCGGCGAGCGAGCTGCAGCCGTGGGCGACGTTGCCGAAGGGGCCCGCGTGCACCAGCACCGGGGAGCCCTCCAGCGTCTGCAGCAGGTTGGGCTTCGCCGCCTCGGCGAGCAGGGCCGCCATGGCGCCCGCGACCCGCAGGTCCTCCAGCGTCGCCAGGAGCCCCCCCTGGCGCCGGGCCACCGCCATGCGCCCCAGGCGGCGGCGCAGGTCGGCGATGCCGTCGGCCAGGGCCAGCGCCGCCATCACCTCCGAGGCGGCGGTGACGATCCACTCCCCGTCGCGCTCGGGGCCGTTGCCGGGCCCTCCCAGCCCCAGCCGGACGCGGCGCAGGGCCCGATCGTTGGCATCCACGGCGCGCGGCCAGCGGATGCTCTCCGGGAGGATGCCCAGGGCGTTGCCGCGGTGGAGGTGGTTGTCGAGCATCGCGGCCGCCAGGTTGTGGGCGGCGGCCACGGCGTGGAGGTCGCCGGTGAGGTGGAGGTTCAGCGTCTCGAGCGGCACCACCCGCGCCCGGCCGCCGCCGCCGCCCCCTCCCTTGAGGCCAAACACCGGCCCGAGCGAGGGCTGCCGGAGCGTGAGCGCGGCGCGCACGCCGAGCCGCCGCAGGGCGTCGAGGAGCCCGATGGCCATGGTGGTCTTCCCCTCGCCGGCGGGCGTCGGGGTGACCGAGGTGACGAGGACCAGGCGGCCGGAGGGCACGCGCGAGAGGCGGGCCAGCGCCGCCGGGCCGACCTTGGCCGCGTGCCGCCCGCAGGGCTCGACCTCGTCCGGCAGGAGGCCCAGGTCCGCCGCCACGTACTCGATCGGCCGCGGCGCCTCGGCGCCTGCCCTTCCCGAGGGGAGCATGGGTTCCTCCCGACGCGCTCCGTCGGCACCATTCTGCCCCCGCCGCGGTCGGCGGGGGGCGGCGACATGTCGCACGGGAGCGGCGCCCGGGCGCGCCTCGCGAACCCATTCCCGGCCGTCCGTCTCTCCCAGGGCAGGAGGAATCCCACATGGTCAACGAAGGCAACCTCGACCGCGGCATCCGCGTGGTCGCCGGCCTGATCCTGCTGTCGCTCACCGTCGTCGGCCCGAAGAGCCTGCTCGGGCTCATCGGCCTGGTGCCGCTGCTCACCGGGGTCGTCGGCTTCTGCCCGTTCTACCGGCTGCTCGGCATCAGCACCTGCGCCCAGCCCGCGAAGTAGTCAGGCCCGCTGCACCAGCAGCACGCCGCCGAGCACCAGGACCCCCCCGGCCACGGTGGTGAGCCCGACCGGCTCGCCGAGCAGGATCACCGCCGCGGCCAGGGTCACCAGCGGCTCGGCGTAGAGCAGCGCCGCCACCCGCGAGGCCTCGATGCGCTCCAGCGCTCCGTACCAGAACAGGTAGCCGAGCCCGGAGCAGGCGAGGCCCAGGAACAGGAGCGCCAGCCAGCCCGGTCCCGAGAGGCGCGCGTAGTCGCTCCAGCCCGCCGTCGCCAGGAACACCGGCAGGAGCATGAGCCAGCCGAGCAGCATGGCGCCGGCGGTGGCGCGCGTCGGGCCGAGGCGGCGGATGGTGCCGTGGCCGAGGACGCTGTAGAAGGCCCAGTTGACGGTGCTCGCCAGGATGAGGAGGTCGCCCCGCGTCGCCGGCAGGCGGAGCAGCCCGGCGAGCGACTGGCCCCGCGTCACCACCAGGGCCGCCCCGGCGAAGCCGACCAGCAGGCCGGCGATCTTGGCCGCGCCCATGTGCTCCCGGAGGATCAGCGCCGAGAGGATCGCCGACCAGAGGGGGATGAGCCCGATGAGCCAGCCGGTGCTCACGGCGCTGGTCAGGGTCAGCGCATGGGCCTGGAGCAGCTGGTGGAAGGCCACCCCGACGAAGCCCATGGCCGCCAGCGGGCCGAGGGCGTCCCGGGGCGGCCACACCGGCTGGCGGCGCAGCGCCAGCAGGGAGAGGAGCAGGAGCGTCCCCAGGCCGGCGCGGCTGAAGATGAGCGTGGCCGGGGAGATCTCGCGCACGACCGCCTTGGTGGCCACGAAGGACACCCCCCAGAACACCACCGCCAGCGTCGCTCCCAGGCGCGGCGGCATCGCGGGAGGCTTCACGGGCCAGGCCCCCTCACCCCGGCCCTCTCCCCCGCAGGGGCGGGGGAAGGGACGGGACCGTCACGGCACCAGCACCAGCTTGCCGGTCGCCTGGCGGTCCATGAGGGCCCGCAGCGCCTCGCCGGCGCGCTCGAGCGGGTACACCTTCGACACCAGCGGCTCGAGCTTCCCCTCCGAGAGCAAGCCGAGGAGCCGGCGCATGTTGGCCTGGTGGCGCTGCGGCTCCCGCCGGGCGAACTCGCCCCAGTAGACGCCGACGATGGAGAAGCCCTTGAGGAGGGGGAGGTTGAGCGGGATGCGGGGGATGTCGCCGCCGGCGAACCCCACCACCAGGTGGCGCCCGCCCCAGGCCAGCAGCCGCAGCGCCGGCTCGGCCAGGGCGCCGCCGACCGGGTCGTAGACCACGTCGACGCCCTTGCCGCCGGTCAGCTCCTTCACGCGGTCGCGCCAGCCCTCGCTCCCGTAGCTCACCAGCTCGTCGGCGCCGCGGCGGCGGCAGACCTCCAGCTTGGCGTCGGTCGAGGCGGCGGCGATCACCCGTGCGCCCAGGAGCTTCCCCAGCTCCACCGCGGCCAGGCCCACGCCGCCGGCCGCGCCCAGCACCAGGAGCGTCTCGCCGGGCGCGAGCCCGGCGCGGTCCTGGAGGGCGTGGAGCGAGGTGCCGTAGGCCATGGCGAAGGAGGCGGCCACGCGGGGGTCGAGCCCCGCCGGCGCGGCCATGGCGTTGGAGGCCTCGACCAGCGCCTCCTCGGCGAAGGCGCCCCAGCCGGCGAAGGCGATGACCGGGTCGCCGGCCCGCAGATGCGTCACCGCCTCGCCCACCTCCTTGACCACGCCGGCCATCTCGCCGCCCGGGGAGAAGGGGAGCTGTGGCTTGAGCTGGTACTTCCCCTGGATGACGAGGGTGTCGGGGAAGTTCACCCCGGCGGCGCGGACCGAGACCACCACCTGCTTCGGCCCGGGCTTCGGGGACGGGACCTCCTCGACGGCCAGCGCCTCGGGCGGCCCGAGGGCCCTGCACAGGACGGCTCTCATGCGCGGAGACTCGCCCGCCGGAGCGGGGGCGCGCAAGCGGGCAGGCGGGGCCGCCGCGTTGACCGGCGCCGAGGCCCCGTGCCACGCTCGGGCGTGCAGCGCGGCTCCCCCGGGGCGGGAGCGCCGGAGGTGCGACGATGGGTGGAGCGTCCGTCGGCATCGAGGAGCTGGAGAAGCGGGTGGGCCAGGAGGTCCTCGTCTCCCCCTGGATCGAGGTGACCCAGGAGCGGATCGACCGCTTCGCCGAGGCCACCGACGATCGCCAGTGGATCCACGTCGACCGCGAGCGCGCCCGCAGCTCGCCGTTCGGCGGGACCATCGCCCACGGCTTCCTGACGCTGTCGCTGCTCCCCAAGCTGGCCGAGCAGCTGGCCTCCCTGGCGGACCGGAAGATGGGCATCAACTACGGCCTCAACAAGCTCCGCTTCACCTCCCCGGTGCCGTCCGGCTCCCGGATCCGCGCGCGCTTCACCCTGGCCCGGCTCGAGCGGCTCGAGGGCGCGGTCCAGCTCACCTGGGGAGTGGTGGTCGAGCGGGAGGGATCGGACCGGCCCTGCCTCATCGCCGAGTGGCTGGTGCGCCAGTACGCCTGATCAGGGCTGGCGGGGGGGCGCGCAGGCCTCGAGGATGCCGTGCATGCGCTCCTCGATGGCCAGGCGGATCTTGGGGTGGGTGAAGACGTGGAGCTCGCCCGACTCCACCCCCTGGAGCGCCCGGGCCGCGATCTCGTCCGGGCCCAGGCGCCCGGAGCGCACGGCCTTCGCCAGCCGCTCCTCGGCCTCTCGCGAGGCGGCGGAGGGCGGCGCGGTGCTGGGGAGCTCGCGCGGCCGGACCCGCTCCGACTCCGAGATGCCGGTGGCGAAGAAGGCCGGGCACAGCACCGTCACGCCGACGCGGCTCCCCGCCTCTCGCAGCTCCCGGTGGAGCGTCTCGGAGAGGACCACCACCGCGTGCTTGGTCACCGAGTAGGCCGCCATGGCCGGCTCGGAGAGGAAGCCCGCGGCCGAGGCGGTGTTCACGATCCGGCACGGGGTCCCCTGGGCCTCCAGGCGCGGCAGGAACGCGGCGATGCCGTGGATCACGCCCCACAGGTTCACGCCCAGGAGCCAGCGCCAGTCGTTGGCGGTGGTGTCGGCCACGGTCCGGGCCAGCGCCACCCCGGCGTTGTTGAAGAGCAGCCGGACCCCCCCGAACCGCTCGAAGGCCTTCCGCGCCAGGGCCTCGACGTCCCCGGCCCGGGAGACGTCCGCCGCCACCGCCAGGCAGCCGGCGGGCGGGGCCAGCGACCGCGCCACCTCCTCCACCGCGGCGCCGTCGACGTCGGAGAGCACCAGCCGCATGCCGCGGTCCAGGCACTGCCTCGCCAGGGCCCGGCCCAGCCCGCCGGCCGCCCCGGTGATGACCGCCACCCCGCCTTTGAGAGTTTCCATGGGTCGGGCCATGATACGGGTTCCGAACGGACCGGAGGTGACCGCATGGGTGTGAAGCAACTCTTCGACCTCTCTGGCAAGTCGGCCCTGGTCACCGGCGGCTCGCGCGGGCTGGGCCTGCAGATGGCCGAGGCCCTCGGCGAGATGGGGGCCCGCGTCGCCATCTCCGCCCGCAAGCAGGGCGAGCTCGACGAGGCTCGCGCCCGGCTCGGGAAGCTGGGCGTGGAGGCGCTGGCCATCCCCGTGGACCTCTCCCGGCTGGAGGCCATCCCCGGCCTGGTGGAGCGGGTGCTCTCGGCGTTCGGCGCCGTCGACATCCTGGTCAACAACGCCGGGGCCACCTGGGGGGCGCCGGCCGAGGACTACCCGCCGGAGGGGTGGAACAAGGTGATGGCGCTCAACGTGAACGCCATGTTCTTCCTCAGCCAGGAGGTGGGGCGCCGCTCCATGATCCCGCGGCGCTCGGGCAAGATCATCAACGTGGCCTCCGTGGCGGGCCTCACCGGCAACCCCCCGGGGATGCAGACCATCGCCTACAACACCAGCAAGGGCGCGGCGGTGAACCTCACCCGGGCCCTGGCCGCCGAGTGGGGCCGGTACAACATCAACGTGAACGCCATCTGCCCGGGCTTCTTTCCCTCGAAGATGTCCCAGGCCCTGCTCGACCGGATCGCGCCGTCGGTGATTGCCATGACGCCGCTGGGCCGGCTCGGCGGCGAGGAGGATCTCAAGGGGGCGGTCGCCTTCCTCGCCTCCGAGGCCTCCCGCCACGTCACCGGCCAGATCCTGGTGGTGGACGGCGGTGCCATCGTCATCTGAGAGGCTGCTGGACGAGCCCGAGGAGGTCCGGGACGAGGAGCGTCTCGACCCCGGGCGGCTGGGCCCCTTCGTCGAGAAGGCGCTGGGGGTCCCGGGACCCGTCGAGGTGCTCCAGTTCCGCCGGGGGCACTCGAACCTCACCTACCTGGTCCGGGCCGGCGGGCGCGAGGCGGTGCTGCGGCGCGCCCCCTTCGGCGTCCAGGTGAAGAGCGCCCACGACATGCGGCGGGAGTTCACCATCCTCTCCGCGCTCCAGGGCCACTACCCGCAGGCGCCCCGGCCCATCGCCTTCTGCGACGACGAGTCGCTGGTCGGGGCCCGCTTCTACCTCATGGAGCGCGTGCGCGGCGTGGTGCTGCGGGGCGACGGCTCGCAGTCCGGCCTCTCCCTCGGGCCCGCCATGCTGCGCGCCACCTCGACGGCGCTGGTGGACAACCTGGTCCGGCTGCACGCCGTCGACCTCCAGGCCACCGGGCTCGCCGGCATCGGGCGTCCGGAGGGATACGTGGCGCGCCAGGTGACCGGTTGGGCCGAGCGCTGGCAGCGGGCCCGGACCGAGGAGGTGGCGGAGCTCGAGGCGGTGATCGCCTGGCTGGGGCGGAACGTCCCCATCGAGAGCGGCGCCGCCCTGGTCCACAACGACTACAAGTACGACAACCTGGTGCTCGACCCCGCCGACCCGTCCCGGATCGTGGCGGTGCTGGACTGGGAGATGGCCACCGTGGGCGACCCGCTCCTCGACCTGGGGAACACGGTGGCCTACTGGATCGACCCCGACGATCCGGAGGAGATGCGCACCCGGGCCTACGGGCCCACCTGGCTGCCCGGCAGCCTCTCCCGGCTCGGGGTGGCGGAGCGCTACGCCGAGCGTAGCGGACGGGCGGTGGGCACGCTCCTCTTCCCCTACGTATTCGCCCTCTTCCGGCTGGCGGTGATCGTCCAGCAGATCTACAAGCGCTTCCACGACGGCCACACGCACGACCCGCGCTTCGCCGCGCTGGTCCAGTGGGTCCGCATCCTGGCGGGGCAGGCCACCCGCGCCCTGGAGCGCGGCCGCATCGACCGGCTGGGGAAGGGGTAGGGCGGTGGCCAGGCTCCACGTGCTCCTCAAGAAGGAGGAGCTGGACGGCCAGCGGCTGCCCGGCAAGGTGGTGGTGGTCCTGGACGTGCTCTTCGCCACCTCCAGCATCGCCACCGCGCTGGCCTGCGGCGCGGCCGAGGTGGTGCCCGCCCTCGACGGCCAGGCGGCGCTGGCCGAGGCGCGCCGCAGGCCGGCCGGGTCCTACCTGCTCTCGGGCGAGCTCGACGCCGAGACGCTCCCGGGCTTCGCCCATCCCACGCCCCTGGCGCTCCGGGCCCAGGACCTGGCCCGCAAGTCCCTCATCTACTCCACCACCAACGGCACGGTGGCGCTGAAGAAGTCGGGGGCGGCGGCCCACGTCTACGCCGCCTCGTTGCTCAACGGCGAGGCGGTGGCCGACCACGTCGCCCGGAGCCACCCCGGCGAGACGGTGCTCCTGGTCTGCTCCGGCTCCGCCGACGCCTTCAACCTGGAGGACTTCTACGGGGCCGGCTACCTGGTGTCGCTGCTCTCCCGCCGGGGCCGGCGCGACGGCGACCTCAGCGACGCGGCGCTGGCGGCCCGGCTGCTGCACGACCGGGGCGACGCCCTCGAGTGCCTGCGCTCGAGCCGCATCGGCCGGATGATGCGCGAGCGGGGCCTGGAGGAGGAGGTCGGCTTCGCGGCGCGCAAGGGCGAGCTCCGGGTGGTCCCCAAGCTGCAGGGCGGCAGCCTCCGGCCGGCATGAGCGCCGAGCGCCCCCTCTGGACACCCTCCCCGGCCCGGGTCGCCGCCGCGGGCGTGACCCGCTTCCGCGACTGGCTGCGCGCCGAGCGCGGCCTCTCCTTCGACGGCTACGAGTCGCTGTGGCGCTGGTCGGTCACCGACCTCGAGGCCTTCTGGGACTCGATCTGGCGATTCTGCGGCGTCATCTCGCACCGCGGCGCCGACAGGGTGCTGGGCCGCCGGGAGATGCCGGGGGCCAGCTGGTTCGAGGGGGCCACCCTGAACTACGCCGAGCACCTGCTGGTGCGCGCCGCCCGCCCCGGGTACGCCCAGCGCCCGGCGCTGATCTTCGAGTCGGAGGTCCGGCCCCGCACCGAGATCTCCTGGTCGGCGCTGGCCGGCCAGGCGGGCGCGCTGACCGGCTCCCTGCGCCGGCTGGGCGTGGGGCAGGGGGACCGGGTGGGCGCCTACATGCCCAACGTCCCGGAGTCGGTGGTGGGGCTGCTCGCCACCACCAGCCTGGGGGCCGTCTGGTCGAGCGCCTCGCCCGACATGGGCCCGGTGAGCGTGCTCGACCGGTTCCGGCAGATCGAGCCCCGGGTGCTGCTGGCGGTGGACGGCTACCGCTACGGCGGCCGGGACTTCGACCGCCGCCAGACGGTGCGGGAGCTGGTCCGCGGCCTGCCCTCGCTGGAGGCGGTGATCTTCGTCCCCTACCTGTCCCCCGGCGCCTCGCTCGACGCCCTCGAGACCGGCTCGCGCCGGGTGCCGGTGCTCTCCTTCGCCGAGGCCACCGCGAGCCCGGCGGCGCCGGCCTTCACCCCGGTCCCCTTCGACCACCCGCTGTGGATCGTCTACTCCTCCGGCACCACCGGCATGCCCAAGCCCATCGTCCACGGGCACGGCGGCACGGTCCTCGAGAACCTCAAGTCGTGCGCCATGCACCTCGACGCCCGGGAGGGCGACCGCTTCTTCTGGTTCTCCTCCACCAGCTGGATCATGTGGAACCTGTGGGTCTCGACGCTGGCCGCCGGCTGCACCGCGCTCCAGTTCGACGGCGACCCGGGACACCCCGACTTCTCGACGCTGTGGCGCTTCGCCTCGCGGGAGCGGGCCGACTTCTTCGGCGTGAGCCCGGCCTTCCTCGCCGCCTGCATGAAGGCCGGCCTGCGGCCGCGCGACCTGGACCTCTCCTCGCTCCGGACGGTCGGCTGCACCGGCTCTCCGCTGCCGGCGGAGGCCTACCGCTGGGTGTACCAGCAGGTGCATCCCGACGTCCTGCTGGCGTCGATCTCCGGCGGCACCGACCCGGGCGCCGCCTTCCTCACCTCCTGCCCGGCCCTCCCGGTGTACGCCGGCGAGATGCAGTGCCGGGGGCTCGGCGTGGCGGTCGAGTCCTACGACGACGCCGGCCGGCCGGGGATGGATCGGGTGGGCGAGCTGGTGGTGGCCCGCCCCATGCCGTCCATGCCGCTGCGGTTCTGGGGAGACGGCGACGGGAGGCGCTACTTCGAGAGCTACTTCGACGTCTACCCCGGGGTGTGGCGCCACGGCGACTGGCTCCGGCTGGTGCCCCGGCCCGAATCGGTGACCGGCGTCATCTACGGGCGCTCCGACTCCACCATCAACCGCCACGGCATCCGCATGGGGACGAGCGAGATCTACCGCGTGGTCGAGGAGCGTCCCGAGATCGCCGACTCGCTGGTGGTGGATCTCGAGTACCTGGGGCGGGAATCGTACCTGGCGCTCTTCGTGGTGCTGCGCGCACCGGGAGGCACGGCCGGGGCCGGGGCGCGCGGGCCGGCCCCCCCGGGCGAGTCGGCCGGGAGGGCGTCGGCGGGCGGCGGCGGGGAGGACGGGGTGGACCCGGGGCTCCGCCGGCTGCTCCTGGACGCCATCCGCGAGAAGCTCTCCGCCCGCCACGTGCCCGACGGCGTCTTCGCCGTGCCCGAGGTGCCGCGGACGCTCTCGGGCAAGAAGCTGGAGGTGCCGGTGCGGAAGATCCTGCTCGGCCACCCGGCGGAGAAGGCGGTGAACCGCGACTCCATGGCCAACCCGGGGTCGATGGACTGGTTCCTGGACTTCGCCCGGGGGCGGGCCGCGGCGGGGCGCTGAGGGCTCCTACATCCGCACCAGTTGCTTCCCCAGGTTCTCGCCCCGGAGGAGCCCGAGGAAGGCCCGCGGGGCGCTCTCGATCCCCTGGGCCACCGTCTCCCGGTAGCGGAGCTTGCCCTGGGAGACCAGGGCGCCCAGCTCCGCCATGGCCTGGGGCCAGAGGTCCATGTGGTCCGAGACGATGAACCCCTGCACCGTGAGCCGGTTCATCAGGATCGAGCGCGCGTTGCGGATGCCCATGTCCTGGCCGTCGTAGCCGGCGATGAGCCCGCAGAGCGCCACCCGGCCGAAGGCGTTCATCCGCGAGAGGGAGGCCTCGAACACGGCCCCGCCGACGTTCTCGAAGACCACGTCGATCCCGTCCGGCGTGGCGGACCGGAAGGCCTCGCGGAAGTCCGCCGCCCGGTAGTCCACGCAGGCGTCGAGGCCCAGCTCCTTCACCACGTGCTGGCACTTGTCCGGTCCGCCGGCGACGCCCACGGCGCGGCAGCCGGCGAGCTTGGCCAGCTGCCCGACGGCGCTACCCACCGCTCCCGCGGCGGCCGACACCACCACTGTCTCGCCGGCCTTGGGCCGGCCGATGCGGCCGAGCCCGTACCAGGCGGTGATCCCCGGCATCCCCACCGCCCCCAGGTAGACCGAGGGGGAGAGGGTGCGCGCGTCGACCGGGAGGAGGCCGCTTCCGTCGGAGACGAAGTACTCCTGCCATCCGCCCGCCCCGACCACCATCTGGCCCTGCGGCCAGCGGGGGTTCCGCGACTCGATCACCTCGCCCACCGTCCCCCCGATCATGACCTCGTCGAGCTTCTGGGACGGGGCGTAGGACCGGGCCTCGTCCATCCGGGCGCGCATGTACGGGTCGAGCGAGAGATAGAGGACCTTCACCAGGACCTGGCCGTCCCGCGGGGCGGGCGCCTCGGCCTCGACCAGGCGGAAGTTCGACGGCTCGACCGGGCCCTTGGGCCTGCTCGCCAGGAGCCACTGCCTGTTCCGGATCGCCATGCCGGGATCATAGAGTACCGCGGCCGGGATGGCAGGCCGGCGGGGAGGACGCTTGGGTCGCTTCGACGGCAAGGTGGTCCTGGTGACCGGCGCCTCGGCCGGGATCGGCGAGGCCCTCTCCCGGGAGTTCGCCCGGGAGGGCGCCAGGCTGGCGCTGGTCGCGCGGCGCGCCGACCGGCTGGCGGCCCTGGAGGCGGAGATCCGCGGGGCGGGAGGCGAGGCGGTGGCCCTCCCGGGGGACGTCACCCGCGACGGCGACCTGGTGCGGGCGGTGGCCGGGGCGGTGGCGAGGCTCGGCCGGCTCGACGTGGCGGTGGCCAACGCCGGCTTCGGGGTGGTCGGCTCGCTGGCCCGGCTCTCGCTCGAGGACTACCGTCGCCAGCTCGAGACCAACGTCTTCGGGGTGCTGCGGACGATCCACGCCGCGCTCGACGAGCTCTCCCGGTCGCGGGGCACGCTGGTGATCGTGGGCTCGGTGTCGGCCTGGGTCTCGGTCCCGGGGACCTCGGCCTACGCCATGAGCAAGGCCGCGGTCCGCGCGCTGGCGGACGCGCTCCACGGCGAGCTCGAGCCCCGCGGCGTGAGCACGGTCCTGGTGAGCCCGGGATTCGTGGAGAGCGAGCTGCGCCAGGTGGACAACCGGGGCCTGCGGCACCCCGAGGCGCGGGACCCCATCCCGGGCTGGCTCCGCGTGCCGGCCCCGGCCGCCGCGCGCCGCATCGTCCGGGCCGTCGCGCGCCGGCGCCGCGACGTGGTGGTCACCGGCCACGGGAAGGCGATCGTCTTCCTGGCGCGCCACTTCCCGCGCCTGGTGGCCTCCCTGGTGCGCCGCACCAGCGGGAGCCGCGCGCGGAGCCGGGAGCACGCGGCGGCCCACCCGGGCGAGCCGCGCTGATTGCGCTGCGGCGCGGCCGGGTCCACGATGCGGGCGCCATGGCCGACCCCGCGCGGCTCCAGCTCCTGGCCTTCGACGTCTTCGGGACGGTGGTCGACTGGTACGGGTCGATCGCGCGCGAGGTCGAGTCCATGGGGCTCGGCGTCCGGGGCGGCGAGCTGGCGCTGGCCTGGCGCGACGGCTACCGCCCGGCCATGGACCGGGTGCGCTCGGGCGAGCTTCCCTGGACCCGCCTCGACGAGCTCCACCGGATGATCCTCGACGAGGTGCTCCCCCGGCTCGGCGCCGGGCACCTCTCCGAGGAGCGGCGGCGGCACCTGAACCGGGCCTGGCACCGGCTCGATCCCTGGCCGGACGCCGTCCCCGGCCTGACGCGCCTGCGGCGCCGCTACACCCTGTGCACGCTCTCGAACGGCAACCTCGGCCTCCTCGCCGACATGGCCAAGCGCGCCGGCCTGCCCTGGGACTGCATCCTCTCGGCGGAGGTGTTCCGGCGCTACAAGCCCGACCCCGAGGCCTACCTGGGCGCCTGCCGGGCCTTCGACCTCGAGCCGGGGCAGATGCTGATGGTGGCGGCGCACCGCGACGACCTCGCCGGAGCGCGCCGGGCCGGGTGCGCCACCGCCTACGTGGCCCGGCCGCTCGAGCGCGGCCCGGGTGCCCCGGCGGCGCCGGCGCGCGACCCGGAGGCGGACTGGAACGCGCGCGACCTCCAGGACCTGGCCGACCAGCTGGGCTGCCCGCCGGCCTGACGCCGGCCCTCCCGGGCCGCGCCGGTGCCCGCCGCCCCTGCTAGAAGAGGGTTCACTTCCCCGGGGAGGCTCCATGCCGACAGCATCGTCCGCGACCGCCGCGCGCCACGGCACGCACGGCCGCGTCCTGGTGGTCGATCTCGGCGACGGCTCGTCGCGGGTGGAGGCGGTGGAGGAGGCCGTCTACCGCCAGTTCCTGGCCGGGTACGGCCTCGGCGCCTGGCTCATGTGGAAGCACTACCCGGCCCGGGCCGACCCGCTCGCCCCCGAGTCCTGCTTCGCCATCGTCTCGGGCCTGCTCACGGGCGTGCACACCCCCTTCTCCGGCCGCATCCAGATCGTGGGCAAGTCGCCGCTCACCGGGACCTGGGCCGACAGCAACTCGGGCGGAGGCGTGGCCAGCCAGCTCCGGCAGGCGGGCTACGACGCGCTGCTGGTGAAGGGCCGCGCCCCGGTGCCCTCGGTGCTGGTGGTCCAGGACGGGAAGGTGGCGCTCGAGCCGGCGGGCGAGCTCTGGGGCAAGGAGATCCCCCAGGCCTTCGACGCGCTGCGGGCCCGCTACGGCAAGACCAGCGAGGTGGGGGTCTCGGCCATCGGCCCGGCCGGGGAGGCGCTCTCCCGCATCGCCTCGGTGATGAACGACCGCTACCACGCCTTCGGGCGGCAGGGCTTCGGCGCCGTCTACGGCAGCAAGAACCTGAAGGCCATCGTGGTGGGCGGAAGCGGCGAGGTCCCCATCGCCGACCCGGCCCGCTTCCGGGCGCTCTGCGACCGCGTCAACCGGCAGTACAAGTCGGCCCTGGGCCCGCTGATGCGCTTCATGGTCTGGTTCTCGAAGCCCAAGCGGAGGCTGGGCTGGCTCTACCGCGCCATGACCCGCCTGGGGATGAAGATCGAGGCGCCGCAGGAGGCGATGCGCCAGCTCTGGGCCGACCGCGGCACCACCGCCGCGGTGGCGCTCTCCATCGAGAACGGCGACTCGCCCCTCAAGAACTGGAAGGGCGTGGGCGCTCGCGACTTCCCGCTCGCCACGCGCGGGCACAAGCTCGACGGCGCCGAGGTCGACAAGCTGGTCACCCGCAAGCTCTCGTGTGGCGACTGCCCCGCCCCGTGCAAGGGCATCGTGGCGGTGAAGGGCCGCGGGCTCTCGGACGTGCGGCGACCGGACTACGAGACCATCTGCGGCTTCGGCGCCAACCTCCTGGTCGACGACCTCTCGGCCGTGACCGCCTGCCACGACGCCTGCAACCGGTACGGCATCGACGCCGTCAGCTCCAGCGCCACCATCGCCTGGGTGTGCGAGGCGGTGGAGGTGGGCATCCTCGGCCCGGCCGACCTCGACGGCGTCGACATGCGCTGGGGGAACGGCGAGGCGGCCCTGGCGCTCACGGTGAAGATGGGCACCGGGGAGGGCTGCGGCGCCTGGCTCCGGCACGGCTCGGCGCGGGCCGCCCAGCGGGTGGGGAAGGGGAGCGAGCGCTTCGCGGTCCACGTCCACGGGCAGGAGCCGGCCTACCACGACCCCCGCTTCACCTCGCTCATGGGCGTGACCTACGTGGCCGACCCGACTCCGGGGCGCCACACCGCCGGCGGCGCCTCCTGGAACGAGACCTTCGGGGTCGGCTTCCCGCTCCCCGGGGCGGTGGAGGCGCGCGAGGTGAACGTCGCCTGGCACGGCACCGCCGGCAAGGGCGTGGCCCAGGCGCACTTCAGCAACGCCCACCAGGTGATGAACGGCCTCGGGCTGTGCATGTTCACCTCGCTCACCGGAGGGCTGCCGTGGCTCGACCTGGTGAACGCGCTGACCGGCTGGGACATGACCGAGCGGGAGCTGCTGGCCTGCGGCGAGCGGATCCAGGCGCTGCGCAACGCCTTCAACCTCCGCGAGGGCCTGGTCCCCTCGGACCTGGCGCCGCACCCGCGGATGTTCGGGGAGGGAGACGGGCTGCTGGGGGCCGGCCCGCTCCGGGGGGTGACCGTTCCCATCGAGCGGCTGCGGCGGGACTACTTCGCCGCCATGCGCTGGGATCCGGAGACCGGGAGGCTGTCGCCATCCCGCGCCCGGGAGCTGGGCATCGACGGGCTCCTGGCAGGCTACCTGGCGGCATGAGCCTCGCGGGAAAGCTCCGGGCGCTCCTGGGGCGCGAGACGGGGATCCGGGTCCACGTGCTGGTGAAGGGGCGCATCGGGGCCGGCTGGGAGGACCTGGACCGCACCTTCTCCCTGCCGCCGGGCAGCACGCTCGCGGCGCTCCTCGAGGAGGCCGAGCGGCAGGGCGTGCCGCTGCGCCGGTTCGTGGAGCAGAGCCCGCACCTGCGCCACACCCTGATGCTGAACGGCGAGCGCTGCCCGCTCGACGAGAGCCTCGGCCGGACCCTGGCCGACGGCGACGAGCTCTACCTGCTCTCCCCCGTCGCCGGGGGGTAGGCGGGCGGCCCTGCCCCGTTCGGGCCGTCCGGCCCTTGACGGCCATCACGCCTGCCGCGCGCCGTGTACCATGAGTCACACGGACCCAAACGGACTCGTTGATTTCGCTCCTGCCGTGAGGCGATATCGAGAAAGGTGAGAGCGAGGGCGCGAATGGCAAACACGGTAGGGGTGACGCTGGCGGCGCTGGCCCTGGGCCTGCTCCCGGCCGCCGGGCTGGCCGGAAACGGCCCGCGAAGGGTGGTGCGGCCCGAGGAACGCTCGCGAGTGCGTTCCGTCGATCACTCGCGAGGGCATCCGGTCTGCCGCGACCGCGACACCGGCAAGGAGCGCTCGGTGGCGCCGTGGTCGCCGTCGCACTGCGACCCGTCGTTCTACGGCTACCCGCGCAGGAGCGGCGACGAGCGCGGGCACGCCTGCACCTCGGGCGGGGCGCTCGAGTGCAACCACCACGAGGACTACGAGGACCACGACGACTGCGACCATGGCGAGGACGGCGGCGGAAGCTGCGCCACCTGTCCGCCGGGACCGCAGGGTCCTGCCGGGCCTGCCGGCCCCGCCGGTCCTGCCGGGCCGCAGGGGCCCGCCGGACCGCAGGGACCCGCCGGGCCCGCGGGCCCGAAGGGCCTCAACTGGCGCGGCGCCTGGTCGGCGACGGCCAGCTACTCCGCCGACGACGCCGTGGAGCTGAACGGCTCCTCGTACGTGGCCGTCGCGACTCCGGCGCTCATCGCGCCGCCGAGCTCCGACTGGTCGCTCCTCGCCCAGGCCGGGGCACAGGGCCCGGCCGGCCCGCAGGGGCTGCCCGGCTCGCAAGGGCCGCAGGGCCCGCAGGGCCCGGCCGGTCCCGCGGGCGCCGACGGCGCTCCGGGGACGCCGGGAACCGCCGGTCCCCAGGGACCTGCAGGCCCCCAGGGCCCGCAAGGGATCCAGGGCCCGCCCGGCCCCCCCGGTACCGGTGGCGCGGGGGCGGCCTTCGTCGCCGACAGCGCCGAGGGCGCGCCCATCGGCAGCGCCGTGGTCCTCAACCTGCCGGCGGGAAGCTACGTCATCATGGGCCGGATCGAGCTGACCAGCACGTCCACCGGCAACGCCCTGGTGGCCTGCAGCCTGCAGCCGACGGGGAGCATTGCCCCGCTCGTCTCCACCACCATGTTCCTGCCGGCGGCCTTCATCGACGGCTTCGGGGGCTCCCAGAACGGCAACGGCGCCTGGAACCCGGTGACCGCCGCGACCTTCCCGGCGGCCACCACGCTCACCCTGGGCTGCTTCCCCGCGCCGGCGGAGGCGCTCTTCATCACCTTCCTCATGCCCTCCAAGCTGGTGGCCATGCAGGTGGCGTCCATCAACTAGCGGCGCGCCGGCCCGACACGGCGAACCAGGCGTAGGCCAGCACCTGGGCGCCGAGCAGGCCGCCGAAGGCCGCCCGGTGCGCCGCGGCGTCGCCGAGCCCGCCGGCCCGCAGCGCGTCGATGGCGACGCCCAGGCCCCACTGGATGCCGAAGGCGCCGACGAAGACCAGCAGGTTCAGCGCCGTGCTGGCGCGGCCGGCGAGCGCCGCGGGGAAGCCCTGCGCCGCCACCGGGTAGGCCAGGGTGCCGAAGCTCGAGAAGGCGCCGAAGGCGATCCACAGGGGCAGCGTGCGGGGCGTCGCCTCGGCGGCGATGGCGAGCAGCGCCGCCAGCGCCAGGGCCACGCCGCCGCCGACGAGGTGGACGGGCTGGACCCCCCGCCGCGCCAGCGGCGTGGCCGAGATGCCGATGGCGGCGTAGGAGAGCAGCATGGCGAGGTTCATGGCGGCCAGGTGGTCGGCGGCCGCGGCGCGGGAGAGGCCGTTCACGTGGAGCAGCCAGCTCCCGGACCAGAGCCCCTGCACGGCCATGAAGCCTCCGGTGAAGGTGAGGCCGAGCGGCGCGACCCGCCAGAAGCGGGCGCTCCCGAAGACCGCGGCCACCCCGGCCCACTGCCGCCCCATGCCCTCGGCGCCGGGCGCCGGTGGCTGCTCCGGGGCGCTGCGGAAGATCCAGAGCGCCGCGGCGACGGTGGCGGCGGCCAGGGCCACGAACACCTGCCGCCAGCTGGCGAGCCGCAGCGCGGCCTCGAGCGGCGCGCTGGCGGCGAGCGCGCCCAGGCCGCCCGAGGTCATGATCCAGCCGGTGAGCGAGGCCTGCCGCTCGGCCGGGAACGACCGCCAGAAGGAGTGCAGGGCGCCCATGAGGCAGGCCGAGACGCCCAGGCCGATGAGCGCCCGCCCGGCCGCGAGCCCGGCGAGGCTCCCGCCGGCCGAGAAGGCGAGCGCCCCGGCGGCCGCCACCAGCAGCAGGGCCGGCTCGACGCGGCGCGCGCCGAAGCGGTCGAGCAGCATGCCCAGCGGGAGCTGCGCCAGGGCGAAGGCCAGGAAGTAGGAGCCGGTGAGGAGCCCGATGGCGCCCGCCGAGAGGGAGAGCTCCTGCACCAGGATCGGCCCCACCACCGCGTTGGCGGTGCGGTAGAGGTAGGAGAGGAAGTAGGCGCCGGCGAACGGCAGGACGAGCCTTCTCACGCGCCGGCATCATGCCGGATGCCGGGCCGACGTGGGGAGGGTCCCCCGTCTACAGATCGAAGCACTCCAGGAAGATGATCTCGTCCTTGCGGCCGCGGATGCGCTCCAGCAGCGCGTCGGAGGGGCGCTCGTCGAGCTGGATGGTGCAGCAGGCCGCCGCCGCGTGCTCGAAGACCGTGTTCTCGACCTCCTCCACGTTGATGCCAGCCTCGCGGATGGTGTCGAGGACGTTGGCGAGGACGCCCACCTTGTCGTGGTGCCGCACCACCAGCCGGGCGCGGGCCGGGGTCTTGCGGGCGATGTTGACGCAGTTCGGGACCGAGCCCTCCCGCAGGAAGACCTGGAGGATGCGCACCACCTCCCGGGCGATGGCGTCCTGGGCCTGCGCCGTGGAGGCGCCGATGTGGTGGGTGCCGTATACGTTGGGGAGCCGGGCCAGCTCGCTGTCGAAGTCGGCCTGTCCCTTCTCCGGCTCCCCGGCGTGGACGTCGAGGCCCACCCGGATGCGCCCGGCCCGGGCCGCCTCGAGCAGCGCCTCCTGGTCCACCAGCTCCGCCCGCGCCGTGTTCACCAGGATGGCGCCCGCCTTCATGGCCGCGATCACCTCGCGGCCGACGATGCCCCGGGTCTCCTTCGCCAGCGGCAGGTGCAGGGAGAGCACGTCGGCGCCGCGCGCCACCGAGAGCACGTCGCGGGCGCGCTCGACCCCGAGCTCCTTGGCCCGCGGGTCGTCGAGGGAGGGCGACCAGGCCAGGATCCGCATGCCGAACCCCTGGCCCCGGCGCGCCGTCTCGCGGCCGATCGATCCCAGGCCGACGATGCCCAGGGTGCGCCCGTAGAGCCCGCCAGCCTCGGAGAAGGTCTTCTTGTCCCACTTGCCGGCGCGCAGCAGGGCCACGTTGTCGGGGATGCGCCGGTCGAGCGCCACCATCAGGCCCAGCGCCAGCTCGGCGACGGCGATGGCGTTCTGCCCGGGGCAGTTGGCCACGTACACGCCGCGGCGCGAGGCGGCGCCGACGTCGATGGTGTTGACGCCGGCGCCGGCGCGGATCACGAGCGAGAGCGCGTCGCCCTTCTCGAAGACCTCGGCCGGAACCTGCTTGCCGCGCACCACCAGGATCGAGGCCGCGGCGACGGCCGCGGGGAGGTCCTTCACCGCCACGTCGGGGCGGTGCTCGACCTCGACGCCCAGGGCGGCGATGTCGGCGATGCGGTCCCTGGGGAAGGCGTCGGCGATGAGGACCTTCATGGCTGCCTCCTCGGATCTCCGGCGGGCGCCAGAGCGCATCACAACGCCCGGGCGCGCGCAATCGTTCGCTGAGGGGTGCGACGATGACGCATCGCGTTGCCCGGAGGGGCGCCGCTTTGCCGCCCCACCATGTCGCTCGTCAGCCGGCCGCATTTGGCTACACTCCGGGCCCAGCGAGCAGGAACCCGCACGCGTGCGCCCGGCCGGCCGGGAGCCCGAGGGGGGTCGATGGCGGCCGTCGTCCTGAAGCAGGTGACGAAGCGGTTCGGGCAGGTGAGCGTCATCGAGGGGCTGGACCTCGAGATCCGCGACCGCGAGTTCATGGTGCTGGTGGGGCCGTCCGGCTGCGGCAAGTCCACCGCCCTGCGGATGGTGGCCGGGCTCGAGGAGATCACCGGCGGCACCATCTCCATCGGCGACCGGGTGGTGAACGACGTCCCGCCCAAGGACCGCGACATCGCCATGGTCTTCCAGAGCTACGCGCTCTACCCGCACATGACGGTGCGGGAGAACCTCGAGTTCGGGCTCAGGCTCCGCAAGACCCCGAAGGCGGAGATGGAGGGCCTGGTCGGCGAGGCGGCGCGCATCCTCGGCATCCAGGAGCTGCTGGAGCGCAAGCCCAAGGAGCTCTCCGGCGGCCAGCGCCAGCGCGTCGCCCTGGGCCGGGCCATCGTCCGCAAGCCCTCGGTCTTCCTCTTCGACGAGCCGCTCTCCAACCTCGACGCCAAGCTGCGGGTCCAGATGCGGGCCGAGATCAAGAAGCTCCAGGCCCGCCTGGAGGTCACCACCATCTACGTCACCCACGACCAGGTCGAGGCCATGACCATGGGCGACCGGATCGCGGTGCTCCACGCCGGGAAGATGCAGCAGGTCGGGCCGCCCCTGGAGCTCTACGAGACGCCGGCCAACCTCTTCGTGGCGGCCTTCATCGGCACCCCGCCCATGAGCTTCTTCGACGCCTCGGTGGCCAAGGGCGGCACGGCGCTGGCGGCGCGCGGGTTCGAGCTGCCGGCTCCCTCCCGCCTCCGGGCGGCGCTGGCCGGCCGCGACGGCGCCAGGGTGGTGGCCGGCATCCGGCCCGAGAACGTGGTCCCCGAGGGGCGCGCGCCGCGCGGGGAGGCGGCGGCGCTGCCGGTCTCGGTGGAGATCGCCGAGCCGCTCGGCGACGAGGTGGTGGTCCACGCCCGCGTCGGCGAGGACGCCCTGGTCTTCAAGCAGGACCCGCACCGCCAGCCGGCGATCGGGAGCAAGCTCGAGGTGCGGCTGGAGCTCGACGCGCTGCACCTCTTCGACGCGGAGAGCCAGCGCCGCATCGGCGACGGAACGGCTCGCCCCGAACCGAGGGAGTGAACCCCATGCGAAGGCATCTCCTCCTCCTCGCCGCCGCCCTGGCCGTCCCGGGCGCGGGCCGGGCCGAGGACCTGGTGGTCTGGCACGCCTACCGGGGCGGCGAGAAGGCCGCCTTCGAGAAGGTGGTGGCGGCCTACAACGCCCGGCCGGCCACCAAGGTGAAGGTCTCGACGCTGGCCGTCCCCTACGACGCCTTCGCCGACAAGATCTCGGCGGCGGTGCCCCGCGGCAAGGGACCGGACGTCTTCATCTACGCCCAGGACCGCATGGGCGGCTGGATCGAGGCCGGCAACACGGTGGAGCCCATCGACTTCTACGTGGACGACGCGCTCAAGAAGCGCTTCATCCCCACCACCATCGAGGCGCTCACCTACCGCGAGAGCCTGTGGGGCCTGCCGCTCGACTACAAGGTCATCACGCTCATCTACAACCGGAAGCTGGTGAAGGCGCCCCCCAGGACCACCGCCGAGCTGGTGAAGCTCGGCCGCTCCCTCACCAACAGGCCGGCCGGCCGCTTCGGGCTCGCCTGGGCCTACAACGACTTCTACTACGTGGCCTCGCTCATCAACGGCTACGGGGGCGCGGTCTTCGGACCCGGGACCCGGCCCACGCTGAACGCGCCGCCGAACGTCAAGGCCATGGAGCTCCTGGTGCGCTGGGGCAAGGAGGGCTTCATGCCGGCCGAGCCCTCGGTGGCGCTCATCACCTCGCTCTTCAACGAGGGCAAGGCGGCCATGACCCTCTCCGGGCCGTGGTTCCTGGGCGAGGTCTCGAAGGACGTCGATTACGGCCTGGCCCCGCTGCCCCTCATCAGCGAGGCCGGGAACAAGCCCATGCGCCCCTGGATGACGGTGGAGGGCGTGTTCGTCTCGGCGCCGTCGAAGCAGAAGGAGGCGGCCTTCGAGTTCGTGAAGTACCTGACGGACCTGGAGGCGGCCCGGGTGATGGCGCTCGAGGGGCGGCAGAGCCCGGCGCTGAAGGCCGTCTACGACGACCCCAAGGTCGCCGCCGACCCCATCCTGGCGAGCTTCCGCAAGCAGGTGGAGGTGGCGGTGCCCATGCCCAACGTGCCGGAGATGACCATGATGTGGTCGCCGGCCACCACCGCGCTCAACAAGATCAACGCCGGCTCGACCTCTCCCCAGGAGGCGCTCGACGTGGCCCAGAAGGCCGTGGAGCGCGACGTGGCCGGTCTCCGGAAGAGCCGGTGAGGTGAAGCGGGCGCCCTCCCACCGCCGGCGCTTCGCCGCCGGGCTCGCCGCCGCCCTGGCCCTCGGGGTGGGCGGAACGGCGCTGCTCCTCTCCGGCGAGCGACGCCAGGCCGCGGAGGACGCCGAGGTCCGCAAGGACATCCTCTCGCTCGTGGCCCTGGGCGACCTGGTGTCGCGCGCCGGCGGCGGCGGGGACCGGGTCCGCGAGGCGGTCGCGGCCTGGCAGGCCGGGCAGCCGCCGGGCGGGGAGGCCCGGGTGGTGCTGCTGCAGGGACTCCTGCTCGAGGCCTCGACCTCTCCCCGGGACGCGGGCGAGCGGGCCGCGCCGCGCAGGCTCTCCCGGGAGGAGAAGCCGCTCTTCGACCAGGCCCAGCGCCTGCGCGCCGCGGTCGCCGGGAACCGGGAGGGGGAGGCGCGCAAGCCGGAGATCGAGATCGAGCGCCTGCCCGGGGGCGGGCGCGAGCTGGCCGCGCCGCTCGAGGCCGGCGGGCAGGTGGTGGGGATGGTGCAGATCTCCGCCGCCGCCCACGGGGCGGCGGCGCGGCCCGGGTGGCTGGACGCGCTCCTCTCCGCCGTCCTGCCCCTCCTCGCCTTCCTGGTGGCCCTTCGCTGGCTGCCGGACCGGCGGCTCCCCCTGGCGGCGGCCGCCCTGGCCGCGCTCGCGGCCGGGATGGGCTGGTTCGGCGCCGGTGCCGTGCGCGGCCTGGAGCGGGACGAGCGCGGGCGGCAGGAGGCGGTGGCGGAGCGGGCGCGGGCGGAGGTGGCCCGGGCGGGCGAGGTGGCGGCGCGCCTTGGCCTGCCGGCCGAGGCGGGACCGGACGCGTCCTCCTGGGACGTCGACGTCCACCGGCAGCCGCGCGGCCTGCTGACGAGGGAGGGGGAGCCGGTCCCGGCGAAGGTGGAGGGGATGGTGCGCGCGGCGCGCGGCGACGCCCGCGGCGCGCTCCTGGCGGCCGGGCTGGTGGCGCTGCTGGCGCTGGCGGCGGTGGGCCTGGGCGGCGCCGCGGCCGTGGGCCGGGCGCTGGTGGTGAACCGGCAGGCCTAC
>DATIFE010000039.1:0-4510 GCA_035455425.1 Anaeromyxobacteraceae bacterium | reverse complement strand
CGCTCCTCCTTTGCGGGCGGGGGGCGGGGATCGTCGGCGCGCGATCGTGCGGGCGCGGCGCAGGCGAGGAAGAGGGCGAGGGCGACCGCGGGGCGCACCCGGCGAGCTTACTTCCGGCGCATCCCCCTGTCCCGGCGATCGCGCCAGCGCTCGCGGGCGCTCTCGCGCTCGCGCGGCGACATGTCGCGCCAGCGCCTCAGGTTCTCCATGTACCGGTCCCGGTCGTCGGGCGAGGCGTCCAGGACGTCCTGGAAGCGGCGGCGCATCTCCGCGCGGCGCTCCGGCGGCATCTCGCGCCAGCGCCGAAGCCGCTCCAGGAGCTGGCGCTGCTGCTCGGGCGGGAGCTTCTGGAAGCGCTCGTAGTTGCGCTCCACCGCGGCGCGCCCCTCCGGCGAGAGGGACTCGAGCCGGCGCAGCGCCTCCTGCAGCCGGCTCCTCTCGTCGGGCCCGAGCTTCTTCCACTCCTGGTACTTGCGGCGCAGCTGGTCCTTCTGCTCGGGGGAGAGCTTCTCCCAGCGCTGGCGCGGGGTCTCGGCGGGAACGTCCTCCGCCACCGCGGGGGCGGCGAGGAGCAGGAGGAGCGCGGCGGCCAGGGCGTGCCTCACGGCCGGTCCTCCAGCTCGTGCAGGTGGGCCACCACCTCCGCGTCCGCCTCGTCCACGTCGCCGAGGCTGGCCACGGCCTCGTAGCTCTCGAACAGGTCGAGGTGCCGGGCCAGGAACTCGCGCTGGCGGCGCTCGCGCAGGCCCACGCCGGCCAGGATCGCGGCCGCGGCGCCCACGGCCGCCAGCGGGGCGAGGTACCGCCAGGGCAGGCGCGCCAGGAAGCGCGGGGGGGCGTCCTCCTGGCGCGCCAGCCTGGCCTGGAAGCGCTGGGCGAAGGTCGGGGAAGGCTCCGGCGGCGGCGGGAGGCGCGCCAGGGTCCCGAGGGTGGCCTCGATGCGGGCCCGGGCGGCGCGGCACGACGCGCAGCCGGCGAGGTGGGCCTCGACGCGTTCCCGCGCGGCCGGCTCGAGCGCGCCGTCGCAGAGCGCGGTCAGCTCCTCGCGGACGCAGCTCATGGCGCCTCCCCGCCGTCCGGCGCGAAGGGCGCCAGGGCCTCGGCCGCGGCCTCGGTGGCGCGGTGGATGAGCGACTTCACCGCCGGGACGCTCACCTCCAGCACCTCGGCGATCTCCTCGTACGAGAGCCCCTGGAAGCGGCACATGGCGAAGGCGAGCCGCTGCCTCTCGGGCAGCCGCTGGAGCAGCTCGGCGACGGCGCGCCCGAGCGCGTCGCCCACGGCCTCCTCCTCCGGCGTGGCGGCGCTGCCCGGCAGGGCGTCGAGGTCCACGGCCTCCCCGTGCGGCTCGGCGGCCCGCGCCCCGTACTCCCCCCGGCGCAGCTCGTTGAGGCAGTGGTTCGAGGCGATGCGGTAGAGGAAGGTCTTGAACCGGGCCGAGGGCCGGTAGCTCGGGGCGGCGTGGTGGAGCTTCAGGAACACGTCCTGGGCGAGCTCCTCGGCGCGGGCCGCGTCCCTCACGAAGTGGTGGCAGAAGGCGACCATCGACCGCGCGTGCCTCTCGAAAAGGGTCCTGAACGCCGACGGGTCGCCCCTCTGGAACGCGACCATCAAAGCCGCGTCGGGATCCAGCACCATCCACGGGAATGTAACACGCGGATCCAGGGCGGGTTTCGGTGGGCGCCCCGCCGGGCGCTCGTGGGACGGGGTGCGAGCGCGGTGCCGGACGAGCGGGAAAGCCCAGGAATACCCGCCTGTTGCCGCCTAGCTGGCGAGGAGCTGGATGGCGAAGCGGGTGACGCCGTAGGTGATCGCCGCCACCAGGGCCGCCATGGGGATGGTGAGCACCCACGCCCAGATGATCCGACCGGCGACGCCCCAGCGCACCGCGCGCGTGCCCTTGGTGGCGCCGACGCCGACGATGGCCCCGGTGATGGTGTGGGTGGTGGAGACCGGGATCCCGGCGGCGGCGAGCGCCAGGATGGTGACGCCGCCGCCCGTCTCGGCGCAGAAGCCGCCGATGGGCTGCAGCTTCGTCAGGTTGTGCCCCATGGTCCGGACGATGCGCCAGCCGCCGAAGAAGGTGCCGAGGGCGATGGCCAGGTGGCAGAGCAGCACCACCCAGAACGGGACGTGGAAGGGCCTCCCCGCCCAGATGGTGCCGTAGAGCACCACCGCGATGACGCCCATGACCTTCTGCGCGTCGTTGGTGCCGTGGCTGAACGAGAAGACGGCGGCGGAGCCGAGCTGCAGCCTGCGGAACCAGCGGTCCACGCGGGCCGGGGTGCTGCGCCGCACGGTCCAGGTGGTCAGCACCATCATCGCCGAGCCCAGGACCAGCCCGATGACCGGCGAGAGCACGATGAAGAGCGCGATCTTCACGATCCCGGCGGCGATGAGGCCCGACGGCCCCAGCGCCGGCAGGGCGGCGCCGATGAGCCCGCCCGCCAGGGCGTGGGACGACGAGGAGGGCAGCCCCCACCACCAGGTGAGCAGGTTCCAGACGATGGCCCCCACCAGGGCGGCGAAGATGACGGTGAGGACGTAGGCGACGCCCAGGGCGCGCAGGGACTCGAACTGCACGATCCCCTTGCCCATGGTGTTCGCCACCTTGAGCTCGCTGCCCCAGAGCACCGGGAGCGCGGAGATGAAGTTGAAGAAGGCGGCCCAGCCCACCGCCACCACCGGCGAGAGCACGCGGGTCGAGACCACGGTGGCGATGGAGTTCGCCGCGTCGTGGAAGCCGTTGAGGAAGTCGAAGGCCAGCGCCACGAGCACCAGCCCGATGACGACGGCGAGCAGGAGCATGCCTAGGCGTGCTGCAGGACCACGCCCTCGATGACGTTGGCCACGTCCTCGGTCCGGTCGATGGCGTCCTCGACCAGGTCGAGGATCTCCTTCCACTTCATCACCGTGAGGGGATCGAAGCCGCTGGAGTTGAAGAGGCGGGCCAGCGCCCGGCGGATGAGGGTGTCCCCCTGGTTCTCGAGGGAGTTGATCTGCTTGCAGTCCTCGAGCAGCGCGGTCGGGTTCTTGATGTTCCGCAGGCCCCGGACGGCCTCCTGCATCTTCTCGGTGGCGGCCACCAGCACCTCGGCGAGCTCGCGCGCTTCGGGGATGACCGTGCCCACCTGGTACAGGCCGAGGCGCTCCGAGGCCGCGTCGGCGAGGTCGAGCACGTCGTCGATGCGGGAGAGGAGCCGGTGGATCTCGCTGCGGTCGAAGGGCGTGATGAACTGGGTGTGGAGCCGCTCGAAGGCCCGGTGGGTGATGTCGTCGGCCCGGTGTTCCACGTCCTTGATGGCCTTCACCTTGGCGGGGATGTCGGTGAAGTCCTCGAGCAGGGCCCTGAAGAGCTTGACCCCCTCCACGGTGGCGGCGGCCTGCTTCTCGAAGTCGTCGAAGAAATCGTCGGACCTCGGCATCAGCTTCTGCAGCATGGCACCTCCGCGCGGCTGGGCGCGCGGACAATAGCCAATCCCGGCCCGGCGTGAAAGGGCGGCGCGGGGGGTGGCGCGCCGGGGGCCAAGCCCGCGGATTCCCTGAAACCGGCAGCCCGGCGCGGCTAGACTCGGGCATGGCCGAACGCCTGTACCTCGCGGATTCCTACCTCACCCGCTTCGAGGCCGACGTGGTGGCGGAGCGCGCCGTGGACGGCCACCCGGCCGTGACCCTGTCGCGCACCGCCTTCTACCCCGAGGGTGGGGGCCAGCCCGCCGACCGGGGCACCCTCGGCGGCGCGGCGGTGATCGACGTCCGCGACGTGGACGGCGAGGTGCTCCACCTGCTCGGCGGCCCGGCGCCGCAGGGCCGGGTGGCCGGGGAGGTCGACTGGCCCCGCCGCTTCGACCACATGCAGCAGCACCACGGCCAGCACCTCCTCTCGGCCGCCTTCGAGCGCCTGCTCGGGGCCAGGACCGTCTCCTTCCACCTCGGCGAGGAGGTCTGCACCATCGACCTCGACGTGGCGGCGACCCGGCTCGGGCCCGGGACCTTGCGGGAGGTGGAGGCGGCCTGCAACGCCACGGTGTGGGCCGACCTGCCGGTGGCGGCCCGCGACCTCGCGCCGGAGGAGCTCGCGCGGCTGCCGCTGCGCAGGGAGCCGTCCAGGGGCTCGCGGGTGGTGATCGTCGGGGAGCTGCGAGCGAAGGGGCAGCCGGATGAGGCTGGGCCTTCGAATGCTTCGGCTTCGCCTCCGCCCGTTCGGCGGGCGGAGCCCGCCTCCTCCGAGCGATCGGGGGGCGTCGTCGACGCGTCCCCCTGCGGCGGCACGCACCCGCGGCGCACCGGCGAGGTGGGCTGCGTCGCGGTGCTCCGGGCGCAGAAGTGGGCGGCGGGGGCGCGCGTCGAGTTCCAGTGCGGCGGCAGGGTGGTGCGGGCGCTGGCGGGCTCCCAGGAGCGCCTCGCCCGCGTCGCCGGGGCGCTGCGCTGTGCGCCCCTCGAGGCGCCCGAGGCGGCCGCGCGCGTCGCCGACGAGTCGGCGCGCCTGCGCCGCGAGGCCGAGCGGCTG
>DATIFE010000038.1:0-4845 GCA_035455425.1 Anaeromyxobacteraceae bacterium | reverse complement strand
CGCATCATCAACGAGCCGACCAGCGCCGCCCTGGCCTACGGCTTCGGCAAGCAGATGGAGAAGAAGGTGGTGGTCTTCGACCTGGGCGGCGGCACCTTCGACATCTCCATCCTCGACATCGGCAAGAGCGTCTACGACGTGGTGGGCGTCGGCGGCGACACCTACCTCGGCGGCGAGGACTTCGACCGCCGCATCATGGACTGGATCGTCTTCACCTTCGCCAAGGAGAACGGCGGCATCGACCTGCGGGCCGACAAGATGGCCCTGCAGCGGCTCAAGGACGCCGCCGAGAAGGCGAAGATCGAGCTCTCGGCGGCGCCGGCCACCAGCATCTCGCTCCCGTTCCTGGCCGGCGGGGGAGACGGCCGGCCGGCGCTCCACCTCGAGAAGCAGCTGACCCGCGAGAAGCTGGAGGAGCTGACCGCCGACCTGGTGGACCGGACCGTCAAGGTGACGGAGAAGACGCTGCGGGACGCGGGGGTGAGGGCCCGCGACGTGGGCGACGTCATCCTGGTGGGCGGCATGACCCGGATGCCGCGGGTCCAGAGGGCGGTGCGCGAGTTCTTCGGGCGCGAGCCCTCGCGCGGCGTGCACCCGGAGGAGGTGGTGGCCCTGGGGGCCGCCATCCAGGCCCACGCCCTGGCGTTCCCGCAGAAGGGCCAGGCGGAGGTCCTGCTCCTCGACGTCACCCCCCACAACCTGGGCATCATGGTGGTGGGCGGCTACTTCGAGACCGTCATCCCGCGCAACACCACCGTTCCCACCGGGGCCACCCGCATCTTCACCACCGTGCAGGACAACCAGACCGCGGTGCGGATCGCGGTGCTCCAGGGCGAGTCCGAGAAGGCCACCGAGAACGAGCTCCTCGGGGAGTTCGTGCTCGACGGGCTGCGCCCGGCCCGGCGCGGCGAGGTGGAGGTGGAGGTCCAGTTCGACATCAGCGCCGACGGCATCGTCGGCGTCTCGGCGCGCGACCTCCAGACCGGCCAGCGCCACTCCATCACCGTCACCGCCACCAGCGGCCTCACCGAGGACGAGCTCCGCCACATCCTCGACGAGCACCTGGACGAGGCGCTGGAGCGCAAGCAGGTGGTGAGCGAGTTCGAGCGCCGCCGCGAGGCCGCCGAGGCGGCGATGAAGGAGATCGAGGCGCTGGTGCCCGCGGTGACCGAGGCCCTGGCGCGCAGCCGCTTCGGCAAGGACGCGGTGGACAAGGCCGTGGGGGTCATCAAGCGGGTGAAGCAGGCGGTGGCCTCGCGCGACCTGCCGGCGCTCCAGGCCAACGAGGAGCAGCTCGACCGGACCCTGCAGCTCTTCAAGAGCCTGGCGGCGGGAGCGCGGCCGCCGGAGGAGCAGCCGTGAGGCCGGCCTCCCAGCTCATCGAGCAGGGCATCAAGGCCTACACCCGCGGGCAGCTCGACGAGGCGGAGCGGCTCTGGGGAGAGGCGCTGGCGCTCGAGCCGCTGAACGACCGGGCCCGGGCCTACCTCGACCTGCTCCGCGGAGCGCCGGACGGGCTGCCCCGGCCGGTGCCCGTCCCCGCCGTTCCCGCGGCCGCGCCCGAGGCCGGCGGCAGGACCGGGGTGGCGCTCCCGGCGCCGCGCGCCGAGCCGAGGTCGAACGAGCGCACCACGCTCTCGGAGTACGCCCCCTCGCCCTGGGACCAGGGGCCGGCCGAGGCCGCCTCCATCGTGCTCGACGGCGAGGGAGGGCTGGACCTCGCCACCATCGACGAGAAGTCCGACCTGAAGCCGCTGGTGCCGGACCAGGGACAGCCGGCGCCCACGCCGGTGCCGGCCAAGCCGGTCTCCGACGTGGACGTCTGGGTGCAGGGGGCGAAGGAGCTCCACGCGCTGGGCGACTTCTCCGGCTCGCTGGAGATGATCGAGAAGATCCTCAAGGTGAACCCGAGCCACGCCGAGGCGCGGGCCTACCTCCGGCAGAACGAGTCGACGCTCATCGCCATGTACGAGTCGAAGCTCGGGTCGATGAGCCGGATCCCCCGGCTGGCCATCAAGCCGGAGGAGGTGCTCTGGCTGAACCTGGACCACCGCGCCGGCTTCCTGCTGGCCCAGATCGACGGCTCGGTGAACTACGAGGACCTCTTCGCGCTGTCGGGCCTGCCCCGCCTCGACACGGCCCGGATCCTCGCGACCCTGCTCGCGGAAGGCGTCATCACGAGCTAGCAGCCGTCCGGCACATCCGCGCCGGTTCGTGGTATGGAAGCGGCCTCCCGCGCCCGACCGCGGGCCTCCCTTCCCCGTCTCCAGGAGCCAAGAGCCGTGGCCAAGCCCAAGAAGATCGTCCTCGCCTACTCCGGCGGCCTCGACACCAGCGTGATCCTCCGCTGGCTGGTCGAGAACTACGGCGCCGAGGTCATCGCCTTCTGCGCGGACCTGGGACAGGGCGAGGAGCTCTCGCCGCTGGCGGAGAAGGCGCGCAAGACCGGCGCCTCGAAGTACGTGCAGCGCGACGTGCGCGAGGAGTTCGTGCGCGACTTCGTCTTCCCCATGCTCCGCGCCAACGCGGTCTACGAGGGGCTCTACCTGCTCGGCACCTCGGTGGCCCGTCCCATCATCGCCAAGCACATGGTGGACGTCGCCCGCAAGGAGGGGGCCACCGCCGTCTCCCACGGGGCCACCGGCAAGGGGAACGACCAGGTGCGCTTCGAGCTGACCGCCTACCAGCTCGAGCCCAACATCCAGGTCATCGCCCCCTGGCGCGAGTGGGAGCTGAAGGGCCGCTCCGACCTCATCGACTACTGCAAGCGTTTCAAGATCCCGGTGACGGCCACGCTCCACAAGCCCTACTCCACCGACCGGAACCTGTTCCACTGCTCCCACGAGGGCGGGATCCTCGAGGATCCGTGGGCCGAGTGCCCCGAGCACGTGTACCTCGTGACGCGGGACCCGGCGAAGGCCCCGGCCCGGCCGCGCTACCTCGAGATCGACTACCTCGACGGCAACCCGGTGGCGGTGGACGGGAAGAAGATGTCGCCGGCCAGGCTCCTGGCGCACCTCAACCAGGTGGCCGGCGAGCACGGCGTCGGCCGGCTCGACATGTGCGAGGACCGGTACGTGGGCATGAAGGTCCGCGGCGTCTACGAGACCCCTGGCGGCACCGTGCTCCACGCCGCCCACCGCGGGCTCGAGACCCTGTGCATGGACCGCGAGGTGCTCATCACCCGCGACTCGGTCATCCCCCGCTACGCCCAGCTGATCTACAATGGCTACTGGTACGCACCCGAGCGGCTGGCGCTGCAGGCGCTGGTCGACGAGACGCAGAAGGACGTCACCGGCACGGTGCGGGTGAAGCTCTTCAAGGGGAACTGCTGGGTGGTGGGGCGCCGGAGCGACCGCAGCCTGTTCGACCCCAAGCTCGCCACCTTCGAGGCCGAGGATGTCTACAAGCAGAACGACGCCGAGGGCTTCATCAAGCTGAACGCGCTGCGGCTGCGCGTCCGCACGCAGCGGGACCGCCGGCTGGGGCGGCGGTAGCCGGTCCCGCGGACCGGCGCCCTCCCCGCCGGCGCTCAGCGGGGGAGGGGGTCGTCGAGCGGGTCCTCGGCGGGCGCGGCCGGGGCGTCGGGCGCGGGCGCCCCGTAGTGACCGCGCACGTACTCGATGAGCCGGTCGAGGTAGGCGGTGATGGGCGGGCACAGGATCCCCGTGCCGGCCAGCAGCTCCAGCATGTTGCGCGGGTTGTAGACCGCGATGCGGTTCACCAGCTGGATGGCGGCGCGCTGGGAGCGCGCCAGCTTCTCCAGCAGGGGCAGCGACAGGACCGCCTCCACCGCGCGGTGGGGGAGCGAGACCGGCGGCAGCGACTTGCCGGCGCGCCGCGCGATGAGCTCGTAGACCCGCCGGACCGAGAGGGGCGCCGGGTCGACCAGGTGCACGGTCCGCCCCGCCGCCGCGGGGTTCCCGCCGATGGAGAGGGCCGCCTCGGCGACGAAGTCCACCGGCACGGCGTTGAGCGGCGCGATGCCGTTGCGGGGGAGGGGAAGGGGAACCGCCAGCGGCGAGGACACCAGCAGGATGGCGAGCTCGTAGGGGCCCTGGAAGCGGTCGATCTCGCCGGTCCGCGAGTCGCCCACCACGATGCCGGGCCGGTAGACGGTGGCCGGCAGGGAGGGCTGGGCCTCGCGGACCAGCCGCTCCGCGTGGTACTTCGACTCCTCGTACGGGTTGCCGAACGACTGGCCCATCTCCAGCTCGTCCTCGAGGATCACGCCCTCGCGGTTCCCGGAGACCACGGCGCTGGAGAAGTGGTGCAGCCGCCCCAGGTTCGGGGCGGCGCGCGCCAGCTCCAGCACGGTGCGGGTGCCCTCGACGTTGACGGCGCGGATGAGCCGCGCCTCGGCGGAGAGGTCGTCGACGGCGGCCAGGTGCCAGATCTCCGTGGTCTCGCGGGCCAGGCGCTTGTACTCCCCGCCGGAGAGCCCGAAGTGCATCCGGGTCACGTCCCCCTCCAGCACCTCGGCCTCGCCCGCGCCCAGCGCGGGCACCGCCTGCCGCACCTGCTCGGCGCGCTCCGGGCGGACCAGCAGGGCGAGCCGCAGCCCGGGCCCCCGCAGCTCGGCCATGCGCCGCACCAGCCGGCGACCGATGAAGCCCGGATAGCCGGTGACGAAGACCAGACCTCCCGCCGGCGCCATGCCCGACTAGTACCGCCAGGGCGGCTCGCTGGGAAGCCTCCGGCCCAGGCCGGCCCGGAGGTCGGCCAGCAGCGCCGCCGCCTTGGCCGGCAGGGCCGCCGGGTCCCCGTCGTTCACCACCACGAAGTCGGCGCGGGCCGCCTCTCGTCGACGGGGAGCTGGGCCCGCAGGCGGGCCTCGGCCTCCTC
>DATIFE010000037.1:0-5255 GCA_035455425.1 Anaeromyxobacteraceae bacterium | reverse complement strand
AGCCGGTCGATGGCCTTGTGCCGGGCGGTCCCGTAGAGCCAGGCGCGCGGGTACCGCGGCTCGCCGCGCGGCCAGGCCGCGACCGCGGCGGCGAACGCCTCCTGCAGCGCCTCCTCGGCGACGTCGAAGTCGCCGAAGGCCTGGATGAGCGCCGAGAGCAGGTGGCCCCACTCCGCGCGGCACAGGCGATCGAGGTCGGTCAACTGAACTTCATGATCGGCCGCACCTCGACCGAGCCGTAGCGTGCGGCCGGGATCTTCGCGGCCATGCCGATCGCCTCGTCCAGGTCCTTCGCCTCGACGAGGTAGTAGCCGCCGAGCTGGTCCTTGGTCTCGGCGAAGGGCCCGTCGGTCGTGAGCCGCTTCCCCTCGCGCAGGCGCACCGTGGTGGCGGTGGCGGTCGGCTGGAGCGCGTGGCCGCCCTGGATGGCCTTCGCGAACTGCTGGCCGAAGGCGCGGTACTCCTGCATCTCCGCGTCGGGGTAGCCCTTCGCGAAGCGCTTCTCGTTCTCGTAGATGAGCAGCAGGTACTCCATGGTGTCCGTCCTCTCTTCCCTCCCGTCCCCTGGTCGGGCCGCGCGGAGCCGGATCGACGGCCGACCCATCCGGGACACGATGCCTCGGCGGGTCGCCGCCGGGATCTAGGGCGGCGTCCCCCCGGCTTCCCGAAGACGGGCAGGCCCCGAACGGTGGCCACGCCCCTCGGGCCGCTACCCGACGTGGATCTGGCGGCCGCCGGCGAAGGACCAGTTCTCCCACTGGGTCTCCTTGAAGACCACCATGGCGTTCTCCGGGTCGATCCCCGGGTCGCGCCGCAGCCCCTCGACGAGGTCGGCGAGGATCTTCCGCTTCACCTTCACGCTTCGTCCCACCGAGAGCAGGATCTCGACCAGCACGAAGTCCTCCGTGCGCGGCTCGGCGGCGTCGGGGTACGACGGGTCGAAGCGGAAGTCCTCCCGGGCGAGCTCCAGCACCCGGTGGAACAGGTCCTTCTCCGGTACGCCGGCGGCGACCAGGGCGCGGTGGACGGCCGCCAGGACCGCGGACTTGAAGGCCGGCGTCTTGGGCTTGCGGACCGTGAGGGTGACGAGGGGCATGGCATCTCCTTTTCGCGAGCGCCCGAGGCTATCCTCTCCCGAGGCGGAGGTGAACGGTGAAGGCTCTCCAGGAGTGCTTCGACCAGAACCGGGCGTGGTCCGCTCGCATGCGCCAGAGGGACCCCGGGTTCTTCGAGCGGCTGGTGCGCGCCCAGCGGCCGCAGCTGCTGTGGATCGGCTGCTCCGACAGCCGCCTCCCGCCGGACCAGGTGGTCGGCCGCCTGCCCGGCGAGATCTTCGTGCACCGCAACGTCGGCAACGTGGTGGTGCACACGGACCTGAACTGCCTGTCGGTCCTGCAGTACGGGATCGAGGTGCTGGGCGTGAAGCACGTCATCGTCTGCGGCCACTACGGCTGCGGCGGCGTGCAGGCGGCCATGAGCCCGGAGCCCCTGGGGCTCATCGACAACTGGCTCCGCCACATCCGCGACGTCTACACGGCGAACCGCGAGGAGCTCGAGCGCATCGCCGACCCCGCGGCGCGCCACGGCCGGCTCTGCGAGCTGAACGTGGCGGCGCAGGTGGCCAACGTCTGCCACACGACCATCGTCCAGGACGCCTGGCGACGCGGGCAGCCGCTCGCGGTCCACGGCTGGATCTACGAGCTCGCCGACGGCCTGCTGCGGGATCTCGACCTGGTGGTCCAGTCCGCCGACCAGATCCCCCAGGCCTACCGCATGCGCTGAGCGGGCGCGCCTCGGTCAGCGATGCCCGCCACGGCCGCCGCCGTGACCGCTGCCGGAGTGGCCTCCGCCGGAGTGACCCCCACCGGGGTGGCCGCCACCGGGGTAGCCGCCTCCGACGCGTCCGCCGCCCGGGTGGCCGCCGAATGCGCCGCCGGGGTGGCCGCCGAAGCCGCCTCGGCCACCGAATCCTCCCCGCGGCGAGGCCACCGGACCGCCCCGGGGCCCACCGGAGTACCCGCGATACGGCGTCGCGAACCCGCCGCGCGGGACGAACCCGTTGCCCATCCGCGGCGGCGCCGCCCGGCCATTCCAGGGCGCGGAGCCGCGATAGGCGTAGCCGCGAGGCGCGTAGCCGCCCCGCGCCGGCGCCGGGTAGGCGCCGCGGTAGCCGTTCCAGCGCCCGCCCTGCCAGTAGCCGCGGCCGCTCCAGCCCGCGTAGCCGCCCCGGAATCCGTACCAGTGGCCGAAGCCGTGCCCGTACCAGCCGAAGTGCCACGTGCCCAGGCTGCCGAAGAAGGGCATCGGCCCCCAGCCCCACACCCAGGGTGCGATCACCCACGTCCAGCCGACCGCCGGGTAGTAGAGGTACATGTTCGGCGCGCCGCCGTCCTGCGGGATGTACGTGTAGGAGCTTCCGTACGGCATCCAGACCCAGCCGTACTGCTCCGTGTACACCCACTGTCCCGGGGGAGCGGCCTGCTGGGCCGGAGCCTGCACCTCGTCGGCGGGAGGCAGGGGGGCGCTCTCGGTCGGCGGCGCCGGAGGGATCTCGTCTGGCTCCGCGGCGTACGGCTCCGCAGCGTACGGCTCCGCGTACTCCGGCGCCTGGGCCAGTGCGACGGCCGGAGCCACTGCGAGCGTTGCGGACAGCGCCAGGACTTTGCCGAAAATGGTCTTCATGGCCACACCCGGATGACGGACGCGCCAGGGCGTCCTCGTGTTCAACGAGGCTCTGCAAGGGTACTGCCAGCGGCGGCTGTTGGAATCAGGCGTGATTCCGGCAGGACCTGTCGCGCGGCGGCAACGGACCCGGCCTCCGGGTGTGACTCGAAGGGACAGGGGCGATTCGATGGCGCGCCCAGGTCCGAGGCGTCTAGTCCGCCTCGATCGTCCTGCGGGCAGCGGCCAGCCGCTGGCGCAACCCGGGCAGCGCGCCGGCCGCGGCGGGGCTCGCCGAGAGCTTGCCGATCGCCTGGTCGACCGCGTCCAGCCCGAGCGAGAGCCCGAAGCGCGCCGTGGCTCGCCGGAGCGCGCCCTGGAACCCGGGGTCCGCCCGCAGCTCCGTCTCGCCGAGCGCCTGCGCCTTGGCCACCAGGTCGGTCAGGACCGCCATCGCCCGGGCCGCGTTCGCCGGCGAGGTGAGATCCCGCGACCCGGCCAGCTGGCTGACCTCCGGCAGGCTGCTGGCGAAGCGGCGGAGCGCCTCGGCCTGCTCGGGATTGCGGGGGTGGTCCTGGTGCATGATCGCCTGCGCGGCGCCCATGATCGCGAACGGCGCCATCGCCGCGCGCGTCAGGATCGGCCCGCCCGACACCACCCCGCCCACGGTGAGCCCGAGCAGCGCCAGGCCTCCGACCCCGTGCACCAGGTGCAGCACCTTGCCCTCGATGGCGAGCGCTTCCCGCGCCAGGGCGCGCACAGGCGCGAGCCCGAAGCCGGCGGCCGCGAGCAGGCTCGCCAGCGACGGGAGGGGCTGGCCGTGGAGCTTGAAGTGCTGGTGGGCCCCCAGTGCGACGACGGCGACCGCGAGGAACACGGCCTGGAGGAGCAGCTTGCCGAGGAGCGATCGCGCGGAAGGCCGGGGCGCGGGCGGATTGCCGGACGCAGGCTCTGGGGTGGGCCTCACCCCGGCATCATGGATCCCGGCGGCCCCGGCCCTCAACCCCTCGGCCCCCGGTGCTCAATCGGGTCGCTCCACCTCCACCGACTCCACCCAGACCTGCTCGCAGGCGCCCGAGCCGACGTCGTCCCGCCTCAGGCTGGTGCGGGAGCGGAACACCGGCTGGCCCCGGGAATCCCGTATCTCCACGTCGACGAGCTTGCCCCGGAGGGTCACCAGGTCCCCCACGCGGATCCGCCGCAGCTCCCGCGCCACGTCGTCGCTCGCCGGGATGAGGTGGTTGTTGGCGACATGGGTCGGCAGCTTGCCCACGACCGCCGGCGGCGTCGCGGAGTCGTACCAGTAGCTGACGTAGCGCTCGGAGAGGTGGAACTTCAGGTGGCGCAGCGCGGTCGGATCGGCCACCGGTCCCCAGATCAGCGCCAGGTCCATGGGCATCGCGAAGTCCCACGGGTCGAGGAGCTTGCGGCTCGTCTCCGCGGCGTAGCCGGTGGCGCGGTAGGTGGCCCGGGGCTCGAGGCGCACGGCGTACCCCCTGGCCTCGATCTCGATCGCCGGCTCACCGGCGAGCGCCACCTGCTCCGGCTCGGCCGCCGCGCGGGCCGGATCCACGCGCTCCCGCCAGTCGTGGCAGCCGGCCGCCAGCAGGGGGAGCGCGAGGGAGACCAGGAACCGGCGCACCGGCCCAGTATCGCAGACCGCGGCGCCCCTTCAGCTCGCCAGCGTCAGCACACCCCAGGCGACCAGCAGGACGCCGATGGCCGCGGGCAGCCGCCAGGGGCGGGGCGCCACCTTCTCGGCGAGCAGCAGGGCCGTGAGCAGGACCATCCAGGGCAGGCTCATCACACCGGTGGCGAAGAGGATCAGCATGAGCAGGCCGCAGGAGGCGATGGAGAGGGTGCCGTAGCCGAACCCGGCGGCCAGCGAGCCCGCCGCACCCCCGGCGCGGCCGGACGAGGCCGTGCTGCAGCGGTCGAGGCAGGCGCGCTTGAGCGGGGAGAGCTGCACCGCGCCGGCCGCGAGCAGGAGCGCACCGGCGAGCTCGCGGCTGGTGGTCGCCATCCCGTGGCCCATGAGCCCGCGTGCCTCGAGCAGCGCTTGCAGCGCGGCGGCCCCCAGGCTGAAGGCGGTCCAGGGGACGAGGTAGCCCAGCAGGAAGGCGGCCGTGCCGGACAGCGGGGAGCGCCCCAGGCTCTCGCGGCGGGTCCGCGCCAGCCGCAGCAGCACCGGTACCTCGGGCGGGATCATCATGCCCGCCATCATCACCGCCCACATGGCGAAGAGGGGCCCCAGCCCCAGGCCGTGGACGTGCCCGTGATGCCCGCCCATCCGCTCCGCCATCCACGCCGTCCAGGCCCAGGCGGCGGCGCTGGCCGCGGCCAGCAGCGCGAGCAGCACCGCCCGGTCGCGCCGCTGGGCCCGCCGCAGCGCGGCGGGCCCGGACATGGCGTCCGCGGCCGCCGTCACTCGGCCACGCCCTTCTCGTGGAGGATCTTCCACACCTTCTCGGGGGTGATGGGGATGTCGATGTTCCGGACGCCCAGGTGGGCCAGCGCGTCGACCACCGCGTTGGCGATGGCGGGGGGAGCACCCACCGTGGCCGACTCGCCCACGCCCTTGGCGCCCAGCGGGT
>DATIFE010000036.1:0-34955 GCA_035455425.1 Anaeromyxobacteraceae bacterium | reverse complement strand
TGCCGCCCGGCCGCCCCGCGGTCCGCGGCTCAGAGCGAGCCCAGGAAGGCCAGCAGCGCGGCCTGGTCGCCCGCCGGGAGCGCGGCGAACCGGTCGCGCGCCTTCCGGCCCTGGCCGTCGTGCGCCAGGATGGCGTCGGCGAGCGTGGTGGCCCGGCCGTCGTGCAGGTAGCGGGTCACGAAGCGCAGGCCCCAGAGCGGCGCGGTGCGCATCTCGCTGCCGCTGGCGCTGCCCTGGGGGATGCCGTCCCCCAGGCTGCCCATGTCGTGCAGCATGAAGTCGGAGTAGGGGTGGAAGGTGACGAAGCTGAGCGCGGGGGAGCGGGCCCGCCCGGTGCGGAAGGTGGACCAGTGGCAGCGGGTGCAGCCGGTGGCGGCGAAGACCCTGCGGCCGGCCAGGGCCTGGCTGCCGAAGGCGGCGCGCCTCACCGGCGCCAGCAGGGTCATGAAGTCCTCGAAGGCCGCCACGTTGCTGCCGTCGTCGTTGAGGGTGGGCAGGGGGTTGCAGGCCAGCAGCGAGCAGTCTCCACCCGGGCAGTTCTCGTCGGGAAACTCGGGGCTGGTCACCCCCATCTCGTTCAGGTAGGCGTCGCCGGCGAACTGGTGCAGGGACGGCACCTGGCCCTTCCAGCCGAAGCGGCCCACGGCGGTGCGGCCCAGGGCGATGTCGTGCACCATCCCCGGGCGACCGGCCTGCTCCGGGAAGAGCACGGCCTCGATGCGCGCCACGTAGGCGAACGTGCTCTCGGGGATCGCGTCCACCAGGCCCAGGCCGAACAGGGGGGTCGTCCGGCGCTGGGCGACCAGCGTGGCGGTCGGCGGGACCGTCTCGCCGGTGAAGGTGCAGGCGCCGGCCTGTCCGATCCCCTTCACCTGGATGAGCGATCCGCCCTGCTGGGCCAGCGGGTCGAACACCCCGCCCACCAGGGTCCCGAAGCGCGTCTCCAGCGTCTCGCTGCCACCTCCGCTGGCGGGAACGGAGTGGCAGGCGGTGCAGGAGGTGTCGTTGAGCACCGGGCCCAGGCCCTCGGCGATGTCCTCCACCTGCTCGAACTCGTCCTTGCCGTCCGCGAAGCGCGCCTGCTCGTCGGCGCCCAGGCCCGGCACCGGGTCGCCCGGAGGCGTGTCGATGGGCTCGTGCCGTGCGTTGAGCGCCGTGACGGTGTCCTGGTCGCCGTCGGGCTCGGCCGGCGCCACCTCGGGCGCCTGGCCCGGCGCGCAGCCGGATGCGAGCGATGCCACCACGAGGAGAAGCAGAGGAGCCGATATCGTCCTGTCGCGCACGATGTACCTCCCTGGTGTCTCCCCCCTCCCCCCGGACGCAGGCGGTGTCCCGTATCCGGGGGACACCCCTGAGCCCCGCCGCCGTGGGCCTTCAAGGGCCGGCGTGCGAGACTGCAGGGAAAGGTGCGCCGACGTGCGCACGGGCGGACGCGGGGCTGCGAGGGGAGGCACCGTGGAACGGAGGCAAGCGCGACGGGCGGCGCTCGCGGCGCCGGCCCTTGCCCTGCTCGGCGGCTGCTTCGGCGGCAGCATCGGGTCGTTCGAGTGCGTCTCGAGCCCGCAGATCGCGTTCACCGACGGGCCGGCCACCGCGGCCACCGTCGGGATGCCGTACTTCCAGGGGCTGGCGGCGTCCGCCGCGACCCTCCTCTGGCCCTCGGCGTGGATCGAGCCGGTGTCGGTCCCGCCAGGCGCCGAGGTGGACCGCCACGGCGTGCGCTGGACGCCCGGCCCCGAGCTCGCCGGGACGACCCAGCTCTTCCAGGTGCGCTCCGACCGCGACTTCTGCGGCCGCGCCGCCACCCTCTCCTGGTCGGTCCGCGTCCATCCGGCCATCGCCATCTCGCGGTTCGAGGCCATCCCGCCGAAGGTCCCGCTGCGCGGGGCGGCGGTGCAGCTCGTGGCCGAGTACACCGGCGGCCAGGGCGCGATCTCCTTCCCGTTCGCCGCCCCGCTGCCGAGCGGCCAGGCCCTCGGCGTCGGCGTCATCGGGGCCACCACGACCTTCACGCTCGCCGTGGCGAACGAGGCCGGCGCCGCGCTGGAGCGCTCGGTGACGGTGACGGCGCAGGCGCCGCCGGTGATCCACGACCCGAGCTGGAACCCCCCGGCCGTCACCGTCGGCGATCCCCTGACGCTCGAGTGGCTGATCGACGGCGACGTCACCGGCCTGACCCTCGACCCCGGGGGCCTCGCGCTCGACCCGTGGACCCGCGTGCTGGTCGTCCGCCCCGCCTCCCCGGCGAGCTACACCCTCACGGCGCGCAACGACGTCGGGGACGTGGCCACGGCGGTGCTCGCCCCCACCATTGCCTGGCCGCCGGAGATCCAGGGCTTCGCCGCGTCGCCGCCGGCGCCGTCCCTCGGCGGCACGGTGGAGCTGCTGCCCCTCTTCACCGGGGGCACCGGGACGATCACGCGGCAGGGGCCGGTGTACTCCTCCGTCGACGCGACCTCGGGGGTGCCCGTGACGGAGGGGCCGCTGCAGGGCAACCTGGCCTACGCGCTCACGGTGACGAACGCGGCCGGTCTCTCCGTGTCGCGCGACCTGGTGGTCGGCCTCTCCGGACCCGGGACCTGGGCCCTGCTCGAGTGGTTCGCCATGGGCGGCCGGCGCACGGGCCACACGGCGACCGCGCTCGCCGACGGGAGGGTGCTGATCGCCGGCGGCTACGACATGGGCGGCACCGGGGCCACCTACTGGCCGGCGACCGAGATCTTCGACCCGGCGACGGATGCCTTCGCGCCGGGTCCCGCCATGCTCCACCCCCGGGCCAACCACGCGGCGGTGCGGCTCGCCGGCGGGAGCGTGCTGGTGGTGGGGGGCGACGCCGGGCGGGGGCCGGTGGGAGAGGCGGAGCTGATCGACCCGGTGGCCGGCACGTCGCAGCCGGTCGCGTCGGCGGCCGAGGTCCCTTCCCCGGCGCGGATGGTGGCCCTGCCCGACGGCTCGGCGCTCATCCACCCCCGGTTCATGTACCTCCAGGGCCAGGTCCTGCGCCACGACCCGGCGGCGGGCGGCATCGCGCCGCTCGCCTCCGTGGACGGGCTCGGCGAGGTCCGCTCCTTCCTCATGGGCGACGGGCGCGTGCTCCTGCTGAGCGGCGGGCGCTACGGCGCGACGCCCTCGGCGCTCGTCGACCCGGCCTCGGGAGCGGTCTCCTGGACCGGCGCGGTGCTGCGCGAGCAGGACACGGCCTTCGCCGCCGTTCGCCTCGGCGACGGCCGCGTGCTGGTCGCGGACGGCCTCCCGGGCGCCGAGATCTACGACCCGGCGGCCGGGGCCTTCACCTCGACCGGGGACCCGGTGTTCCGCCAGACGGGGTGCGAGGGCGTGCTGCTGCCGGACGGGCGGGTGCTGCTGGCCGGCGGCAGCGAGCCGTTCCTGACCTACACCACCGCCACCGGCCGGGCCGAGCTCTTCGACCCCGCCACCGGGACCTTCCAGGAGACGGGCGGGACGCTGCAGTACGGAGACCGGCCGCTCACCGCCCTCCCCGACGGCTCCGTCCTCTCGACCCTCGGCCTCGCCGAGCGGTACCGGCTGCCCTGATCGGGACGGCACCGGCTGGGCCGGCGGCTCCGCGCTCGCCGCCGGGGCCCGGAGGCGCTAGAAAGACGAGGACCGCGGGGCGCTAGCTCAATGGTAGAGCAGCGGCCTTTTAAGCCGTTGGCTTCGGGTTCGAGTCCCGGGCGCCCCACTGCCGAACGAGACAGGTCATGACCGGAACGTGGCCCCCACCGCTCTCGGGATGCGCGCAGGTCCGGTGGGCTCGACCGACGAACGACATGGAGCCCGTCCTGCGGTTCTACTGCGATGGCCTCGGCCTCCCCAGGATCCTGTCGTTCTCCGACCACGACGGCTACTCGGGGGTCGTGCTCGGCCTCCCTGGCACGCCCTATCACCTGGAGTTCACGACTCATCGCCTGGATGTCCGGTGCCGCGCACCGAGCGACGACAACCTCCTCGTCTTCTACCTGCCGAGCCGGGCCGCCTGGGAGGGCGCGGTGGGCCGGATGCGGGCTGCCGGTTTCGCCCCGGTCGAGCCCGCCAACCCCTATTGGCGCAACGGCGGGGTCACCTTCGAGGATCCGGACGGATGGCGCGTCGTCCTGATGAACGACGGAGGAATTGGCGCAACGGTGCTGGGATGACACCGTGGCACCCTCGGCGGCGCGGGCGCGACCCCGGATGGGTATGGCCCTGGTAAGCCCAACAGGCGCGACCGGCCACGCCATAGAGACACCTCTCCTCGGGGCAACGGACCAACCGCGCCGCGCAGGGTCTCGCTCGCCGCGCATCGCTGGACGGAAGCCCTCCATGCAGAAGGAGCTCACCCAATGCACGCACGACTGCAGTGTCTCGCGATGGCCCTCCTCGCGGTCCTGACCGCGTTCCCCCTGGCCGCCGCCGCGGCGATCAGCAACGCCACGGACGGCCCGAGCGTCGGGCCGACCGTGGACACGGGGTACGCCATCGTCCAGCTCAAGGGCGATCCGCTCTCGACCAGCGCGCAGACCAGGCCGCCCAAGGGAAAGAAGATCGACTTCAGCAGTGCGACGGTGAAGTCGTACCGGGCGCTCCTGTCGGCCGAGCGGAACGACTACAAGCAGTGGCTCCGCGCGAACGCGCCGAACGCGAAGGTCACCGGCGAGTACGACATCTCGCTGAACGCCGTCGCGGTGAAGCTCAACGGCGAGACGCTCGGAAAGGTCGCGAGCGCACCGCAGGTACAGACGGCGCAGTACCAGGGTCTCTACTATCCGCTCGCGCTGGATCCGGACCTGGCGGTCATCAGCGCCCCGGCCGCGTGGCAGGCGGCGGGTGGCACCGCCGCCAGCGCCGGCGCGGGCGTGAAGGTCGCGATCCTGGACACGGGCATCGACCTCACGCACCCCTGCTTCGCCGACGCCGGGTACTCCGCCCAGGCGCAGCTCGGGGACAGGCGCTTCACGAACAACAAGGTCATCGCCGCCAAGGTGTTCAACAACAAGACGCCCTCCCGGGGCTACACCGCCGAGGCGCTGCAGGCCCACGGGACGCACGTCGCGGGCACCGTCGCCTGCAACGCCGGCACGCCAGCGTCCGTGGACGGCGTGACCATCCCCCAGGGGGTGACCGGCGTCGCCCCGCGAGCGCTCCTCGGGAACTACAACATCTTCCCCGGCGACGTCCTCAACGCGCGCTCCGAGGACATCCTCGACGCGCTCGACGCCGCGTACGCGGACGGCTTCGACGTCGCCAACATGAGCCTCGGCGGCGGCGCCAGCGGCATCCAGGACCTCCTCACCATCGCGGTCGACGATCTCGACGAGGCCGGGATGGTGGTGGCCGTCGCGGCGGGCAACACCGGTCCCGGGCTCTTCACCGTGGAGTCGCCCGGGTCGGCGCAGGGAGCCCTCACCGCGGGCGCCGCCACGGTCGGCCACTTCATCGCCGCGCCGATCTCCGCGGGCGGCAACTCGTATCCCGGGCTCGCCGGTGACTTCGGATCCCTGGCGACGGACCTCACCGCCGAGCTGGCCGCGGTCCCGGGCACGGGCGCCAACGGGCTCAGCACCGCCTGCTCGGCGCTGGGCGTGAGCCTCACCGGCAAGATCGCCATGCTCGCGCGCGGCACCTGCACCTTCTCGACCAAGCTCCGCAACGCGAGCGGCGCAGGCGCAATCGCGGTGATCATGTCGAACAACGCGCCGGGCGATGCCATCGTGATGGGCCAGGACGGAACGCCGAACCAGCCCACCATCCCGGCGTACATGGTGTCGCTCGACGACGGCGCCCCCGTCGCGGCCGAGACCGGGAACAACGTCACCATCGGCGCCGGGAAGGCGTACTTCATCACCGGCAACGACGACTTCATGGCGTCGTTCAGCAGCCAGGGCCCGACCGACGTGGACTTCCGGGTGAAGCCCGACGTCGTCGCGCCGGGCGTGAACGTGCTCAGCTCGATTCCCCACCAGTTCTGCTCGTCGCCGCCGTGCTTTGCGTTCTTCCAGGGCACCTCGATGGCGACGCCGCACCTCGCGGGCTCCGCGGCGGTGGTCGAGTGGGCGCATCCGACGTGGTCGTCGGCCCAGGTCCGCTCGGCGATCGTCAACGCGGCCGACCAGGGCACGCTGAAGAGGTCGGCCGGCGCCGGGCTCGAGACCAACGTGAACATCATCGGCGCCGGGCGCGAGAACCTCCGGGCCGCGGTCGAGGCGAAGGTCGCCCTCGACCCGGTGAGCGTCAGCTTCGGCGCCATCCCCTCGGGCTCGGGGCAGACGCAGACGTTCGACGTGCAGGTGTCGGACCTCACGGGCAACGGCGGGACCTATGCGGTGTCCGTCGGCGCGGGGAGCGGAGGTGTCGCCTACTCCGTCTCGCCGTCCTCCATCTCGCTCGGCGCCAACGGGTCGGCGACGGTGACGGTCACGATGCAGGCGGCCAAGGGCGCGGCCTTCGGCGGCCACCAGGCCCAGCTGGCGATCAGCGACGGGTCGCTGGCGGCGCACGCCGCCGTCTACACGCTCATCAAGTAGCGCACGCGCGTGGATGCATCGCGGCCCGGGAGCGCGCTGGCGCTCCCGGGCCGATCCGTCTCTCCTGGGTGGATCCGGCGAGTTTCGACCGCGCCCCTCGATGGGTCGAGGGAGCGCGCCGGCTGACCCGCGACGGCCGCACGGCTCGGGCGCCGAAAGTGCCTAGGTCGCCGCCCCGGCCGGGGGCGACGGGGCCTCGCGCCGATGTGGGACGATCGAGCGGATGGGCGCATGCGCTCTTCACCGACGCACCGGAAGTGAACGACGCCCGGCCCAGTGGGGTCAGCGCGTTCACTGCACGCAACTGCGGTGCGGCGCCAGGGTTGACCTCCACCGGAGCGCGCCGCCGCGCGCCCGCCGGAGGTACGGGATGCACCCACGACGCGTCGGTATCGCCCTGGGGGGAATCGCCGCCATCTGGTTGTCGGCCTGCTCGGGCGGGGGCGGCGGCTCTGCCCAGTGCACCGCCCCGACGGTGAGCGCCGTCGTCCCGCTCGCCATCTGCCAGGGCGGGAGCCAGATGACCATCCAGGGATCCGGCCTCGCCTCCGGCATGCCAGTGCTCCTGGAGGCAGCCGGCCAGGCTGCCGTCGCCAGCACCTCGACGGTCGCGAGCAGCGACGGCAAGAGCCTGGTCGCTACCTTCCCGGGTGGGCTCGTTCCCGGGGTGCACTACGACGTCGTCGTGGGAAGCGGTTCCTGCGTGGATCCGGCGCCCCATCACCAGGTGACAGCCGTGGCCGGCGCGGTCGCGTACCTGGCCGACCCCGACGTGGCCTACAACGGCATCAACACGCGCGTGACGGTCTACGCCACCGCCCTGGCGCTTCCGCTTCCCGCCAACGCCGTGGAGGTCACCCCGGCCGGCCAGGCCGCTCCGGTGACGACGCTCGGATGGGCGGCCGTGCCGGGCCACCCGAACCGCGTCCAGGTCATCCTCCCGCAGGGCCAGGCCCCGGGCACCTACGACCTGCGGCTCACCGACGCCGTCGGTTGCCAGACTCTCCTGCCCGACGCGCTCCGGGTGACGGCAGATCTGACGGTGACCGTGAAGGCGGTGGTCCCCCCGTTCGGGGACGCCGCGAGCTACACCAGCGTCAGCGTGAGTCGGGACGCCTCGGCACCCGCCCCGGCCGACAGGCCCTTCTCCGCCACCCCGCGGCTGTTCCTCAACCCCACGAATCCTGCCGCCGGCGACATCGCCATCCCGGTGCAGTCGGTCTCCTTCGTGGACGGGGACACCCTCACCGCCGTGATTCCCCCGGGCCAGCCACCCCACGAGTACGACCTGGTCGCCGTGAACCCCGATGGCGGCGTCGGCCTCCTTGCCAATGCCTTCCGCGTGCAGGCCACGCCTCCGCCGGTCGTCGCCTCGGTCACCCCCTCCTCCATCGTGGCCGCCACCGGGCAGGCAGTCACGGTGGCCGGCACCGGCTTCGACGCCACCAGCCTGGTCTCGCTGGAGTGTCGCGACGCCCTCGGCAACGCCTCGGCGCCTGCCGTCGTGACCGGGGCGGAAGGCTGCAGCGCCGGCCAGTGCACGCTGGCTGCCACCGTCGACGGCAGCACGCTGCTCGCGGGCGACGTGTGCGTGCTGCGGGTCGCGAACGGCGACGGCTCCTACTTCGACTTCTCGGCCATCGGGGTGACCAACCCCTCGCTCAACCTCTCCGCGCCCCGGGTCGGGACCAGCCTCGGCACCGGCCGGCGCGCGCTGGTCGCCGCGGCGGGCAACGCCACGGCCTCGGCCCGCTTCCTCTACGCCATCGGCGGCGACGGTGGCGCCGGGGCGGCCGCAACGCCCTTCACCAGCGTCGAGGCGGCGCCGGTCGACCTCTACGGCAAGCTGGGAGCCTGGGCTCCGGTCCAGGGCTCGCCGCTCGGGACGCCTCGCAGCTTCGCGGGCGGCGTGACCGTGGGCCGCTACGTCTACGTGCTCGGCGGGTCGGACGGGACGGGCCCCCTCGCCTCGGCCGAGCGGGCCATGATCCTCGACCCGGTCGAGGTGCCGACCATCGACGTCGACGACATCGCACCGTCGGACGCGGGCCTGGCGCCGGGCGCCTACGTCTATCGCGTGGCTGCGGTGTTCGACCCCGGTGATCCCGACGACCCCGGCGGCGAGTCGCTCGCCAGCGACGAGCTCGTCATCCGGGTGCCGGCGCTCACGGGGAAGAAGCTCACGGTGGTGCTGGCGGTGACTCCCCCGGCCGACCGCCTGGGGGCGCCCATCCCGAACGTCGTCGGCTACCGGGTGTACCGCTCGCCCGCGGCGCCCGGCGTCTCGGGCGACGAGGTCCTCATCGCCTCGCCGGCGGCGCCTCCGGCCGGGGGCATGCTCCTCTTCACCGACGACGGGACCGCGACCCCCGGCACGGCGAAGCCGCTGCCGCTGGGGAGCCTGGGACGCTGGCGCGCACTTCCGTCCATGGGCACCCCGAGGATGGGCCCGGGCGCGGCCGCCGCGCGCGATCCGGCGGACCCGACCACTTGGTACGTGTACGCCCTCCTGGGGAAGGACACGGCCACCACCGCGACGGGGAGCTACGAGTACCTGCCCATCGCTCTGCAGCCGAACGGCCACCAGGCGGTGGCCGCGGCGTGGACGCCCGGCGCCAGCGGGTCGAGCACCGGCCGCTGGCAGCTTGGCACCTGGACGGTCGACCAGGCGGTATCGTCGCTGGTCGCCGCCGGCAACACCTGGATCTACATGGGCGGCGGGATGCTCCCGAACGGGACGCTCAGCGGCAAGGTCGAGGCCGGCAGGGTCGGCGCCGGGGGCGACCTGGGCGCGCTCAGCGACACGCCCAAGGACTTCGCCAGCCTGGCGGCGGGCTACGGGGTCTGCGCCGCCAACGGCCAGCTGTTCACCTTCGGCGGCGCCAACGGTGGTCCTTCCTCGGGTGCGACCTCGGCGGCGCTGATCGACCCGCCGCCAACCCTGGCCCTCAGCTCCTGGAACAACGAGGGGCTCACCATGACCCGGTCGCGATACCTCATGGGGAGCGCCGTCCAGAGCGCCTTCATCTTCATCGTCGGCGGGCAGACCGCAGCCCCCAGCCCGGCGGACACGTCGACCGAGCTCGTGATCTGGTAGCAGTGGCCACGGGGGGGAGCTCAACCGGTTTGAACTCGGCGCACCAGGCGCCCTCGACGCCGGGACCCCGCTTGACCCCCCGGGAGCGGGGGCCATACTCGAGCGCTTCCGGGACCGTGCGCCATGGAACGACGCATCTACCTCGACTTCAACGCCAGCACCCCCGTCGCCCCCGAGGTGGTGGAGGCGATGCAGCCCTTCCTCGCCGGGCACTACGGCAACCCGTCGAGCCCGCACTGGGCCGGGGCCCCGGCCAGGGCCGCCGTCGAGCGCGCCCGGGGCCAGGTGGCCGACCTCCTCGCCTGCCGTCCCGACGAGGTGGTCTTCACCAGCGGCGGCACCGAGGCGAACAACCACGCGCTCAAGGGCGTCTTCTTCGCCCACCGCGACCGGGGCGACCACGTGGTCACCACCGCGGTGGAGCACCCCGCCGTCCGGAGCCCGCTCCGCTTCCTGGAGGGGCTCGGGGCCCGGGTCACGGTGGTGCCGGTGGACCGGCAGGGCCGCGTCGACCCCGGCGACGTCCGCCGCGCCATCGGGCCCGGCACCATCCTGGTGAGCGTGATGCACGCCAACAACGAGGTGGGCACGGTGCAGCCCGTCGCCGAGATCGCCGCCATCGCCCGCGAGGCCGGCGCCCTGGTGCACACCGACGCGGCGCAGAGCGTCGGCAAGATCGCCACCCGCGTGGACGAGCTGGGCGTGGACCTGCTCTCGGTCGCCGGCCACAAGCTCTACGCGCCCAAGGGCGTGGGCGCGCTCTACGTCCGGCGGGGCACCCGCCTCGAGCCCTTCGTCCACGGCGCGGGGCACGAGCGGGGGCGGCGCGCCGGGACGGAGAACGTGCTCCTCGACGTGGCCCTGGGCGCGGCCTGCCAGCTCGCCGGGGCCTGGGTCGGCATGCCCGCCGTGCGGGCGCTGCGGGACCGCTTCGAGGCCGCGCTCCGGGACCTCCTCGGCGCCGGGCTCACCCTGAACGCCGCCGGGGCGGAGCGGCTCCCCAACACCGCCAGCGTCAACTTCGTCGGGCAGGTCGGCGCCGAGGTCCTGGAGAGGCTTCCCGGCGTGGCCGCGTCCACCGGCTCCGCCTGCCACGCCGGCTCGGTCGAGCTGTCGCCGGTCCTGGCGGCCATGGGCGTCCCGCCCGGCGAGGGCATGGGCGCGGTCCGCTTCAGCCTGGGGCGGACGACCACCTGGGACGAGCTGGAGCACGTCCTCGGGCTGCTGCGCGCCGCATCGCGCGCCTGATGCCGGGGCGCGCCCGAAAGGCGCGCCCCGGCCGGCCGGCTAGAAGCTGTGCTGCAGGCGCAGGTAGTAGTACCGGCCCAGGTAGTCGTAGACGCTGGGGTCGGAGTTGGCGAGCGCCGCGGCGTAGACGTACTGCGGCGCCTGGTCGAAGACGTTGCTCACGCCCAGCGCCACGCTGGTCTTTCCGGCCACGCTCGAGAGCGCGTAGCCGGCGTGGAGGTCCACGACCACGTTGCTCCCGACCTGCCGCGACGGCGCTGCGGGGTCCGCGTAGCATAGGCCACCGGTCGACTGGTAGGTGCCGGAGTCGGAGCTGAAGGCGCCGCACTCCTTGAAGCTCCCGACGTAGCGGATGACGGTGCCGGCGCTCCAGGGCCCCAGGGCCCAGAGCGCGCTCAGGTTGGCCTTCCACTCCGGCATGGCGCCGAGGTCGTAGTTTCCCTTCCCGTGGATGGTCAGCGCCCCGGTGGCGAGGTCCGCGATCCGGTCGAACTTGGACAGCCAGGTGCCGTCGAGGCCGAAGCGAAAGCGGCCCGCGCCGGTAGGCAGGCTGTAGCGAACGCCGACGTCCACGCCGCTGGTCCGCAGCTTCCCCACGTTCTGGTTGACGTCGGTGACGTAGAGGATGCGCCCGCTGGTCGATGCCCGGGTGATGAGGTCGCAGTAGGGCTGGTAGGGCGCCGCCGTGGAGTTGTAGGCGGCGGGGAAGCAGCCGGCGATGATGGCCGGCACGCCGATGGTCCCGACCAGGTGGTCCACCGCCGTCTGGTAGTAGTCGATGGTGAGGGAGAGGCCCCGGACCATCTGCGGCTCCACGACCACGCCGGCCGTGAGGATCCGGGCCGTCTCCGCCTTGAGGGCCGAGTTGCCGCCCACGTGCGCCAGCTCCTGGTTGCCGTTGTCGCCGGTGGGGGCCGGGGCGCCGTTGGCGGCGCACTGGTCCTTCAGCGCCTGGGGAGCGGTGGGGGCGTAGTTGCAGGGGTCGCTGGCGACGGGCGCCGTCTCGCTCTGCCCCAGGTACAGCTCGTTGATCGAGGGGGCGCGGAAGGCGGTCGAGTAGGTGCCGCGCAGCGTGACGTCCCGGATCGGCGCCCAGCGGGCGCCGAGCTTGTAGCTGGTGTTGCTCCCGAAGGTGCTGTAGTGCACGAAGCGCGCGGCGGCGCTGGCCTCCAGGACGTGCGCGCCGACCACCCCCGAGAGGATGGGGACCTGGAGCTCGGCGTAGATCTCGTTGGAGGAGTAGCTGCCCCGCGTCGACTTGAAGTTGAAGTCGGCCGAGTCGCCCGAGGCGGCGATGGGATCGGCGATCTGGGCCCCGGACTGCTGCCGGTGCTCGTAGCCCGCGGCCAGGGAGACGGGACGCTCGGCGGAGATGGAGAACAACTCGCCGGCGGCGTTCAACGAGACACTCAGGAGCTGGAAGCGGGCGCGCGAGGTCCCGGTGAAGCCGAGGTTGGCGATCTGGGCGGGGTCGATGCTCCCGTTGTTGGGGCCGCCGAAGAGGTTGAGCGGCACGCAGCCGGGGATGGCGGTCGAGGGGTCGCCCGGCACGCTCACGCAGGTCGGCACCCCGTTGACGAGCATGCTGGGCCCGACGGCGTCCGCGATCTTGGAGTTCCGGATCGCGCCGCCGGTGGTGAAGGTGCCGCCAGTGTTGCCGTAGTTCAGCGAGCCGTCCCAGTACCACCCGCGCAGCGGTCCGAAGGCGTCGGAGAGGGTCCCGTCGAGCCCCGTCACCACCCGGAAGGTCTCCATGTCCTGGCTGTAGGTGCGGTGGCCGAACTCCACCAGCCGGCGGCCGGCGAAGGGGAGATCGACGCCGAACGGGTTGTACATGCTGCTCGCCGAGACCGAGATGGGCGTGCTGCTGCCGGGAAGGCTGTAGTCGCTGGGGTTGAGCGGGAACGGGGCGGCGTTCTGCTGGGTCTGCGACTGCACGAACGACATCTCGTAGTACCCGCGCACCGGGCCGAGCCGGGTGTCGCCGGAGCTGAAGGCCTGCACCCGGGTGCTGGGAATGGTGAGGTAGTTCTCGGTGGCGTAGTTGTAGGTGTCGGCGCCGGTCATCACCCTCCAGCCGCGCGGGTCGGTGGCGGGGAACGCCAGGTCGCGGATGAAGGCGTCGTTCGCCCAGCTCGGGTCGTTGGTCACCAGCGCGTTGCAGACCGGGTTGCCGGTGCAGGCGGGGTTGGTGTCGGCGCCGGGGGGAAGGCCGATGTCGCCTTGTGGCGTGCGGTAGCTGCCGCCCGGCAGGGCCGCGCGGCTCGCGTAGTCCCAGGTCAGCGCGTAGGCGGACCACTTCCGGTCCTTCAGCCAGGACGACTTCTGGTCGAAGTAGCCCACCGAGAAGAGCAGGCTCCCCGAATCGGTGGTGCGGCCGGTGGTGACCTGCACGTCGTAGGTCTGGGCATCGCCGCGCGAGGAAACGCCGGCCTGCGCCGACGCCTCCGTGCCGGCGTAGTCCTTGCGCGTGATGACGTTCACCACGCCGCCGATGGCGTCGGAGCCGTAGACCGCCGAGGCCCCGTCCTTGAGCACCTCGATGCGCTCGACGGCGGCGGTGGGGATGGTGTTGAGGTCCGGGGACGCCGAGTTCGCCCCGAAGCCGCTCGACGGCAGGCGGCGCCCGTTGAGCAGCACCAGGGTGCGGGAGACGCCGAGGCTGCGGAGGTTCACCCGGGTGGCGCCGTCTGCATCGTAGGTGGCGCCGCCGTTGTTGAGCTGGAAGTTGGGGGCGTTGCCCTGCTCCGGGAGCGTCTGGAGGAACTCGCCGAGGGTCACCTTCCCGCTCGCCTGGAGGTCCTCTCGGGAGAGCACCGCCACCGGCGCAGGCGTGGTGAGGTCCTTGCGGCGGATCCGCGAGCCCGTCACCAGGATCTCCTCCTCGGCCGCCTTCCTCGGCTCCGCCGCGGCGGGAGGCGCCTCGGAAGCCGCGGGCGCGCCCGGCGGCACCTGCTGCGCCAGGGCCGTCCCCCCGGGCAGGGCCGCGATCAGCAGTGCCAGCGTCAGGTCGGGGATACTCGGGGTCGATGCCATGGGCCTTCCTCCGTGTGCCACGCTCCGTCCGGCGCGCGGGGCGAGGGCTCCGCGCGCCCTGGCTGCTCGCCGTTCCACCCGCAGTGGATGGCCTCGCCGGGTCGTGAGCGGAGACTCGCCGTTACCGTGATCGGGGTACAAGTGGGGAGAATGGGCCGTGCCCCGCGAGGGATGGCGGGGCACCCGTCCGAGATCCGCCCCGCCAGGGCGAGGCCAGCGGCCGCCCTCGCCGCGGGGAAGCCGCCTGTACCATGGTTCCCCGCACTTGACCGGGGTCACGTCTCTCCCGTAGACCCGAGCGTAGCTTCGGGATCCGTTTCACGGGGGGGGCAGGATCCGATGGATCGTCGGCCGGCGCACGTGGGCGAGGGGCACTGTCGGCTCGGGCTGGTCTTCACCCTGGACTACGAGATCCACGGGAACGGCGAGGGCAGCCCGCTCGAGCTCATGGTGAACCCGACCGCCCGGCTCCTCGACCAGCTCGAAGGCTTCGGCGCCAAGCTGACCATCATGGCGGACACCGCGGAGATCCTGAAGTTCCGCGAGCACCGGGACGCCACCGGCAGCGACGACTGGGCCTACGGGGCCATCGAGCGCCAGCTGGTGGACGCCGTGGCCCGCGGCCACGACGTCCAGCTGCACCTGCACCCCTCCTACTCGAGGGCCCGCTCCGTCGGCGGGAAATGGGTCCTGGACTACGGCGACTACGACCTGGCGCGGCTCGGCTACGAGCGCATCGCCGCCCTGGTGCGGGAGGGGAAGGAGTACCTGGAGGGCCTTCTCCGTCCGGTCCGGCCCGGCTACCGGTGCCACGCGTTCCGGGCGGCGAACTGGTCGATGTGCCCCTCCTTCGACACCGTCCGGGCGCTGCGGGAGAACGGGTTCCGCATCGACACCTCGGTCTTCAAGTACGGCTTCCGGGACGAGCTGGTGCGCTTCGACTACGCCGGCGCGGAGAGCGAGGCCGTCCCCTGGCCCATCGACCCGTCGGACGTCTGCCGCCGCGACGATCGCAGCGACCTGTTCGAGTTCCCCATCTACTGCGAGTCCCGGCCCATCTGGGCGTTCCTCTCCGTGAACCGCTTCTACCGGGTGATCCAGGGCCGGATCCACCCGCTCCCGGACGCGCCTCCCGCGCCGGGCGAGGGCGCGGCGGCCGCGGGCGGCGGCGGGGCGGCGCGCGCGCTGCGGCGGGGCGCGGGGCTGGTCTCCGACCTGTTCCAGAAGCACGCCTGGAAGCTGGACTTCAACCAGTGCTCCGGCGGCCAGATGATCTCCGCGCTGGAGCGGGCCCGGGTCCGCTACGCCGGCGCGGCCGCCGAGGTCCCGGTGGTCCTCATCGGCCACTCGAAGCTCTTCAACCGCTTCAACGAGGGCCAGCTCCGCCCCTTCCTGGCGCACGTCGCCGCGCGGCCCGCCGACTACGGCTTCGGGACCTTCGACGGCTTCGACGTGGAGCGCTACCGGGGGCGGGCCACGGCATGAGCCCGGGGGCCGAGGTCCGGGTGCTCCGCTCGCCCGAGGAGGTCGAGACCGTGCGCGCCGGCTGGGCGGCGCTGGGGTCGCTCCCCGAGCACGACTGGGAGGCGTACTGGAGCTCGCTCCGGGACCGGGAGCGGCCGGCCGACCCCTACGTGGTGGCGCGCCTGGAGGGCGGCCGGCTGGCCTCGGCGCTGGTGGGGCGGCTGGAGCGAGGCCACGTGAACCTGGAACTGGGCTACTGGACCGTCTTTCGCCTGCCGGTCCGCCGGATCGTCATCCCCATGCACGGCCTCCTGGGGCCGGGCGGCGAGGACGACCTGCGGCAGATGGCCGAGCGGGTGATCGCCGACCTGCGGGAGCGGCGGGCGGACCTGGCCGTCTTCGAGTACCTGGAGCAGGAATCGGCGCTGCACCGCGCCGCCCGGGGCCTCCGGCTCGGCTTCTGGATGCGCGACCGCGTGCGGGAGCGCCGCATCCACCGGGAGCTGAACCTGCCGGCCACCTTCAAGGAGTACGATCGCCAGCACAAGGGCCTGCTGCAGAAGGTGAGGAAGTTCGAGAAGGCCTTCGCGGGCCGCTTCGAGCACCGGCTCCTCACGCGCGAGGACGAGATCGAGACCTTCTGCCTGGGCGCGGACGCCGTGGCGCGCATGAGCTACCAGAGGGCGCTGGGCGAGGGGTTCCTGGACAGCCCGGAGGACCGGGGGAGGATCCGGGCGGCGGCCCGGCAGGGCGGCTGGCGCGCCTTCGAGACCCTGGTGGACGGGAAGACGGTGGCCTTCTGGAGCGGCTGCCAGCTCGGCCCCCGGGTCTACCTCTGGTGGACCGGCTACGACACGTCTTTCCAGGAGTACAGCCCGGGGCTGGTGTCCTCGGCCCGGATGGTCGAGCGCCTCGTCGCCGGGGGCGTGACCACCGTCGACTTCGGAGGCGGCGACGCCCCCTACAAGGAGCGCCTCTGCAACGCCTCCCGCTGGGAGGAGAGCGTCTGCGTCTACGCGCCCGGCCTCCGGGGCTCCCTGGCCGGGATGGTCCGCAGCCTGGACGCCGCCATCGGGAACCTCACCCGGACCCGGCTCAAGGGGCTCGCCAACCGGCTCAAGACTCCCTGGCGCCGCCTGATGGCCAGGAGGATGGCGCGCCGCGAGTCGTCGCGGCCCGGCCCGGAGGGAAGCGGCCCGAAACCGGGGGAGCAGGCGGCCCGATGACGGTCCCGCGGGTGGGAGACTGGGTCGAGGTGCGCCCGCTCGACGACGTCCGGGCCACGCTCGACGGCGCGGGCGAGCACGAGGGGCTTCCCTTCATGCCGGAGATGGTGCGCCACTGCGGGCAGCGCCGCAGGGTGGCCGCGGTGATGTCCAAGATCTGCGGCGGCGGCCCGGGCATGCGGGCGGTCCGGGGGGAGCCCCTGGTCCTCCTCGAGGACCTGCGCTGCGACGGCCAGTCCCACGGGACCTGCAGCCGGGAGTGCACCCTCCTCTGGAAGCCGGCCTGGCTCCGCCCCGCGGTCCCCGACCCCGGGGGCCCCGCCGGCGGGGCCGGCGCGGCGCCGGTCCCCTGGCCCTACCCCCTCCAGGCGGAGGGCGGAGCCTGGCTCTGCCAGGCGACCGCGCTCCCCCGCTCGACCCTGCCGGTCTCGACCCCGCACAAGCTCCTCAGCGCCGTCGAGGACGTCCGCCGCGGCGAGTGGACCCTCGGCTCCATGGCGGCGGTGTATCTCCAGACCCTGGAGCACCGCCTGGGAGCGCTCGCCCGCCGGGCTGCCGGCCTCGTCGCCGGAAGGGGGCCGACGCCGGTGGAGAAGCTGGGCCTCCTGCCGGGCGACTGGGTCCAGGTGAAGTCCCTCGGGGAGATCTCGGCCACGCTGGACCGCCACCGCAAGAACCGGGGGCTGGAGTTCTCCCGGTACATGATCCCCTTCTGCGGGGGCACCTACCGGGTCCGGTCCCGGATGGCGAACTTCATCGACGAGAACACCGGGGAGGTGCGCCGGCTCGAGAACACGGTGCTCCTCGAGGGCGTCTCCTGCGGAGGCGAGACGACCTCCGGTCCCTGCCGGAGGGCGGAGTACCTGTACTGGCGCGAGATCTGGCTCCGGCGGGTGCCGGCCCCTTCCGCCCAGGGCTGACGGGGGCCGGCGCCGCCGCGAGACGCAGCCGCCGCACCACCTCGAAGGCGGGTGTTGCCTTTCGCCGCGAACGATGGCTCCCTGTGTCTCCCGTGAAAGCCCTGCGCCGCTTCGCCTGGTCCGTCGTCGGCTTCAACGTCGCCGTCATCGCCTGGGGCGCCTTCGTCCGCGCCACCGGCTCGGGCGCCGGCTGCGGCCGTCACTGGCCCACCTGCAAGGGCGAGGTGATTCCCCGGGCCCCGGCGCTCGAGACCGCCATCGAGTTCACCCACCGCGCCACGAGCGGCCTCTCGCTGCTCCTGGTGATCGCGCTCGTGGTCTGGACCCGGAGGGCCCTCCCGCGGGGCCACGCCGCCCGCCGCGCCGCGCTCGCCGGGCTGGGGCTGATGGTGGTCGAGGCGCTCCTCGGCGCGGCGCTGGTCCTCTACGGCTGGGTGGCGAGGGACACCTCGCCGGAGCGCGGCTGGGTGATGGCGGTCCACCTCACCAACACGCTCCTGCTCCTCGGCGCGCTGACCCTGGCGGCCGCCTGGATCGAGGCGGCCCCCGGCCCGCTGGCGCGGCGGCCGGGCGGGGTGGCGGGAGCGCTCCTGCTGGCCGCCGGGGCCATGGTGCTCGCGGGCGCGAGCGGCGCCGTGGCCGCCCTCGGAGACACGCTCTACCCGGCGAGCACGCTGGGCGAGGCCCTGCAGCAGGACGTCGACGCCTCGGCGCGGCTGCTGCTCCGGCTCCGGCTCCTCCACCCGCCCCTGGCGGTGATCGCCGCGGCCGCCATCGCCTTCGCCGGGCGGCTCGCCGCCCGCGCCGTCCCGGAGGGCGGGGTCCGCCGCGCCGCTGCCGTCGCCACCGCGCTGGCGGTGGCGCAGCTCGGGCTCGGGGCGCTGAACCTGGTGCTGCTGGCGCCGGTGGGGCTGCAGCTCGCCCACCTGGCGCTGGCCGACCTCACCTGGATCGCGCTGGCCGCGCTCGCGGCGCGCGCGCTGGCGCCGGCACCGGTCGCGTGACGGGGCGGCGTCAGGCCGCCGGCGCCCCGCTCCTCGCGACCTCCGCGAACATCCGGCCCCAGACCGCCGAGGCGACGGCGTCCAGCTCCAGGCGCACGCCGGCGCTGGGGCTCGGCCCCGAGGGGCTCAGCCAGCAGACCGTGCCGCGGACGCCTTCGGCCCGGGCGCCGGCGGCCAGGCGGATCGCCAGCTGCTGGCCGACCGAGGGGAGCGGGCCCGACCACTTCAGCCCGCAGCCGCCCTCCGAGACGCAGAAGGTGTTCATGTACACGTCGCTCCCCCCCGCAGCCACGACCACCGGGAGCCGGACGAGGTAGCGCATCGAGCGCTTCAGGAAGGGGATCGGCTCTCCCCTGGCGGCGGAGAGGAGCAGGCGGACGGCCCGCATGCTGTCGGCGTCGGGGGCGAGCTCGATGCGGTGGTGCCTGCCGTCGCCGTGGGCGCTGACGATCGTCCCCACGATGGTCGCTCCCACGGGCCGGCCGGCGATCTGGATCCGCACCGCCGCCTTCTGGCGCAGCTGCGGGGCAGCCAGCGTCGGCAGGACGAGGCGCGCGGTCTCCGCGCGCCAGGCGGTGAGCATCTCGCCTGGCTCGAGGACGACGTTCGTCTTGAACATGTGCATAGCCTACGAAGATCTCACCGCGCAGGCCACCCTTCCGTGCCGGAAAAGCGCCGCGGCTCGAACGCACTGCCCCATCGGACTTACGGCGCCTCGTCCACCGAGCCCGCCAGGAACTCGTACCGGCCCAGGCGCGCCATCCGAGGCGCGCCCAGCGAGAGCGACAGCGCCGGCAGCCCGGGGTCGAGCACCCGCAGGTCGAGCCGGGGCAGCGGCAGCGGGCGGAGGGCCTGCGCCAGGGCCTGCGGGAGCAGGTTGCGCATGGCCCCCTCGAGGATGGCGGTGATCGACTCCCGGGCCACCGGCCCCGGCCCCCAGGTCACATCCGTCACCTGGACCCAGGCCTGGGCGGCGGGCGCGAAGGCGATCTCGATCCCGGCCGGCCCGGCGTCGAGCCGGTCGATGGGGAGGACGGCGGAGAGGTACCCCCGGGCGCGGGCGGTGCCCTGCGGCGCGGGGAGCGCGAGCTCGAAGGCCACGTCGCCCCAGCCGAGGTCGAGCCCGTGCCCGGCCCCCTCCTGCGGCATCAGCACCGGGGGGAGGCCGGCGAGGAGCGCGAGCCGGGCGCCGGGCAGGTAGCCGGCGGCCAGCGCCGAGAGGTCGCGGTCGAAGGCGCCGGCGAGCCAGGCGGCGTGGAGCAGCTGGTTGAGGAGGTCGTCCTTCACGCCGACGGCGATGGCGCTCGCGGCCAGCCCGGTGGCGTCCGGCCGCGCCCCGCCCATCCGCATGGCCCCCAGGGGAGACGCCGCCTGGTGCTCGGGGCGGGGCGCCCGGGGGACCACCTGCACCGCCACGCCGATCACGGCCCGCTGCGCGTCGAAGTCGAGCGCATCCAGCGCCGAGGCGACGTCCAGCTCGGCCCCGCCCACCTCGGCCGGGAGCGCGATCGACGCCTGGAACGCGGCCAGCGCGGCCAGCGCGCCGGAGAGCTGGGCGGCGAGCTCGCCCTGCACCGCGCCGCGGAGGGCAGCCTGGACCTGGTCCCGGAACCGGGCGGCGATGGCGTCGCCGATGGCGCTCCCCAGCCCGGTCCAGTTGGCCAGGGTGCCGAGGTCGATGTCGAGGCCGACGTCGACCAGCGTGGCGGCGAAGGCCGGGAAGGACACCGCCGGCCGCCCCGCGGCGTCCAGCCCCACCGAGGCCTGCCCCTCGAGGACCAGCGCGGCGGCGCTGGCGTCGCCGGTGACGGTGAGGCGCGCGACGCCGAGGCACCCGGAGTCGAGGTAGCCGGTCACCGCCAGGGGCAGCCGCGGCCGGGCCACGGTCACCCGCAGGGCGACGCCGCCCTGCGCCAGCTGGAGCCGGTCCACGGTGACGCCGCCATGGGTGAAGGGTCCGGCCTTGCGGGCCTCGAATCCCGTCCGCTCGTTGAGCTGCGAGTAGAGGACGCAGCCGTACCGCGTCGTGTCGATGGCGCCGTCGCCGTCGGCGTCCGGCTGCGCCAGGCGCACCGGCCCCACCGCGGCGTCGAGATCCATCTTCCCGAGCTCCCGCTGGGCGACGCTGGCGACGTCGTTCAGGGTGCTCCGGTCGCCGTCGTCCAGGAACGAGGGGCCGAGCTGGATCACGACGCCGCTCTCCGCCATCGAGTCCCCGGCGCCGGCCGCGCCGAAGTAGTCGGGGCTCCACAGGAAGGACTGGGCCAGGGTGCCGAGCTGCCCGGCGTCGTTGGCCGCCTCGGCGTGGACCACGTTCAGGCCGAGCCGGGCCGGATGCTGCAGCGAGAAGGGGACGCAGGAGCCCGCGGCGGCGACCGGCAGCGGCTGCCCGTCGACGCGGAGCTCCGCCAGGGCGTGGGCCCTGTCGCAGGCCTGGCCGGCGACGGGCACCGCGGCGGGGCCGTCCGCCACCAGCACGGCGCCCCGCGGCGGGTCGGCGAGCGCGATCTCGGGCCCCAGGTACCCGGGAGGCTCCGCGGCGGCCCCGCTGCGCGCCGGGCTCCCGCCGCAGCCCGCGGCCAGCGCCAGGAGCGGGGGGAGGACGGAGAGAGCGGGCGCGCGCATGTCGGTTCCCCGGGCCCCGGTCAGGGCTGCTGCGAGGCCCATGCCGGATCGCCGCCGACCTGCTGCCCGAGCCACTCCAGGAGAGGCACCCCCTGGGCGAAGGCCGCGGGGTTCCCGAGCATGGTGTGCGTGCTCCCGGGGACGAAGTAGCGGCGGGCGTTGGGCGCGGGGTCGACGACGTCCGCGGCCAGGCGGTGGAGCTCCTGCTCGAGCTGCGCGCCGGAGATGGTGAAGTAGGCGGAGATGACCCGGTCCTGGAGCGAGGAGAGGAGCGCCATCCGGTCCCGCGGGTACCTGGCCATCACCGCCGACAGGCCGGCGGAGAGATCGGTGCGGCAGGGCGTGCCGCAGATGGGGTCGAGGAGCCGGTCGAGTCTCCAGCTGGCGTACCAGGCGTCGAGCAGGCCCTGGGAGATCGCCCCCTTCTCCAGCGTGGGGCCCGAGTCGTCGACGAGGAAGGCCTCGGCGTCCGGCCACTGCCGGCGGAAGGCGTCGTAGTTGATCACGGTCCCGAATCCGCCCGCCGAGGCCCCCGAGACCACGAGCCGGCGGGGCGCGGGCCAGGTGGCGCCCAGGCGGCGCAGGAAGGCCACCAGGTTGGCGTGGCCCACGTGATGGTAGGTCCGCGTCTCCCCGGGGCCGGCGTAGACCGCCACGTTGTCCCCGCCGTGGATGTCGCCGGTACAGTAGGGGACGAACACCAGCGTCGCGTCCCGGAACGGGTTCCCGGGCAGCGTCCGGTCGAGGATCGAGCCCGGGAGGGCGGCCGCCTGGAGGGCGAACTCCGGCGCGCCGTACGGGCCGCGGCTGGCCGTGCCGATCGCGAAGCAGGTGAGGTAGTCCCAGCAGGCGCCGCCGCCGTTCAGGACCACCACCAGGTCGGGGCCGGTGCCCGGGCTCACCCCGATCCCGGTGGGCGAGCCGTCGTCGCAGGCCGAGTCGGGGAAGTCCACCCAGGTCCAGGCGCCCGTCGACAGGCCGGCGATCGGCTCCGCCGCCGGGGCGGCGGCCCGCGGCGCACCGCCCGAGCCGCAGGCGAGCGCGAGGGCGGCCAGGGCCAGGGGAACGACGCGGGAGGAGGGGGCGCGCTTCGCCTGCATGCTCGGGCCGGTCACGCTGATCTAGGGCGCGCCCCGGGCGCGCGCACGCCATCCTCCGGCGCGAGGCCGGCCCGGGGCGGCCGGCGCCGGCCGATGGCGCGCTCAGAAGAACCAGCCGAGCTGCAGCAGCCCCAGCACCGGAAGCCCGGCCTTGCCGATCCGATCGGCCTGGTCCTGCACGTCCTGCTGGGTTCCCACCGAGGCGCCGTTGGCCTCGAGGGTCGCCCTGTCCGAGAGCACGAACTGCCAGCCCAGGTCCATGCCCAGGAAGAGGCCGCTGCTCCAGACCCAGCGCCAGCCGATCTCCGGCGCGACGAAGGTGCTCGTCACCGTGGCCTTGGCCTTCACCGGGGTGCCGGTGCTGGCGTCGGTCTTGCTCCCGTGGAACTCGCGGCTCCCCAGGGCGACCCCGGCGCAGAAGGCGCCGCGGAACGGGTACACCCGGGCGGCCAGGCTCCAGCTGGTGAGGCCCACCGAGACGCCGCTCACGCTGACGTCGGGGATGAACCCGTAGTCGAAGGAGACGCCGACCAGGTTCAGGGCCTTCGCCTCCACGCCGAACCCGGGCGCGGGGAAGCTCACCAGCATGACCTTGGGGCCGAGGACCGCGTGCGGCAGCACACCCTCGGGCTTGCCGTACCCGGGGTCCCCGGCCCGGGCGGCGGTGGCTACGGCGATGGCGGCGACGGCGGCGAGCGTCCTCATGCGTGGTCCCCTCCCGGGCCCGGTGTCGAGTCGCTTCTAGCACGCGGGCGCGCGCGGCCGGGATACCCGCGTCCGGGTGACGCCCGGAGCGCTTGCAGCCGCGGGCGCGCGTGTGCGATGCCGGGGGCCCATGCCCACAGCGCCCCTGCTCCTCGCCCTCCCCTGCCTCCTCGCCGCCCCGCCGCCCGAGCCGCACGCCGAGGCGGCGGCCCGGCTGGTGGGCGCCGCCATGACCGACGGCGTCGCCTGGTCGCGCCTGGCAGAGCTCGCCGACACCATCGGGCCCCGCCTCTCCGGCTCCCCCGGCGCCGCGGCGGCGGTCGAGTGGGCGGCCAGGCATTTCCGCGCCGACGGCCTCGCGGTCCGGCTGGAGCCCGTCCGCGTGCCGCACTGGGTGCGCGGCGAGGAGCGCGCCGAGCTCATGGGCCCGGTGGCCGTCCCCCGCCGCCTCGCCGTGACCGCCCTGGGCGGAAGCCCGCCGACGCCGGCCGGGGGCGTGACCGCCGAGGTGATCGAGGCCCGCAGCCTCGAGGAGCTGGACGCCCTGGGGGAGAAGGTCCGCGGGCGCATCGTCCTCTTCCAGCACGCCATGGGCCCCGGGATGGCGAGCTACGGCGAGAACGTCGCCCTGCGCGGCCGGGGGCCGGCCGAGGCGGCGCGGCGCGGCGCCGCGGCGGCCCTGGTCCGCTCCCTCTCCACCGCCAACTTCCGCGACCCGCACACCGGCCAGACCGTCTTTCCCCCGGGCGGGCCCCGGATCCCGGCCGCCGCCCTGGCGGCCGAGGACGCGGACCTGGTGCACCGGCTCGCCGGTCGCGGGCCGGTGCGGGTGCACCTCGCGCTGGGCTGCGGCCCCGGCGATCCCCCCGAGGTGGACTCGGCCAACGTGGTCGCCGAGCTGCGGGGCCGCGAGCGCCCCGAGGAGATCGTCCTCGTCGGCGCGCACCTCGACTCCTGGGACCTCGGCGCCGGCGCCATCGACGACGGGGCCGGCGTGGCCATGGTGATGGAGGCCATGCGGTCCGCGGCCCGCCAGCCGAGGCCGCCCCGCCGCACGCTGCGCGCCGTGCTCTTCATGAACGAGGAGAACGGGCTGGCCGGCGGGATCGCCTACGCCGACCGGCACCGGGCCGAGGTGGAGCGGCACGTCGCCGCGCTCGAGGCCGACGCCGGGGGCGGGAAGCCCACCGGCTTCTCCCTCGACGCCGGCGAGGGCGGCCAGGCGCTGGTGGCGCGGCTGGCGGCGCCGCTCGCGTCGCTCCACGCCGACCGGGTGATCCTCGGCGCCGGCGGGGCCGACATCTCCCCGCTCCGGTACCTCCGGGTGCCGGTGGTGGAGGTGGCACAGGAGACGGCGCACTACTTCGACGTGCACCACGGTGCCTCGGACACGCTCGACAAGGTGGACCCCGCCGACCTGGCCCGGGCCGCGGCCGCGCTCACGGTGATGGCCTGGGGCCTGGCCGAGGCCGCCGACGTCCTGCCGCGCCCGCAGGCCCCGTCGGAGCCGCCCTGGTGGTTGCCGCAGACGGAGCGCTCGCGCCGGTAACGGCCTCCGCGCCTACCCGGCGTCGCTTCCCGGCTCGTCGGCCTCGGCCTCCTCGACGTCGGGGCCCTTGGGGAGCTTGCGGATGCGGTCGGCCAGCGTCTTGTGGTGCTTCTGCTCCTCCGCCTCCAGCTCGGCGAAGAGCTTCTTCACCTTCGCGTCCTTGACGTGCTTGCGCGCCTCGGCGAAGAAGTCGCGGGCCTTCTCCTCCGACTCCATCGCCACCTCCATCGCCTGGCGGGCCGACATGAAGACCCGGGGCTTGCCGCGGTCGGGGGCCTCGACGTCGTCGAGCATGTCGCTGCTGACGCGAACCTTCTGGCGGGGGAAGAGCTTCTTGCGCCGGGCCACCAGCTCGGCGTGGTGCTTCTCCTCGTTGGCCGCCATCATGCGGAAGACGTCGGCGGCGTCGCCGGGGTAGCGGCCGCCCACGATCCGGGTGAACTCCTGGTAGCGCTCCCGGGCCTCCTCCTCGATGAGGATGGCGAGGTCCAGGGCGTCCCGCAGGTCGAGCTTGGCGAATTCGATGGGCATGGCTTCGTCCTCCCCGAGAAGTCGCGCCCAGGGCGCGCGCCTGGCTTTCTACCACCGGATCCCGGCCGGGTGGGCCTCAATCGGCGGGTGGCGCGCCCCTGGGCCCTGCGCGTGGCCCCGGAGCGGCCAGGGCCCTCACCAGCCCCGCGTCCGGCGCCCCGGACACGAAGATCCGGCCGGCCCGGATGCGGATCTCGCCCGGCGCCTCTCCGGCGCCGATGCCGCCCGCCCCGTCGTCGAGGTGGCGGTAGCGGCCGGTGAGGAAGTGGACCCGCTGGTTGTCCGAGCCGACGAAGCGGCGGCGGGTCGAGACGCGGGAGGCCAGGTAGGGCCCGTCGACCAGGAGGTCGAGCCGGCCGAGGAGCTCCCGCTCCTCCGGCCCGCGCGCCCGCAGCTCCTCGAGGGTGAAGCCGCTGAAGGCGACGAGGCCGAGCCCTGCGGCCCGGATGCCGGCGGCCAGGGGCGCGAGCGGCCCGGCCTGCGCGAAGGGCTCGCCGCCGAGCAGGGTGACGCCCTCGATGCCGGGAGCCGCCCGGATCTCCTCCAGCAGGACGGCGACGGGCACGCGCTGGCCGAGGCCGAAGGGCAGCATCCCGGGATTGCAGCAGCCGGGGCAGCGCAGCGGGCAGCCCTGCAGCCACAGCGCGTAGCGGAGGCCGGGGCCCTCGGCCTCGGTGTCGGGCACCCGGGCCGCCACCTCGACGACCGGCTCGCTCACCCCCAGAGCTTCTCGTCGCGGTTCTGGACGATCCGGCCGCAGTGCACGCACACCTTGGTGCGGTTCCCGGCCACGGCCACCTGGCCGTTGGCGTAGGTGTGCTCGCAGTCGGCGAGGAGCTTCGCCAGCTCGTCCTGCAGGTCGCGGATCTCCGCCTCGCGCTTCGCCACCTCGGCGCGCAGCAGCTCCTTGCGAGCCAGTCTCTCGGCCTGGGTGATCCGGTTTTCCATCCGGGACTCTCCGGCAGGTAGGATACCCAGAAGGGCGTCCCTTGTCTCGCTCCCTCGGGACCTTGCCATGCCGGAGACCGGTGAAGGAGAATGCACATCACGACGCACCGCGGCGCGAATTCCGTCCCCGCCGCAAGCTGCCGCACCCATCGGGACGAGGGCGGGCTCACGACACCATGATGGGGCCCGTCGTCACCCTCCTCCTCCTCGCCGCTCCCCGGCCCGCCGCGCCGGCCGTGCCGCCGCCCGACGACGAGGGCGCGCTGGCCCGGGAGGCGCGCCTCGACACCGTCGTCCGGGTCGCGCTGCGGCTCAACCCCGAGCTGCGCGAGCTCGCCGAGCGCGCCGGCGCGGCCGAGGCGCGCGCCCGGGGCGCCGGGGCCCTCGCGGAGCCCGAGCTGCAGGCGCAGCTCTGGCAGCAGCCGCTCTCGAAGCCCTTCGATCCCAGGGCCGGCGGGATGGTCATGGTCGGCCTGCGCCAGGCCCTCCCCGCCCCGGGGGCGCGCGACGCGCGCGGCCGGGCGGCCCGGGCCGAGGCCGGCGCGGCTCGCCTGGCGGTGTTGGGGCGGCAGCAGGAGCTGCTGCTCCAGATCCGCAAGGCGCTCGCCGAGTACGCCCTGGCCGAGCAGGAGCAGCTCATCCACCTCGACCACATGGAGCTCACCAGCCGCTTCCTGGAGCTGGCCCGCTCCACCTACCAGGCCGGCCGGCTCTCCAAGCAGGAGTTCCTGCGGGCCAGCGCCGAGCTGGCGCGGGTACACGCCGACATCGCCGCCACGGCCCAGGCGCGCCGCGCCAGCGGCGCCTGGCTCAACACGCTCATGGGGCGCGACCCCTCCGCTCCGCTGGGCCCGGCGCACCTGTCGGCGCCGGCCGAGACCGAGTTCAGCGTCGAGGAGGCGGAGCACGCGCTCGAGGAGCGGCCCGAGATCGCCGCGGCGGTCCGCGCCGTGGAGCGAAGCCAGGCCTCGCTCGAGGGGGCCCGGCGGGTGGCGCGCTGGCCGGGCCTCATGCTCGGGGCCGACTACGGGTACATGCCCATGGACGGCACGCGCAACTACACGCTCATGGCCGGCGTGACGCTCCCCTGGCTCTGGGGCCGGAGCGGAAGCGACGAGCGGGAGGCGGAGCGGCTGCTCGCGGCCGACCGGGCGGCGCTGGAATCGGCGCGCCGCCTGGCGCGCTTCCAGGTCCGCGACGCCAAGACCCGGCTCGACGCCGCCCGCGAGTCCCACGACATCCTCGACGGGCAGGTGGTGCCCCAGTGGCGCCAGGCGGCCGAGGCGACCCAGGCGGCCTTCGCCGCCGGCGGCGCCGACGCGCTCTCGGTCCTCGACGCCAACCGCTCGTATCTCCAAGTAAGGCTGGAGCGGGGCCGGGCCCTGGCACGGCTGCACGCCGCCCTGGCCGACCTGGAGAGGGCCGCCGGCCATCTCCACGGCTTCAGCGCCGCACCGGAGGGGGCAGGGGAATGAGCGACCGCGTACCCGACGACCTTCCGGAGGGGCGGGAGACGCCACCCCCGGGCGTGCGCACCATGGCGGCCGTGCGCTGGGGGCTGGTGGCGCTCATGGCGCTCGCCGCGGGAGGCGCCTGGGTCTACTGGTCGGGCCTCCGCGAGCGGCCCGCGCAGGCGGCGGCGGTCGCCTGGCAGTGCCCCATGCACCCGGCGGTCCTCCAGGACCGGCCCGGAGACTGCCCCATCTGCGGCATGAGCCTGGTGCAGGTCCAGCCCGGCGCGAGGAGGAAGGCCGCCGCGGCGCCCGCGGCGGCGACGGGGCCGGGCAAGTACTGGTGCCCCATGCACCCCGAGGTGCACTCCGACGATCCGGAGGCCCGCTGCGAGAAGTGCGGCGGGATGAAGCTGGTGCCGCGGGACGCGGCCGCGCCGGCGGGCGGGGAGGCCCGGTCGGTCCCGGGCCTGGTGCCGGTGGACATCGGCGCCGAGCGGATCCAGCTCATGGGCATCCGCACCGCCCGGGTGGTCCGCGAGAGCCTCTCCCCGCAGCTGCGCACGGTGGGCTTCGTCTCGGCCAACGAGTCGACCCTGGCCATCATCACCGCCCGCTTCACCGGATGGGTCGAGGAGCTCAAGGTGGCGCAGAGCGGCCAGAAGGTGGCCCGGGGGCAGGTGCTGGCCAGCGTCTACTCGCCGGAGCTCACCACCGCGCAGCAGGTCTACGTGAACGCCATGCGCTGGACCCGCGACCCCGGCGCGGGGGCCGCTCCCGGCGGGGCGGTGGGCGGCAACCTCGACCAGGACGCGCGGCGGCGCCTCGAGCTGCTGGGCGTCGCCCCGCAGGACGTCGCCGAGATCGCCCGGACGGGCAAGCCGCTCCCCTCGACGCCCATCCGCTCGCCGGTGTCGGGCTACGTCGCCCGCCGGGGGGCCCTCCCCGGCCTGTACTTCACGCCGGGCACCGAGCTCTTCCAGATCGCCGACCTCTCCAGCGTCTGGGTGATCGCCGATGTCTACGAGTACGACATGAGCCGGGTGAAGGTGGGGCAGCGGGCCACCCTCTCCCTCGGCGCCTACCCCGGCGAGCGGTTCGCCGGGCGGGTGCAGTTCATCTACCCGGCGGTCAATCCGGAGTCCCGGACGCTCCAGGCGCGCATGGAGTTCCGCAACCCGGGCCTGAAGCTCCGGCCCGGCATGTACGGCGACGTGGTCGTCGAGCTCGACGCCGCCGACGCGCTGGCGGTGCCGACCGAGGCCATCGTGGACACCGGCGAGACCCAGTACGTCTTCGTCACCAGGGCGGGCGGCCGCTTCGAGCCGAGGCGGGTCCGCATCGGCGCCCGCGCCGAGGGCAAGGTGCAGGTGCTGGAGGGGCTGGCGGCCGGCGAGACGGTGGTGACCACCGCCAACTTCCTGGTGGACTCGGAGAGCCGGCTGCGGGCCGCGGTGGAGGCCTTCACCCCCCACGACGAGGCGGCGGAGGACGAGGCGGCCGAGCACGGCCCGGGACGGGGGGACCCGGCCCCGTCGGGCCGGGAGCAGGCGCGCTAGGGACCGCCCATGGTCGCCCGGATCATCGAGTTCTGCGCCCGCAACCGCTTCCTGGTGCTCCTGGGCGTGGCGGTCGCCGCGGCCGGGTCCATCTGGTCGATCCGCCACGTGGACCTCGACGCCATCCCGGACCTGGGCGACCCGCAGGTCATCGTCTTCACCGAGTGGATGGGGCGCAGCCCCACCCTGGTGGAGGACCAGGTCACCTACCCCATCGTCGCCTCCCTGATCTCGGCGCCGCGGGTGGTGGACGTGCGCGGCTACTCGATGTTCGGGATGAGCTTCATCTACGTCATCTTCGAGGAGGGCACCGATCCCTACTGGGCCCGGAGCCGGGTGCTGGAGTTCCTCTCCACCATCCGCGGGCGGATCCCCGAGGGCGCGGAGCCGAAGCTCGGGCCCGACGCCTCCGGCATCGGATGGGGATTCCAGTACACGCTGGTGGACTCGAGCGGGTCGCACTCGCTCGACGAGCTCCGCACCTTCCAGGACTTCACCCTCCGCTACGCCCTGGGGGCGGTGCCGGGGGTGGCCGAGGTGGCCAGCGTCGGCGGCTACCAGAAGCAGTACCAGGTGACCGTCGACCCCAACAAGCTGCGGGCCTACGACGTCACCCTCGACGAGGTCATCGGCGCCATCCGCGACTCGAACAGCGACGTGGGCGGCCGCATCATCGAGCTGGCGAGCCGCGAGTACTACGTCCGCGGGCGCGGGTACGTCCGCAACATCGGCGACGTCGAGCGGACCGCCATCAAGGCCCGCGGCCCGAACGGCGTCCCGGTGCTGGTGAAGGACGTGGGCAAGGTCCACTTCGGCCCCGACATCCGGCGCGGCCTGCTGGAGTGGAACGGCGAGGGCGAGGCGGTGGGGGGCATCGTCGTGGTCCGCTACGGCGAGAACGTCCTCGACGTCATCGACCGGGTGAAGCAGAAGGTGGCCGAGCTCGGCCCCTCGCTCCCCGCCGGGGTGCGGCTGGAGGTGGCCTACGACCGCTCGGCGCTCATCCGGCGCTCCATCGAGACCCTGCGGACGGCGCTGCTGGAGGAGGCCATCGTCGTCTCGCTGGTCATCGTCCTCTTCCTCCTGCACCTGCGCTCGGCGCTGCTCCCCATCCTCTCCCTGCCGCTGGCGGTGGCCATGGCCTTCGTGCCCATGTGGCTGCTCGACATCCCGGCCACCATCATGAGCCTGGGCGGCATCGCCATCGCCATCGGCGCCACGGTGGACGCCGAGATCGTGATGATCGAGGCCAGCCACAAGAAGCTGGAGCACGCCCCCCCGGGCGCCGACCGGCGCCGGCTGCTGGCCGAGGCCGCCCGCGAGGTCACGCCGGCCATCTTCTTCTCCCTGCTCATCATCGCCGTGTCGTTCCTGCCGGTCTTCACCCTCACCGGGCAGGCCGGGCGGCTCTTCCGGCCGCTGGCCTTCACCAAGACCTTCGTCATGCTGTCGGCGGCGCTGCTCTCCATCACCTTCGCCCCGGCCATGCGGGACCTGCTGGTCCGCGGCCGCATCCACCCGGAGTCGCAGCACCCCATCTCGCGCTTCATCATCCGGCTCTACAAGCCCTTCGTCTTCGTGGCGCTCCGGCGCCCCAAGTCCACGGTGGCCATCGGGCTGCTGGCGGTGCTCTCGGCGGTGCCGCTGGCCCTGCGGCTGGGCAGCGAGTTCATGCCGCCCCTCAACGAGGGCGACGTGCTCTACATGCCCACCACCTTCCCCAACCTCTCCATCGAGGAGGCCAAGCGCCAGCTGCAACTTCAAGATCGAGTGCTGCGCTCCTTCCCCGAGGTGGTGAGCGTCTTCGGGAAGGCCGGGCGCGCCGAGACCGCCACCGACCCGGCCCCGCTCACCATGGTGGAGACCACCGTGCGCCTCCGCCCGCAGGGCGAGTGGCGCAGGGTCCCGGTGGAGCGCTGGTACTCGGGCTGGGCGCCGGGGTGGGCCCGGGGGGCGCTGCGCCTCGCCTGGCCGGACGAGCGCCGCATCACCTGGGACGAGCTCACCACCCTCATGAACCGGGCCATGCAGTTCCCCGGCTGGACCAACGCCTACACCATGCCCATCAAGGCCCGCATCGACATGCTCTCCACCGGCGTGCGCACCCCGGTGGGCGTGAAGATCCTGGGCACCAGCCTCTCGGAGATCGAGCGGGTCGGCACCGCGCTGGAGGGGATCCTGACGCCGGTGCGCGGGACCCGCTCGGTCTTCTACGAGCGCAACACCGGCGGGCTCTACCTCGACATCGTCCCCAACCGCGACGCCCTGGCGCGCTACGGCCTCACCGTGGGCGCGGTGCAGCGCACGGTGGAGGCGGCCATCGGCGGCTCGCCCATCGCCGTGACCGTCGAGGGCCGGAACCGCTTCAGCATCAACGTCCGCTACCCGCAGGACCTGCGCAACGACGTCGAGCGCCTGAAGCGGGTGCTGGTGCCGGTCGGCGGAGGAGGCGGCGGCGGGAGCGGGGGGATGGGCAAGTCGGGGGCGGCCGAGCCGGCCCGGCGCCCCGAGGTCTACCTGGCGCAGATGGACACCATGGGCGGCTTGCAGCAGCAGCCGCAGCGGCCCGGGGGCGCCGCCCGGCCGCCCGGGGGCATCCCGGGCACGCTCTCCGACGCCCCGGTGATGCAGTTCGACAGCGGCCTGCAGGTCGGCGACCAGAGCTCGCTCTCCGGCATCGGGCGCGGGGCCCCCTCGCGGGGCAGCCGCACCACCTTCGTCCCGCTGGGCCAGGTGGCCGAGATCCACATCGTGGGCGGCCCGCCCATGGTGCGCGACGAGGGCGGGCTCCTGGTGGGCTACGTCTACGTGGACATCGACCAGGGCCAGCGCGACATCGGCGGGTACGTGACGGACGCCAAGCACGCGGTCCAGGAGGCGCTGGAGCACGGGCAGCTGCGCCTCCCGGCCGGAACCTACCTCCGGTGGACGGGCCAGTACGAGCAGCTCCAGAAGATGGCCGAGCGGATGCGGCTCGTCATCCCGGCGACGCTGCTCATCATCGTGGTGCTGCTGTTCCTGCACTTCCGGAACTTCGTCGAGGTGCTCATCGTCCTGCTCTCCATCCCCTTCGCGCTGGTGGGCTCCGTCTGGCTCCTCTGGCTCCTCGACTACCGCCTCTCGACCGCGGTCTGGGTGGGGATCATCGCGCTGGTGGGGCTCGCGGCCCAGACCGGCATCGTGATGATCGTCTACATCGACAACGCCTACGAGCGGCGGCGCGCCGCCGGGAAGATCCGCGACCTCTCCGACATCATCTGGGCGCACATGGAGGGGACGGTCATGCGGGTGCGCCCGAAGCTCATGACCGTGGGCACCATGCTCTTCGGGCTCATCCCCCTGCTGTGGGCCACCGGCTCGGGCGCGGACGTGATGAAGCGCATCGCCGCGCCCATGGTGGGCGGGCTCCTCACCTCGGCCTTCCTGACGCTGGAGATCATCCCGGTGGTCTACACCTACTGGCGCCAGGAGCAGGTGCTCTGGGAGCGGCTCGCGCCGGTCGACCCGGGGCGGCTCGGGGCCCTGCGGCACCTCACCTTGCTGCAGAGCTCGGGCTGGGCGGCGATGGCGTCGGCGCTGGTGGCCCGCTTCTACTGGGCCGGAATGCCCCCCTGGCTCCTGTGGCTGGCCCTGGCCGCGGGCGCGGCGGCTGCGGCGGGGGGAGCGGCGGCCTACCTGCGGGCGCGGCCCACCGCCCGCCGGCTGGTGTGGCCCGACCGGGCCCCGGAAGCGGCCGCGGCCTAGGCCCGGCTCCGGATACGAGGTTTTGACAGGGGGCCACCACTTCGCTAGCTTCCGCCGCCGACCCCATCGTCTAGAGGCCCAGGACGCCGCCTTCTCAGGGCGGAAACCGGGGTTCGAATCCCTGTGGGGTCACTGTATGCTCGACCGCGCGACGCCGATGGCTTCCGCCTCGCGACCCCATCGTCTAGAGGCCTAGGACCCGGCCCTTTCAAGGCCGCGACCGGGGTTCGAATCCCCGTGGGGTCATTCCTTCCGGCGCGACGACGCCGCCGCCCCAGGCCTCGGGGGGGCTGGCGTCCCCGGCACAGAGGTTGGCGTCGTCGGCCCAAAGAAGCCGGGCCCGCGCCCGTAGGACCTCCGCGTGAAGCCGACCCGCACACGGAGAGCCCCCATGACGAGCCCCCGCATCGCCATCCACCTCTTGCTGCTCCTGCCCGCAGCGGCCCTGGCCCACGGCCCGGGCGGCCATGCCGCCGACCCCAACCTGCACGTCGACCCGTCCCTCAAGGACTGCTCGGTGGTCTTCGCGCCCGAGCTCACGCAGGCCGCCTTCGGCCGCTTCGCGCGCGAGTTCGGCTCGGTGTCCGCCTTCAAGCAGGGGTCGCCCCCGACGACGCTGGGCCCGTGGGGCTTCTCCCTGGAGCTCGAGCAGATCTTCTTCTCGGTCGAGGAGAAGTCCGCTGCCTGGAACGACACCTTCGCCCACCCCGACGCGTACCACGAGCTCGGCTCGGACAAGGCCATCCCCAAGCTGAGGCTGCGCGTCGGCGTGACCGACGATCTCGACGTCGGCGCCTTCTACACCAAGTCCCCGCGCGCGAACTACGGCTGGCTCGGGCTCGAGGCGAAGTACGCCATCCTCCGCCAGGGCGAGGACATGCCCGTCGCGCTGGCGCTGCGGGGCGCCTACACCAAGACGCTGTACGTGGCCGACATGGACATGCACGCGCTCGGCGCCGACGTCTCCATCGGGCGCACGTTCTGGGGCATCCTCACGCCCTACGTCGGGGTGGGCGGCGACGCCGTGCTGGCGCGCGAGACCAGCGCCGTCGTCGACCTGAAGAACGAGCTCCAGGTCGTCCCGCACCTGACGGCCGGCTTCGAGGTCCGCTACTGGCACGTCGCCATCGGCGCCGAGGTCCAGGTCTCCGCGCTCACCAGCCTCCAGGCGCAGCTGTCGGCGGTGTTCTGAGCGCCGGGCGTGCCCCGCCGGGCTCGCCAGGGGCCGGGCTCCCGGCGAGGCGGGCCGGCGGGGGGGGGGAGGCGTACGCCCCACCTGGGCGTGTCGCGATCCGGCGCCCATTTACTCTGTCCCTCCGTGACGGCAGGACGAGCCCGGCGACGGACGCCGGGCCCGACCCCAGCCGGGACGAAGGGAAGCCCCCGGGGTCCGCTCGCCGGGGCGCCCGCGGGAGGGCCGCGGTCGCCGCCCCGGCGGCCCTCCGGCGCGAGGGCCGGCGCGCGACGATCGGCCGCGCCGGATGCGGCACGCGGGTCGGGTAGCGTCCAGGCCGCGCCTGGAGGAAGCCCATGATCCCGCTCGCCCGCGCCCTCCGGGGCGCCCTGGTCGCCGCGCTGGCGGCGGCCCCTCTCGCCGGCGCCGCCCCGCCGCCGGCCGCGCCGAAGGCGTCCGACGACGCCCTGGGCACCCGCCGCTACCAGGACTACGAGAAGCCGCAGGCCTGCGCCTCGTGCCACGTCGACATCGCCAGGCAGCACGAGCAGGCGATGATGTCCCAGAGCTACACCCACGCCTGGGACGAGATCGAGTACTTCGAGCTGGCCGTGCCGCACGCCGCCCGCAACCCCAAGGTGGCCGGCGTGAAAGCCGGCTGCAACGGTTGCCACGCGCCCATCGCCTTCCTGGCCGGCGACGTGCCCCCGCCGCGCCCGGAGAAGGGCTCGCGCGCCAACGAGGGGGTCTCCTGCGACGTCTGCCACACCATCACCGGCCGCGCCGGCGACCCCTCCGTCAACTTCAACTGGATCTCCGAGCCCGGGCGCGTCAAGCAGGGCAACCGGCCCGGGGCCGACAGCCCCTACCACCGGACCCGCGAGAGCCCGTTCCTCAAGACCGCCGAGTTCTGCGGCACCTGCCACAACGAGCAGAACCCCTGGGGCGTCATGGTGAAGTCCACCCAGCTCGAGTGGAAGGAGGGGCCCCACGGCAAGGCCGGCATCGTCTGCCAGGACTGCCACATGCCGCCGGCCCGGGGCCGCGCGG
>DATIFE010000035.1:0-17502 GCA_035455425.1 Anaeromyxobacteraceae bacterium | reverse complement strand
CGGCGCGAGGTTCTGGTGCGCCAGGCACCACCGGCCGTCGGCTTCCCTGCGCCCGTGCGCTCTCACGCCCTCTCCACCCTCGCCGCCACGCTCTTGTGCCACGGCGTCCCCACGAACGGGTCCCGGTCCTCCCCGGCGGTGAGCTCGTTCGGCGCCACGCCGGTCGCGGCCGGGCCGCCGTCGCCGGGGTAGAGGAGGCCGAGCCCGTTCGGCAGGGACACGTGGCCGCGCTGCATGGTGTCGGAGAGCTCGACCCCGACGAGCACCGAGTCGCGCCGGGTCGACAGCCGCACCCGGTCCCCGGTCCGCACGCCCAGCGCCGCCGCGTCCTCGGGGCTCACCCGCAGCGCGCCCTCCGCGTCCTTCGTCCGCCAGGAGGGGTCGCGGATGATGGTGTTGGCGGTGAACGACCGCCGCTCGCCGGCCGAGAGGAAGAACGGGAAGGCCGGGTCGCGCGGTCCGGGCGCCGTGCCGAGCTTGCCGAGCTCGGCCAGGAGGTCCGGCAGCGCCAGGTGGATCTTCCGGTCGGGCGTGGCGATGCGGTCGAGCACCTCCGCCCAGTCGTCCACTGCGAACACCACCCCCCAGGGCTTCTCGAGGAGCGCGGTGAAGAGCGCCTGCGCCGCCTCGAACGGCGAGCCGCCGAACCCGGCGCGGGCCAGCGAGGCCGGGCTCTTCATGGCCGCCCGGAGCGCGAGCGCGAGCACGATGGCCCCCTCGCGCACCTCGGGCGGCAGGGGCATGGTCCGGTAGAGGAGCACGGGAGCCTGGTCCCTTAGCCGCGTGTCGCCCATGACGCCGCCCACCACGGCCTGCGCGTAGGCGGCCGGCCCGGCGGCGGCCGCGTCGCGGAGGCGGGCGAGGTCGTCCTCGGTGATGGCCCCCAGCGCCAGCGCCAGGCGCGCGTGGATCTCCGCCTCGGGGAGGACCCCGGGGGGCGGCGGGAGGAGGCGCGGCCGCAGGTGGAAGTAGTTCTCGGGGAAGTCGAAGTTGAAGAAGGTGGCCTCGGCCTTCTCGAACTGGCTCGCCGCCGGGAGGACGTAGTGGGCCAGCCGGGCGGTCTCGCTCATGGCGACGTCGATGGCCACCACGGTGTCGAGCGCCTGCAGCGCCTGGCGGAAGCGCTTCGAGTCGGCCACCGAATGGGCCGGGTTGGCGGCCTCGACCAGCATGGCGCGGTAGCGGGCGGGGTGGTCGGTGAGGATCTCGTCGGCGATGACGTTGCACGGGACGAGGCCGCTGATGATGGGCGCACCCGCCACCGGGCTCCTCCGCTCCGAGGCGCCTCCGGCGATGGGAGACAGCACGGTGGGCACGAAGGCGGTCCCCTTCCTGCCGATGCTGCCGGTGAGCGCGACCAGGAGCTTGTGCAGGTAGCTCACCAGCGTGGAGTCGCGGTTCATCTGCACGCCCAGGTCCTCGAAGCTGGCGAGCGCCCGGGCCCTGCCGATGACGCGTGCCGCCCGGCGGACGAGCCCCTCGTCGAGGCCGGTGCGCGCGCAGTGCGCCGCCACGGGCACGGCCCGGAGCGCGGCCTCGACCTCCTCGAGCCCCACGGCCCGGGCGCCGAGGAAGGCGCGGTCCACGAGCCCCTCCTCCACCAGGATGGCGAGGATGGCGGCCAGGAGCGAGGCGTCGGTGCCGGGGCGGACCGGGAGGTGGATGTCGGCCATCGCCGCGGTCTCGGTGCGGCGCGGGTCGACCACGATGAGGGTCCGCGCCGAGTCGCCGGCGATCTCCTTGAGGGTGACCCGGGCGTGCGGGATGGAGTGCGAGTGCCAGGGGTTCTTCCCCAGGAAGAGCGCGACGTCGCAGTGCTCGAAGTCGGCGCGCATGGCGGGCACGCCGAACATCCGGTCGGTCACCCAGAACTCCCCGGTCTTCTCCTGGGCCAGCGCGCTCGAGCGCCAACGCGAGCCCAGCGCCCGCCGCGTCCCGGTGCTGTAGGCGCCGGGCAGGTGGTTCCCCTGACCGCCGCCGCCGTAATAGAAGATGGCCTCGCCGCCGTGGCGGTCGCGCACGCTCGCGAGGCGCTCCGCGACCTCGCGGATGGCGGTGTCCCAGTCGACGGCCTCGAAGCTCCCGTCGGCCCGGCGGCGGAGCGGGCTCGTGAGCCGGTCGCGCCCGTTCTGGTAGTGGTCGAGCCGGTGCGCCTTCTCGCAGGCGTAGCCCTTCGACGACGGGTGCCGCTTGTCGCCCCGCACCCGGACGAGGTGGCGGCCGCCCTCGCCGCCGAGCTCGACCTCGAGGCCGCAGTTGCACTCGCAGAGGATGCAGGCCGTGGGCTTCCAGCTCCTGGTCGTCGTCGCCATGCCGGGAGGATGGAGACCGCGGTGGCGCGGGGCAACTGGATTCGTGGGCGCGGGGCCGGGGGCCCCGGACGGGCCCTGCCGGCGGGCGCGCCGGTGCCCGTCCCGCCTCAGGGCGGGGTCATGAGCGACCGTGGAGCTGCTCAGCGTGCGCGGTCGTCCGGATCGCCCGCGGGCAGGCTGGAGTGGGTGGGGAACTCGGCGCTCGATGCCACAGGGTCGAAGGGGAGCAGCGGCGGCTCCGCTGCCTCCCCCGGCTGCGATCGGACGTCCGCGGACGCCTCCGCGTCGGCGTCCGACCACACCACCGCGAGCATCTGCGACGGCGCACGGCCCATCCCCCGGAACAGGTGCGGCCGCCTCGCGTCGAGGTAGGCGCTGTCGCCCGGGCGCAACGTCCGTCGCTCGCCGTCGTAGAAGAGCTCGATCTCCCCGTCCAGGACGTAGACGAACTCCTGGCCGTCGTGGGCCAGCGGCCTGGCGTCGGTCACCCGGGGGTCGAAGGTGAGCAGGAACGGCTCCATGCCGTGGCCCGGCGTGCCCGGCCGCGTCAGGCAGCGGTAGGTGTAGCCCTGGTCGGTGTCGCCCTGGTCCCAGCCCACGCCGGCCTCGCCGGCGCGGCAGACGGTGAGCGCGTCCGAGACGGTCCCGCCGCCGTGCAGGAGCCCTCCGAGCCTCGACCCGAGGACGCGGGAGAGCTTGATGACCACGCCGATGGAGGGCACCTCGCGCCCCTCCTCGAACGCGGCCAGGCGATCCGCGCTCAGGCCGGTGAGCCCGCACACCTCCTCCCGGCTGAGCTCCCGCGCCTCCCGCATGCTGCGGATGCGCTCCCCGAAGTCCTTCCGCATGCCGTCCTCCCTGCCCGTCACCCCTCGCGCCCGGCGGGCACGATGCGCCCGCTCCGCGCGCGCAGGTCTCGCCAGCTCCGCGCGATGGCGGCCGCGAGCCGCTCGTTCGAGAGCCCCGACCGCTGGAAGCGCCGCTGGAGCGACAGGTACAGCTCGAGCGCCTCGGTCGAGAAGTCCGGCTCGCAGTTGATGACGAGCTTGCGCCCCTCCACGATCTCCACCACGGGGTACAGGCCCGAGCGCACCGCCAGGCGCACCAGCTCGATCCCGAGCGCGGGCTCCGACTTCCAGCCGGTGGGGCACGGGGCGAGCACGTGGAGGAAGCGGAAGCCGGTGGTGTCGAGGGCGCGGCGCACCTTGCGCACCGCGTCCTGCGGGTGGGCGATCGAGAGGGACGCCGCGTACCGGGCGCGGTGCGCCGCCATGATGGCGAGGATGTCCTTCTTCTCCTCGGGCTTCCCCCCCGGGGTGTTGGTGGTGGTCGCGCCGGCGGGCGTGGCGGAGGAGCGCTGGCCGCCGGTGTTGCCGTAGATCTCGTTGTCGTAGCAGACGTAGAGCAGGTCCTCGTCGCGCTCGGCCGCGGCGGAGAGGCTGGCCATCCCGATGTCGTAGGTGCCGCCGTCGCCCGCCCAGCACACGACGCGCGTGCCGTCGCCGTTGAGCCGCGCCACCCGCGCCAGGCCGGTCGCGACGGCGGCGCCGGCCCCGAAGGTGGAGAGCAACGCCGGCGCGCCGAGGGAACTGGTCGGGAAGGGCCCGGCCATCACCGCGGCGCACGAGGCGGGCACGACGAACTGCACCCGCGTCTGCCCGAGGGCGCGCGAGAAGATCTGGAAGGCCGTGGACATCCCGCAGCCGCCGCAGTTGCTGTTGCCGGGCCGCAGGAGCGGGGCGGGCCGGGCCGGCGCCGCATCGGCGCCCGGGAGCGGAGAGGGAACGCTCATGCGCCTGCCTCCATGAGGATCGGCCGTCCGGCGGAGTTGCGAGCGCGCAGGTCCGCCGCGATGGCCGCGACGTGCTCGGGCCGGACGTCGCCCCCGCCCACGCCGATCACGTACCCCTGCGCGACGGCGCCGGGCTCGGCCAGCCCCCGGGCCTCGCCCCACAGGACGCCCCCGAAGCCCAGGCTGATGTCGCGGTCGATCACCGCGATGCGCGCCACGCCGCGGAACAGGGCCGAGAGCTGCTCCGCCGGGAACGGGCGGAACATGCGGACCCGAACCGAGCCGAGCCGCTCCCCGCGCGCGCGGGCCTCGTCCACGGCGCGCTCCGCCGTCGAGGCGATGGTGCCCATGGACACCACCAGCGCGTCCGCGTCGTCGGCGCGGTACGGCACCACCGGATCGGCCGGGCGGCGCCCGAGCTCCCGCTCGAACGCGTCCTGCACCTCCCGGTACACGCCGAAGACGCGCGCCATGGCCTCGTGGTGCCGGGCCCGGTGCACCTCGGTGGTGTGCGGCGCGTCGATGCCGCCCATCACCCGGGGCGTCGCCGCCAGCCGGCCGGGGAGGTCGAGCGGCGGCAGCAGGCGATCCACCCGTTCCTGCGAGGGGACGTCGGTCTCGGTCATGGTGTGCGAGAGCACGAAGCCCTCCTGGCAGACCAGCACCGGCAGGAGCACCCGGTGGTCCTCGGCCAGGCGATAGGCGCACAGCACGCTGTCGAGGACCTCCTGGTTGTCGGCGCAGTAGAGCTGCACCCAGCCGCTGTCGCGCAGCATCAGGGTGTCGCCGTGGTCCGCCCAGATGTTCCAGGGCGGCCCCAGCGTGCGGTTGGCCGCCACCATCACCACCGGGAGGCGCAGCAGCGCGGCCGCGTACACGTTCTCGGCCATGAGCGCGAGGCCGTTCGAGGACGAAACCGTGAAGGTGCGCGCCCCGCTCGCCGCCGCGCCGATGCACACGGCCATGGCGCTGTGCTCGCTCTCGACGCGCACCACCTCGCCCTTCTCGATCTCCTGGTTGCAGAGGAGCTCCATGCACTCGGTGGAGGGGGTGATGGGGTACACGCCGCTGCAGAAGCCTCGCCCGGTGCGGTTGGCGCGCCCGGCCAGGGCCGCGGCGTAGGCAGCGGCGTGGTTCGCGCTGATGAGCCGTCCGGCCATGATCACCTCGCCGCCGCCTCGAGCGTCATCTCCATCGCCCGCCGGGGGCACTCCGCCACGCACATGCCGCACCCCTTGCAGAAGGCCTCGTCCACGGCGTAGCCGTCGTCGCTCCGGCTCACCACGCCCTCGGGACACGAGAGGAGGCACGTGTCGCAGAGCGTGCAGCGCCCGCACGAGAAGCAGCGGTCGGCCTCGGAGGCGTCGTCGAGCCCCCGGCTCACCTCGTCGAAGCTGCGCGCGCGGGCGGCCGCCGCCGCGTGCCGCTCGGGCCGCGGCGGGATCACCTCGAAGTAGCTGAAGCGCACGTGGGCCGGCGAGACGCGCTCCTCGGGGCCCGGCGCGGCCTCCGCCGGCGCCGGCGCGCCCAGGGCCGCCGCGAGCGCACGCCCGGCGATGCGCCGGCCGTTGCCGATGGCATGGCTCACCGTCCCGTCGCCGGTGGCCATGTCGCCCGCCAGCCACACGCTGGTCGGGGTCGCCCCGTCGCCCTCCCCCTCGAAGGCCCGGCCGTCCCGAACGGACCAGCCGGGGGGGACGAGGCCCAGGTCCGCGCCCTGGCCGAGGGCCAGGAGCAGCCCGTCGCAGGCCAGGGTGGCCTTGCGATCGGTGACGATCGGGCGCCGCCGGCCGCTGGCGTCGGGCGCACCCGGCTCCACCACGGCCAGCGTGACGCCCTGGAGGCGGCCGTTCCCGATGAGGGCCACCGGCTGGCGGTGGAGGAGCAGGTCGACGCCCTCGGCGACGGCCTCGTCGACCTCGGAGGAGATGGCGGGCATCTCCGCGCGCCCGCGCCGGTAGGCGATGGTGACGCGGGCCGCGCCGCAGCGCAGGGCCGTCCGGGCGCAGTCCACCGCGGTGTTGCCGCCGCCCACCACCACCACGTGGCCGCCGAGGAGCCGGCCGCCGCCGTTCTTCACCGCGTCGAGGAAGCCGAGGCCCTCCTCCACCCCGCCGAGCGCCTGGCCCGGGACGTCGAGCCTGGCGGTGCGCGGAAGCCCGGCAGCCAGGATGACCGCGTCGTGGCCCCGGGCGAGCTCGCGCACCCCGGCCGCGTCCACCGCGAGGCCGCAGCGGGCGTCCACGCCGAGGGCGAGGATGCGCGCCAGGTCGCGGTCGAGGGCATCGGGCGGGAGCCGGTAGGCGGGGATCCCGGTGCGCAGCACGCCTCCGAGCCTCGGCCCGGCCTCGAGGACCTTCACCTCGTGGCCCGCCGAGCCGAGCGCGAACGCGGCGGAGAGCCCGGCCGGCCCGCCCCCGACGACCGCGAACCGCAGCGGCCGGGGGACGGACGCTCGCCCCGCCTCCGGGCCGGCCCGGTCGCCGATCCAGCGCTCGAGGGCCCGGACGTTCACGGCGCCGTCGTAGGCGGAGCGGTTGCACCCGGCCATGCAGGGCGCCGGGCAGACCCGGCCGCAGACCGAGGGGAGGGGCTGGGTGGCGAGGAGGACGCGCGCCGCCGCCTCCACGCCCCCGGCCCGCAGCGCCTGGACGAACCCGACCACGTCGTTGCCCGCCGGGCAGGCCGCGGTGCACGGGGCGACGTGCGACCGGTAGCGCGGCATCTGCGTCCGCCAGGAGCCGGTGGGGAGCCGGGCGGGGAGGTCCTCCGTCAGCTCCTCGATGCCGAGCACCCGGGGCGGAGCGGGGGTCCGCGGGCGCGGCGCCGGGGTCGCGGCTCCGGCCTCGGGCTCGCGCACCGCGACGGCCTCGTACGCCTCGCGCGCGGCGGGGAGATCGCTCTCCAGATCCTGCGTGCGGTAGGCGCGCTCGACGACGTCCCAGGGGATGCCCACCGCGCGCGCGTAGGCGCCGGCCAGGGTGGTGTTGACGATGACCAGGGCGGCCGAGCCGATGCCGTGCCGGCGCGCGATGGCCGTGGCGTCCACGGCGGCGACGCGGAACCCCCGGTGGCCCTCGGAGAAGACCGCGAGCCCGCGGGCGCTGTTCACCAGCAGGACCGCCCCGGGGGCGGCGCCGTCCAGGACGTCGTCGCCGAGGAGCGCGGCGTCCAGCACGAGGAGGTGGTTCGGGTGGTAGACCTTGTTGCGGTTCGCGACCCGCGCGGTGTCCACGCGGGTGAAGGCGCGCACGGGAGCGCCGGACCGCTCCGAGCCGTAGTCGCCGAACGTCTGCACGTGAAGCCCCTGCTCAGCGAACATGCAGGCCAGGAGCTTTGCGCAGGTCACGCCTCCCTGGCCGCCGCGCCCGTGGACGCGGATCTCCAGGGGGAGCGCGGGTCCCCCGGTCGGCAGCGCGGCGGGCAGCGGATCGCTCATGGGGCCCCCCTGCCCCTTTGCCTCGGGCCCGTCGGTGGCCTACCCGTGCGGCCCAGTACCAATGAAGCAGGGAAGCCCGGGGACGCCCCTGAGGCCTTTTGGCGCATGCTCGGCGCGGGCTCCTGGCGGGGCCGCCAGCGAGGAACTTTCACTTACCTGCAGCCGCCTGCGCCTCGCGATCTCGCCGCCCTGCCCTGCTGGCGTCATCTGCACCGAAGGAGTAGAGGGGGGGCCGGGGCCACGGCCCGACGCGCCCGTCAGCGACAGGGGAAGAACATGAACGTGCACTCCAGTGTGACCGTCCGCTCCGGTCTCATCGTCTTCGCAGCGCTGGCGGTCGTCGTCTCGGGCTGTGGCCGGGGCGCTCCGGCAGCCACGGAATCGTCGCAGGCCGAGGCCCTGGCCACATCCCAGCCCCAGCTGCCGCCCTTCAACTTCGAGATCAGGACCCTGTCGAACCGGGCCGACCTGATCAGCGACGGCGATGCGCTGGTCGAGGTGCAGGTCCCGAAGACCGTGCCGATGCACAAGGTGACGCTGACCCTCAACGGCGCGAACGTGGACGCGGCGTTCGTCGCCGACGAGGCTGCGCGCAAGTTCCGTGGCGTGCTGCAGGGCCTGGTGGTCGGCGAGAACCTCTTCGTCGCCGACGCCAATGGCCTGGGCAAGGGCCGGCCCTGGGCCAGCCTGACGATCACCAACCACCCGCGCGGCGGGCCGGTGCTCCTGGGCTCGCAGACCCAGCCCTGGGTCTGCGCGACGCCCGCGCCCGCCGCCGAATCGGGCAGCACGCCGGCCTCGAACGCCAGCGGCCTGACGACCACCGCCGTCGATGCGCAATGCAACATCGCGACCGAGTACAAGCTGTTCTACCGCACCACGACGGCGGGATGCTCGAGCGCGCTGCCGGACCCGAGCCCGCCGGCCCCCGCACCGACGAACAACTGCTTCAAGCCATACACGGTGGGCAGCACCCCGGCGGACCTGGCGACCACCACAACGACCGCCGGCCTCACGGTGCCGTACATCGTGCGCGTCGAGCGGGGCACCATGAATCGCGGCATCTACGACATCGCGGTGCTGTTCGACCCGGACGGCGCCACGCCGTGGACGGCGCTGGCGCCGCAGCCGCAGTGGAACGGCAAGGTGGTCTACAGCTTCGGCGCCTCGACCGGCCAGCCACGCCTGCAGTTCCGCACCGAGCAGAACTGGGCCGATGACTCGGCGCTGTCGCGCGGATTCATGGTCGTCGACAACAGCCTCACCGACTCGCTCTACAACTCGAACCGCATCCTGGTGAACGAGACGCTGATGATGATGAAGGAGCACATCGTCGACACCTACGGCGAGATCACGTACACGCTGGGCAACGGCTGCTCGGGCGGCTCGATCCAGCAGAACACCGTGGCCTCCACCTTCCCGGGCCTGCTCGACGGCATCCAGCCGAGTTGCGACTATCCGGACTCGATCACCACCGGCCTCGAGGTCATCGACTGCGTGCTGCTGGTGAACTTCTACGCCGGCCCGGAGTGGACGGCGCTGATGGCCGGCCTGACCCAGGCCCAGATCAACGCGAAGAAGACGGCGATCAACGGCCACCTCGATCACGTGGGTTGCCAGTCCTGGAACAACGCCTTCGGGTTCAACAACAAGCCGGGCAACTACGTACCGACGCTGGTGATCAATCAAGCGACCGGGGCGATGGCGCCGGTCGGCGCGCCGCGCAACAACTGCCGGCTGCCCGCCACCCTGGTCTATGACCCGGTGACCAATCCGAACGGCACGCGCTGCGGCGACCCCGACCTCGCCACCGCGGTCTGGGGCACGACCGCCGGCGTCGCTGGCAGCACGCGCGCCTTGCAGACCGGCGACAACGTCGGCATCCAGTACGGGCTGAAGGCGCTGCTCGCGGGCGCGATCACGCCCGAGGAATTCGTCACCCTGAACGAGAAGATCGGCGGCACCGACGCCGATTCGAACCGCACGGCGGCCCGCAGCACCGCCGACCTGCCAGCCCTGGACATCGCCTACAGGGCCGGGATCGTGGCCAGCGGCACGAACCTGGGCAAGCTGCCGATCATCGACTCGCGCGGTTATGACGAGCAGGGCATCCACTACATCTGGCGCAGCTTCTCGGAGCGCGCTCGCATCGACGAGGCCAATGGTGGGAACCACGGCAACCAGGTGATGTGGCGCTACGGGACGGGGCTGCTGCCGGCCACGGCCGCCCAGGCTGCGGCGGTGACGCTGCAGTCGCTCCTGACCATGGACACCTGGCTGTCCGACCTGACGGTCAGCGCCCCGAAGGCGACCCTGAACGACGTGCGCACCCAGGCGCAGGTGATCGCGGCGAAGCCGGCGAACGCCTTCGATCTCTGCTACCTGACCGGCGACGCCACCTTCTCGACCCCGGTCACCGACATGGCCCTGTGCGATGCCGACCCGAGGCTGATGAGGCACGCCTCGCCGCGCCAGGTCGCCGGCGGGCCGCTGGCGGAGAACATCCTGAAGTGCCAGCTCAAGCCGCTGGACCTCGCCGACTACGCGCCCGTGACGTTCAGCGACGCACAGGTCGCCCGGCTGCATGCGGCCTTCCCCGGCGGCGTGTGCGACTGGACCAGGCCCGGCGTCGGCCAGCAGGAGGCGATCTCGCCGCTGACCTTCGTGGCCGGTCCCGGCGGACAGCCCCTGCCGCCTGCGCCGGTATCGCGCGGGCCCTGAGGTCCCGTCGTCCGGGCGGGCCCCCGAGGCGGCGCCGTTCAGCGACCGCGCAGGTACAGCAGGCGACCCGCCCAGTCCGCGTCGAAGAAGCGGTGCTCCGCTCCCGAGTCGGCGGCTACATCCCCATGCCGCCCATGCCGCCCATGCCACCCATCCCGCCCATGCCGCCCGCGGCGTCGTCCTTGTCCTTCGGCCTCTCGGCGATCACGGCCATGGTGGTGAGCATCAGCGACGCCACCGACGCGGCGTTCTGGAGCGCCGTGCGCGCGACCTTGGTCGGGTCGATGACGCCCGCCTTCACCAGGTCCTCGTACTCGCCGGTCTGGGCGTTGAAGCCGAAGTTCTGCTCCTTCGACTCCTTCACCTTGTTGACGATGATCGAGCCCTCCCAGCCGCCGTTCTCGACGATCTGGCGCAGGGGCTCCTCCAGGGCGCGCTTCACCAGCGCGAGGCCGAACTTCTCCTCCTCGGCGACGTCGACCTTCTCGAGCGCCTTCAGGCAACGCAGGTAGGCCACGCCGCCGCCGGGGATGATGCCCTCCTCGACCGCAGCGCGGGTGGCGTGCATCGCGTCCTCGACCCGGGCCTTCTTCTCCTTCATCTCGGTCTCGGTCGCGGCGCCCACGTTGATGACCGCCACGCCGCCCACGATCTTGGCGAGCCGCTCCTGCAGCTTCTCCTTGTCGTAGTCGCTGGTGGTCTCCTCCATCTGGGCTCGGATGGTCTTCACCCGGGCCTCGATGTCGGCCTTCTTCCCGGCCCCGTCGATCAGGGTGGTGTTGTCCTTGTCCACGGTGATGCGCTTGGCGCGGCCCAGGTCCTTCAGGGTGACCTGCTCGAGCTTCAGGCCCAGCTCCTCGGCGATCAGCTTGCCGCCGGTGAGGACGGCGATGTCCTCGAGCATGGCCTTGCGGCGGTCGCCGAAGCCGGGGGCCTTGACGGCGCAGACGTGCAGCGTGCCGCGGAGCTTGTTCACCACCAGGGTCGCGAGGGCCTCGCCCTCGACCTCCTCGGCCACGATGAGGAGTGGCTTGCCGTCCTTGGCCACGAGCTCGAGCAGCGGCAGGAGATCCTTCATGCCCGAGATCTTCTTCTCGTGGATGAGGACGTGACAGTCCTCGAGGGTGGCCTCCATCCGCTCGGCGTCGGTGATGAAGTAGGGGGAGAGGTAGCCCCGGTCGAATTGCATGCCCTCGACCACCTCCAGGGTGGTCTCGAGGCCCTTGGCCTCCTCGACGGTGATCACGCCCTCCTTGCCCACCTTCTCCATGGCCTCGGCGATGATGTTGCCGATGGTCTCGTCGCCGTTGGCGGAGATGATGCCCACCTGGGCGATCTCCTTGCGGTCCTTGGTGGGCTTGGAGAGCTTCTTCAGCTCGGCGGTGACGAGCTCGACGGCCTTCTCGATGCCGCGCTTCAGCTCCATGGGGTTGTGGCCGGCCGCGACCAGCTTCGACCCTTCGCGGTAGATGGCCTGGGCCAGCACGGTGGCGGTGGTGGTCCCGTCGCCGGCGTCGTCGGAGGTCTTGCTGGCCACCTCCTTCACCATCTGCGCGCCCATGTTCTCGAACTTGTTCTCGAGCTCGATCTCCTTGGCCACCGTGACGCCGTCCTTGGTGATGGTGGGGGAGCCGTAGCTCTTCTCGATGACCACGTTGCGGCCCTTCGGGCCGAGCGTCACCTTGACCGCCTCGGCCAGCGCGTTCACGCCCTTGAGGATGGCGTCGCGCGCCGGCTGGTCGAACAGGATTTCCTTGGGAGCCATATCGTTGTTTCCTTGCGGTGAAAGGATTACCTGCCCTCGACGACGCCGAGGATGTCCTCCTCGCGGATGATGAGGTGCTCCTCGCCGTCGAGCTTGACCTCGGTGCCGGCGTACTTCGTGAAGAGGACGCGGTCGCCGGCCTTCACGTCGAGCGAGCGGACCTTGCCGTCCTCCAGCACCTTGCCGTTGCCCACCGCCAGCACCTTGCCCTCGATCGGCTTCTCCTTGGCGGTGTCGGGGATGATGATCCCACCCTTGGTCTTCTCCTCCTCGGCGACCCGCTTCACGATGACGCGGTCCTGCAGCGGACGGAGCTTCATGGACGCTCTCCTCGAGGGCTTCCTCCGGCGCTGGCGCGCGGGCCGGGGTCTGGTTGTCTGGGGTCCCGCCTTCCGGGATCGGCGTTAGCAGTCGGCGACGTCGACTGCCAGCAGCTGTCTTATAGCCTAGCCACGAAGGCGCCGCTGTCAAAGGAGCTCTGGGACCGCCAGGGCGTGGCCCGAAAGGACGATTCGCCTCCGGCTGTCACCCTGCTATTCCACAGTGATTACAACCTTCCCTCGCGCGTGCCCTTGTTCCAGGTACCGGATCGCCGCCGGGACCTCGCCGAGCCCGTAGCGCCTGTCGATGACCGGCGTCAGCTTCCCGGCCTGCAGGAGATCGCGCAGGATGGTCAGGTCCTTCTTGTTCAGCTCCGCCAGGAAGAAGGCCATGTCCTGGCTCACGAACCGCGACAGCACCAGCGCCTCGAGCGCACGGGGCAGCGGGTCGATCCACCGCCCGGCCGGCCCTCCGACCATGACGTAGGTCCCCCGGGGATTGAGGACGCGCCTCGAGTCCAGCAGCGAATGGTTGCCGACGCAGTCGAGGATCACGTCGTAGCGGTGCGCGCCCCTGGTGAAATCCTCCCGGGTGTAGTCGATCACCCGATCCGCGCCGATCGATCGGACCAGGTCCACGTTCCTCGTGCTGCACACGCCGGTCACCTCTGCGCCGGACGACTTGGCGATCTGCACGGCGAACGTCCCCACGCCTCCCGACGCGCCGTTGATCAGGACCTTCAGCCCCGGCTGGAGGTGTCCCTTGTCGCGAAGGCCCTGCAAGGCGGTGATCGCCGCCACGGGCACGGCCGCCGCCTGCTCGAACGTCAGGTTGGACGGCTTGAGCACCAGCGCCCGGTCTTCCCGGACGCACACGTACTCGGCGAAAGCCCCGGTCCGCCCGCCGAACACCTCGTCCCCTGGCTTGAACTGCGTCACGTCGCTGCCAACCGCCTCGACCTGGCCGGCCACGTCCACGCCCAGTCGTGTGACCTTTGGCCTGAGCAACCCCATCGTCACGCGACCGATGTAGGGCGTGCCTCTCATGAGATGCCAGTCGAGCGGATTCAGGGCAGCCGCGCGAACTCTCACCAGGACTTCATTGGCCGCAGGAGTTGGCTTCTCGACGTCCTCGAGCCCGAGAACGTCGGGAGAGCCGTATTCGCGATAGACGATGGCCTTCATGCGCTTCGTCCCGTCGGACAGCCCATGCGTCGGGCCGGGGGCAGGGTCGCTGCACCGACCGAGCGCCAGCGACAGCAGCCCGGCTGCCGCGAGCATCGAGACGACGCCTCGGGTCTTGGTCATGGGCGCCTCGCGGGGACGGCGGCTCCCCCAGTAGCCTCCCGGCGGATCCGGAATGCAACCGCACGCCCCGTCTTGGTGAGCGGGCCTGCGCCGGGGAGCGTCCCGCACTACATCCCCGGCGATGGGCACCCCGGCTTCTCGCGGTCCGACCCTCCGGCGCATCGTCGGCCTCGCCCGGCCGGAGCTCTCGCTGCTCGCCCTGGGAACGGTCGCCCTGGCGGTGGGCAGCGCGGCCGCGCTCCTCTACCCGCAGGCGATCCGGATCATCATCGACGGCGCGCTCGGCACCGGCGCCGCGACCGTCCTCGGCCCCGCCGGTCCCGCCGCGGTGAACCGGGCGGCGGTCGCCATGGCGGCCCTGGCGCTCGTCCAGGGGGTCGCCATCGCCTTCAGGGCCCGGGCCTTCGGCGTCGCCGGCGAGCGGGTGGTCACCCGGCTGCGGCGCGATCTCTACCGGGCCATCCTGGACCAGGAGGTGGCGTTCTTCGACGAGCGGCGCACCGGGGAGCTCACGAGCCGGCTCGCGTCCGACTCCTCGGTGCTGCAGAGCGCCGTCTCCGCCAACGTGTCGATGGGGCTCCGGCACCTCGCGACGGCCGCGGGCGCGGTCGGCTTCCTCTTCTTCACCTCGGCACGCCTCGCCCTGGTGATGCTGGCCGTGGTCCCGGCGGTGGCGGTCGGTGCGGTCGTGTATGGCCGGCGCGTCCGCAGGCTGGCCAGGGAGGTGCAGGACGCCCTGGCCGCGGCCGGCGAGGTGGCCGAGGAGAGCATCGCCGGCATCCGCACGGTCCGCTCCTTCGACGCCGAGGGGCGCGAGGTCGAGCGCTACGGCCGTGCCGTGTGGAGGGCGTTCGAGACGGCGCGCCGGCGGATCCGGGCCGGCGCCGCCTTCATGGGATCGGCGGCGGGTGCCGGCTACGGCGCGATCGCGCTGGTCCTGTGGTACGGGGGGCGGCTGGTCTCCGGCGGCCACCTCTCGGCGGGCGGGCTCACCGGGTTCCTGGTGTACACCCTCGTCCTGGCGATGAGCCTGGGCGCGCTCGCCGATCTCTGGGCCGACTTCATGAAGGCGCTGGGCGCCGCCGAGCGGATCTTCGAGATCCAGGATCGCGTCCCTCGCGTCCCGGTGCAGGGGGGCGCGGCACCGGCGCGGGTGGAGGGACGGATTGCCTGGGAGGGTGTTCGTTTCGCCTATCCGGCACGCCGCGACCTGCCGGTGCTGCAGGGGATCGACCTGGCGGTGGACGCGGGGGAGGTGGTGGCGCTGGTCGGCCCTTCGGGCGCGGGCAAGTCCACGCTGGCGCAGCTCCTCTCCCGCTTCTACGACCCCGACGAGGGCCGCATCCTCCTCGACGGCCGCGACCTCCGCGAGCTCGATCCGCGCTGGCTGCGCCGGCAGATCGGCGTGGTGTCGCAGGAGCCCATCCTCTTCTCCGGTACCGTCGCCGACAACGTCCGCTACGGGCGGCCCGACGCGAGCGACGCCGAGGTGGAGGCGGCGGCGCGCGCCGCCAACGCCCACGAGTTCGTGGCCCGGTTCCCGGACGGCTATGCCACCCGGGTGGGCGAGCGCGGCGTCCAGCTCTCCGGCGGCCAGAAGCAGCGCGTCGCCATCGCCCGGGCCGTCCTCAAGGATCCGCGCGTGCTCGTGCTCGACGAGGCCACCAGCGCCCTCGACGCCGAGAGCGAGCACCTCGTCCAGGAGGCGCTGGAGCGGCTCATGCGCGGGCGCACCACCCTCATCATCGCGCACCGGCTCTCCACCGTGGTCGGCGCCGACAGGGTAGTCGTCCTGGATGGCGGGCGAATCGCCCAGCTCGGGAGCCACGCCACCCTCATGGCCGAGGACGGACCCTACCGGAGGCTCGTGGAGCGCCAGTTCGTCGCAGCGTGAGGGAGGCCCCGGAGGCGCCGGCGCCTGCGGTCCGTCAGGCCCCCACGCGCGCGGCCACCGGCATGGCCTTGATCAGCGAGAGGTAGATGGGGCAGCGCTCGCGCCACGCCTGGTAGACCTTCTGCGCAGCCGCCTCGCCGTCCGGCGAGTCGACGCGGATGTCGACCTCCAGGTTGGCCAGCTCCGGCGAGGCGGAGTCCATCCCCAGGAGGCCGCGCGCGTCGCTCTCGCAGCGCGCGGTGGCCTCCACCGACTCCACCCGCACGCCGAGCTGGGGCGCCAGCGTGCCGCGGATGAAGACCACCGCGCAGCCCGCCAGCGCCCCGAGCAGGAGCGCCGTGGGGCTCGGCGCCTGGTTCGAGCCGCCCAGCGCCTGCGGAAGGTCGGCGCGGAAGATGAAGGGCCCCGCCTCGATGACGGCCTGGGGCCCTTCGGAGCGCGCCTTGACCTGCGGCTTGCCCTTCGCCTTGTCCGGCTGCTCGCGGAAGGTGCGGATGGTCTGACCGATCGTGTCGCTCGTCATGGCTCCTCCACCGGCGGCGCAGTCGCCGCTCCAGGGTTGGCGTCGACGATGCAGCGACCGCGCCGGCGCCGCATCGGGAGGAGATCCCCATTTTGCGCGGGCACTTCCCCAGGTCAGGACGGCCGCCAGCGCGCCGCCTCGGCGCGGCTGCGCACGCCCAGCTTGGCGAGGATAGCCGAGACGTGGTGATCGACCGTCTTGGGCGAGATGAACAGCCGCAGGCCGATGTCGGCGTTGCGCAGCCCCTCGCCGAGCAGCGCCAGGATCTCCGCCTCCCGGGCCGTCAGCCCGGCCGGGTGCGCGCGGGTACTGGCGCGCCGCCCGCGCGGGACCGCAGGCGCACCCCGATCGCGCAGCATCCGGGCCACGCGCGCCGCGGCCGCCACCATGCCCATCTTCTCCAGCTCGGCGAACGCCCGGCGCAGGTGCTGCTCCTTCCCGGCGTCGGCGAGCGCCCAGGCGGCCTCGAACGGACAGCCGAGCCGCTTCCAGTGCCGCAGCGCCTCCGCGTGCCGTCCGAGCACCTGCTCCCGGAACGGCGTGGCGCACCAGCGCGGAGGGCGGACCGCCAGGCCGGCCCGGTGCGCCCACGAGAGCAGCTCGCCGGCGACCCACGGCTCCTTGCGGGTGAGGGCGAGCTCCAGGCCGCTCTCCGCCTCCGCGCGGGCGCGCTGGTCGTCGCCGGCCAGCCAGGCCGCCTCGGCGCGCGCGATGCGGGCCGGTCCGATGCGCTGCAGCTCGCCGGTCCCGATGGCCAATTCCAGCGCCTCGTCGAGCGGCGGCCAGACCTGTCCGTCGCCGCGACGCGCCCGCACCCGACCCAGGACCGAAAGCGGCAGCACCTTGTGCACCGGGGTGACCCCGGCGTGTTGCAGTGCTGCCTGCGCGTCCTGCGCGGCCACCTCGAGCCGGCCGCGATGCAGCTCGTAGGCCGCGCGCCAGCCGAGGAAGTACACGCGGTAGGCGTCGAGATCGTGCTCGGTCGTGTAGGCCATGCCCTCCCGCAAGTAACGCTCCGCACGGCCGAGCTGGCGCCAGGTGACGGCGTGGGAGATCAGGTTCGCAAGCGCTCGCGCCGCGTCGTCCTCGAGGCCCAGCGAGCGCGCCAGCTCACGGCAGCGCTCCAGCTCCGCCCACCCGCGCGCGTCGCCGAGGGTGAGCCGCGTGGTACCGAGGTTGGTCCCCGCGTGGCACTCGATGGCCCGATCTCCGATGCGACGGGCGATGGCTCGGGCCTTGCGCCCCCACCGAAGGGCTGGTTCGACGTCATAGGCCAGCATCGAGAGCTGGGACTGGTTGCTGTAGGCGGCGGCCAGCTCCCGCCCTGGCGGAAGAGCCTCCAGCGCGTCGATGGCGCGGCGGCCCCACCTCTCCGCCTCCTCACGCCGCCCGGAGAACCAGTTCAGTCGCGACAGCCAGCGCAGATCG
>DATIFE010000034.1:0-10440 GCA_035455425.1 Anaeromyxobacteraceae bacterium | reverse complement strand
ACCCGGCGCTGCGTCGGCTGCAACGCCTGCGTCATCGCCTGCAAGACGGAGAACGCGCTGCCCAGCGGCGGCTTCCGCGACTGGATCGTGCAGGAGACCCGGGGAACCTTCCCCGGCCTCTCGATGGAGATCCGCTCCGAGCGCTGCAACCACTGCTCGGACGCCCCCTGCGTCGAGGCCTGCCCCACCGGCGCCTCGCACGTGCAGGAGGGCGGGGTGGTGATGGTCAACCGCGCCAAGTGCACCGGCTGCAAGGCCTGCATCGCCTCCTGCGCCTACGGCGCCCGCTACGTCCACCCCGACGGCTTCGTCGACAAGTGCACCTTCTGCCTGCACCGGGTGAAGCAGGCCCGGCTCCCGGCCTGCGTCGAGACCTGCCCGACACGGTCGCTGACCTTCGGCGACCTGGCCGACGCCGAGAGCGCGCTCTCGCGCCTGGTGCGCTCCCGCAAGGTCAAGGTGCTCCGGCCCGAGACCGGCAACGAGCCCAACCTCTTCTTCCTCTCCTGACGGAGGAGCCATGGAGCGAGATCCGAGCAAGTTCTGGAACCCGTACCTGGCCGGCGTCGCCCTGGGGCTGGTGCTGCTCACGAGCTTCGTCGTCATGGGCAACGGCCTGGGGGCCTCCGGCGCGTCGCTGCGCATCGGCGTCGCGGCGCTCGGGGCCGTGGCCCCCTCGGCGGTGGAGCAGGCGCCGGGCCTGGCCAAGGCCTGGAGCCACGGCCACCCGTTCGACTTCTGGCTGGTGTTCGAGGTGCTGGGCGTGGCCCTGGGCGGCTTCGTGGGCGCCTACACCTCGGGCCGCCTCAAGGGCGAGACGCTCCGGGCGCCGGGGTTCCCCCGGGGCCGCCGGCTCCTCTTCGCGCTGGGCGGCGGCGTCCTCATGGGCGCCGCGGCCCGCGTCGGCCGCGGCTGCACCTCGGGCCAGGCCCTCTCCGGAGGCGCCATGCTCTCGGCGGGCAGCTGGGCCTTCATGCTGTCGTTCTTCCTCGGCGGCTACGCCGTCGCCTACCTGGTGCGGAGGCAGTGGCGATGACCACCTTCCCCTTCTGGTCCCTGGCGGCGGAGAACCGCGAGCTGGGCCTGATCGCCGGCGTGCTCATCGGCTTCGGCTTCGGCTTCGTGCTGGAGCGGGCGGGCTTCGGCCGCGCCCAGAAGCTCATGGGCCAGTTCTACGGAAACGACATGACCGTGCTCAAGGTCATGTTCGGCGCCATCGTGACCGCCATCCTGGGCTCGGTGGTCCTCTCCGGCGCGGGCCTGATGGACCTCCGGGCGGTGGCCGACTACGCCACCAGCGAGACCTTCCTCTGGCCCATGGTGGTGGCCGGCTTCGCGCTGGGCGTGGGCTTCGTCGTCTCGGGCTACTGCCCCGGCACCTCGGTGGTGGCCATGGCCTCGGGCAAGGTCGACGGCCTGATGACGGTGGTCGGCGTGGTGGTGGGACAGGTGGCCTGGACCTGGATCGAGACCGTCCCCGCCATCGCGCGCTTCCAGAACTCGAGCAACCTGGGCCACGTCTACCTCTACGAGCTGCTGCACCTCCCGCCGCGGGTGGGGCCGGCGGTGGTGGCCCTGGCGGTGGTGGCGATCGCCATCGGCGCCTTCCTGGCGGCGGAGAGGATCGAGCGCGCCCTGGCGAGGCCGGAGCAGGCCCCCGCCCCGGCGCGCGGGCCCGCGCGGCTGGTCTTCGCGGGCTTCGCCGCCTTCGCGGCCGTGGGCCTCGCCACCCTGGCGCTGCCCACCGGGACCGCGGCCCGCCCGGCCGCGCCGGCCCCGCTCTCGCCGCTCGACCTCGCCCGCCGGGTGCTCGACGAGCCCTGGAAGGTCCGGGTGGTCGACCTCCGGCCCATGGCCGAGTGCGCCGCCAGGCGGGTGCCCGGATCGGAGTGCGTCCCGGCGGACCAGCTCGCCAAGCTGCACCTCGCCGACGCCAACGGCGCCCGCGACCTGGTGCTGGTCGCCGGCGCCGACCTGGCGGCCGTTCCGCCCGCGGCGGCCGGCTATCCCGGCAAGGTCCGCGCGCTCCAGGGGGGCTTCCCCGCCTGGGAGGCGTTCGCCCTGCGCGCCCCCGAGCCGCCCGCGCCCGGGGCCGCGCCCGAGGAGCGCGAGCTCTACCGGCTCCGCGCCGGGATGGCCGCGGCGATGACCGGGGTCAAGGCGGCGCCGCCGCCTCCCATGCCCAGCGGCGATGCGCCGCCGCCCCGGAAGAAGGGCGGCGGGGGCTGCGGCGGGTAGCGCCAGGAGCCGACCATGGAAATCGACATCGCACGACACTCGCTCGCCGTCGACCCCGCGCTCCACATCTGGGGCTGGGAGATCCCCGTCTACCTCTTCCTGGGCGGCATGGCGGCGGGGGTGATGGTCCTCTCCTCGCTGCTGGCCCTGCGCAGGGCCGAGCGGTCCCCGGCGGCGCGCTGGCTGGCCCTGGCGGCGCCGGTCCTGGTCACCCTGGGAATGGTCGCGCTCTTCCTCGACCTGGCGCACAAGCTCTACGTCTGGCGCTTCTACCTCGCCTTCCGCTGGACGTCGCCCATGAGCTGGGGAGCCTGGATCCTGATCGTGGTCTACCCGGTGACCCTGCTCTTCGGCCTGGCCGCGCTCTCCGAGGCCCAGCTCGGGTCGGCGGCGGCCCTGGCGCGGAAGATCGGGCTGGAGGGGCTCCTGCGCAGGGCACGGGCACTGGCGCTCCCGCGGGCGACGAGGCTCGCCTGGGTGCACCTGGGCACGGGCGTGGCCCTGGGCGTCTACACCGGGATCCTGCTCTCGACCCTCGGGGCCCGGGCGCTGTGGAGCTCGGCGCTCCTCGGCCCGCTCTTCCTGGTGTCGGGCCTCTCCACCGGCGCAGCCCTCCTGCTCCTGTTCCCCATCTCGTCGGAGGAGCGCCACTTCCTCGTCCGCTGGGACCTGCTGGCCATCGGCCTGGAGGTGGTGCTCCTGCTGCTGTTCCTCGCCGGGCTGGCCACCTCGGGGGCCGACGGCAAGGCGGCGCTGGACCTGCTGCTGGGCGGCCCCTTCACGGCGCCCTTCTGGACGCTGGTGGTGATCGGGGGCCTGGCGGCGCCGGTGCTGCTCGAGACGCTCGAGGCCCGCTTCCACTACCGGGTGACGGCGGTGGCGCCGCTCCTGGTCCTCGCCGGGGGGCTCGCCCTGCGCTGGATCCTGGTGGCCGCGGGCCAGGCCTGAGGGCTGCGGCAGGAAACCCCGGGGACAGGTGACACCGGTCGTGGTAGTCAGGCAGGCTTTTCGAGAGGCACCACGCAGTTCCGAGGAAGGGGAGCGAACATGAGGAGAGAGTTGAAGCTCGCCGCGGCGCTGGCGTTCCTGCTGGCCGGGAACCCGGCCTTTGCGACGAACGGCATGAGGATGATCGGCTTCGGGCCGGTGCAGAGCTCCATGGGCGGTGTGGGCGTGGGTGCCACGCTCGACGCCAGCTCGGTGCTCTCGAACCCGGCCGGGATCACGGAGCTGGGCCGGCGCATCGACGTCGGGCTCACCTGGTTCAAGCCCACGGTCGACTACCAGGCGACCGAGCCCGTGCCCTCGCCGTTTCCGACCGGCGCCTTCGTGGCGCAGCCGGGCGCCACGCTCGACTCGAACCGCGGCGGATCGCCCATTCCCGCCGTCGGCGCGGCCATCCCGCTCGGTTCGGGTCTCACCCTCGGCCTGGGCCTCTTCGGCGTGGCCGGCATGGGCGTGGACTACGACCCGAACCTGTACGGCGGCAAGACCTACACCTCGTACATGCAGGCGCGCTTCACCCCGGGCATCGCCTACCGGATCAACGACCAGTGGTCGGCGGGTCTGACCCTGAACGCCATGTTCGCCCAGATGAAGTGGAACGTCGCCGCCGGCTTCGGGCAGGTGCCGCACGACACCGCCAACTCGCTCGGCTACGGAGCCACCGTGGGCGTCCAGTTCCGGCCGGTGAAGACCGTGGCCCTCGGGATCGCCTACGAGACCCAGAGCGTCTTCCAGAACTTCGAGTTCGACGTGCCGCAGCACGACGTCCCGAACCCCGCCCCGCCTCCGCCCGCCGTCACCGTCCCCGGCGGCAAGGACAAGCTGAAGTTCGACCAGCCGGCCGTCCTCACGCTGGGCGCCGCCGTCTCGCCGGTGGAGATGCTCCTGCTCGCCCTCGACGTGGAGTGGATCCAGTGGTCCGCGACCAACGGCAAGGACAAGCCCAAGTTCAAGAACGACACCAACCTGACCGGCTCCATGCCCTGGAACATGGGCTGGAAGGACCAGTGGGTGGTGAAGCTCGGCGGCCAGGTGCAGGCCACCAGGGAGCTCACCGTGCGGGCGGGCTGGAACTACGGCAAGCAGCCGCTCGACAAGGACCGGGCCTTCGAGAGCATCGCCTTCCCGGCCATCGCCGAGCACCACGTCACCGCCGGCGTGGGCTACGCCTTCAGCGACGCCTTCGCCGCCAACCTGGGCGGGATGTACGCGCCCAAGGCCAAGCTCAGCGGGGCGAACCTGAACCAGGGCCTGGCCTCCTACGAGACCAGCATGTCGCAGTACTCCATCGACGCGGGCGTCTCCTACCGCTTCTGACGGCGCGGGGGCAGGGCCCCCGCCGTGCCGGCAGCCGCCCCTCTCCTCGCAAATGGGGAGAGGGGCGTTCGCTTGACTGTCGGGCGAGCCGACCGATACTCGGACCCGGATGGGATCCGACGAGGCGCTGGCCGCCCGCTGGGCGCTGGAGCACCTCCCCGAGGCGCTCGTGTGCCCCGGGCCGTCGCCCTCCAGCGCGCCGGGGAGAGCATGAAGCGGCTCGCCGACTGGTTCGAGGAGATCCCGCCCATCGGCGCCGTGGCCATCGCCGCGGCCATCGTGGCGCTGGTCGGCGTGCTGGACCTGGCCACCGGGGGCCTCTCGCTCACCGACCTCTACCTGGTCGCCACCTTCGTCGGCGCCTGGCGGGCGGGCATCTGGGGCGGCCTGGCGGTGACCGGGCTCTGCGGTGCGGCCATGTTCTTCACCGACCGCCTGCTGGGCTTCACCTCGCTCCTGCACCTCCGCAACCGGGCCATCCAGCTCTCCCTGATGGCCGTGGTCAGCATCCTGGTGACCGCGCTGAAGCGGTCCTACTCCGCCCTGCGGCAGCTCGCGCACCACGACCCGCTCACCGGCCTCGACAACCGGCAGGCCTTCATCGACCGGGCCGAGCTGGAGCTGGCCATCGCCCGCCGCGACGGCCGGCCCTTCACCGTGGCCTACATGGACCTCGACGACTTCAAGGCTGTCAACGACGCCTTCGGCCACGCCGAGGGGGACCGGGCGCTGCGGGCGGTGGCCGACGTCCTGCGGCGCCGCGTCCGGGCCGCCGACGCCTGCGCCCGCCTGGGCGGCGACGAGTTCGCCGTGCTGCTGCGCGTCGCCAGCCCGGAGGCGGCGGTGCGCGCGCTGGAGCAGCTCCGCCGCGAGCTGGCCGCCGAGATGGAGCGCGGGGGCTGGCGCGTCGGCTTCAGCACGGGCGCCGTGACGGTGAAGAAGTTCGACGGCACCCTGGGCGAGGCGCTCCACATCGCCGACGGCCTCATGTACGAGGCCAAGCGGGCCGCCAAGGGCTCGCTGCGCCACGAGGTTCGCTGAGGAGGCTTCCGGGGCGGGGGGTCGGGAATCCGGCGCGGCCCCGTGCGTTCCCTGGGCGATGGCGGCGAATCGAAAGCTGGTGGTCGTGGTGCGCCACGACACCGGGACGGTCCTGGGCTGGCTCCGGAAGCTCCTGCCGGCCGCGGTGCTGCTGGTCGCGCCCGTCGACCTCCCGGCGACCGACCAGGCGGACGTGATCACGGTGGACGCGGACGAGGTCCTCTCCGGGCCCCTGTACCTCGCCGCCACGCTGACCCGCCACCGCGAGCCGCCGGAGGGCTGAGCGGCCTAGAACCTCCCGGCGATCCCCGAGGGGAGCACGGTGAGCTCGAGCCCTCCCGTCCGATCCTCGCGAGGCCGGTGCAGGAGGACGGGGAGCCCCAGGCCGGCGGAGGTCCCCACCGCCGCGCCCGCGAGCACGTCGGTCGTCCAGTGGCGATCCGCGGCGACGCGCAGGTAGCCGCAGGCCGCCGCGCCGGCGAGCCCCAGCCCCAGGAGCCAGCGCCACGAGCGGTAGCCCCGCAGGCGCGCCACCTGACCGGCGGCCGCCGCGGCGGCGAAGGCCGCCGCCGTGTGCCCGGACCAGAAGGAGAGGAAGGCGTCCGGCCCGCGCGGCGCCGCCGGCGCGTGGTAGGCGCTGGGCCGCAGGCGCCCCACCGAGAGCTTCACCACCTGGGTGGCCAGGATGGCCACCGAGGTGGCCTCGGCGGTGACGAGCAGGTCCTCGGCCGCCGTGCGCGCCCCGCCCTCCTGCCAGCCGGCGAGGGCCAGCGCCCCGGCCGCGGCCGCGGGCACGCCGACGCCGAGCACGTCCGAGGCGGTCGAGGCCCCGGCGGGGTGGGACCACGCCAGCTGGTCCTGGAGCCAGGCGTCGAGGCGGCCCGGGGTGCAGACGCGGCAGCGCGTCGGCGCCAGCCGATCCTTGAGCAGCTCGGTGGCGAGAGCACCGGCGAGCGCGCCGCCGGTCAGGGAGAGCGAGAGGGTGGGGTCGAGCCGCAGCGGCGCCGGCGGGTCGTCGCCGGCGCGCGCCGGGGTCGAGAGGGCCAGGCCGGCCAGCGCCAGGATCGCCGGGAGACGGCGGGGCCGCGCGAGCCCTCCGGAGCGCGCCGGGGTCACGTGAGACCGCTCTCGGGTCCGAGGCCCGTTCGCCGCACCGGAGTCCCTCCGCAAGCCGGGATCGTGGCACGATCCGGGGGCAGCGCCAATCGGGGCGCCACCCCTCCCGGGTCCGGGTGCGGGGCGCACTCCGGTGCGGCGCAGGTCGATGGGCCGGCCTATACGCCAGGGACGGCCGGCCCCGGGCCAAGGAGCGCCGCATGCGCACGCAGGCAGGGTTGCTCGCGCTGGCCTTCCTCGCCGCGCTCCCGGCGCCCGCGCCCGGCCTGGATCCGGCGGCCATCGCCGCCTTCGCGAGGCACCCTCTCGCGAGCGACCCCGACATCTCGCCCCACGGGACCTGGTTCGCCGCCGTGCGGCAGGAGGGACGCAAGCGCTCCCTGGTCTTCACCAACCTCGCCACCGGGGAGGTGACCGGGACCTGGAGCCCTCCCGGCTACTCGACCATCGGCACGTTCTACTGGGCCAACGACCAGCGGGTGGTGGTGGAGCTCGCGGACGAGGAGGGCTACCTGGCCATCCCGGTGAGCCGCGGCGAGCTCTACGCGGTCGACGTGAACGGCCGCGGCGGCCGGATGATCTTCGGCTACCGGGCCGGCGAGCCGAACATCGCCTCGCACGTCCGCCACGGCGAGCCGGAGCAGGCCTGGGGCCAGGTGATCGACACCGCGCACCACGACGGCCGGCACGTGCTGGTCGCCGCCACCTCGATGCGGGAGGTCGGCGACCGCGTGGTCCGCCTCTACCAGCTCGACGTCTACAGCGGGGCCACGACCTTCGTCGCCATGAGCCCCATGCCGGGGGCCGAGATCCTCACCGACGAGGCAGGCAAGCCCCGCATCGCCTTCGGCTTCGACGCCAGCGTGAAGCTCCGTGTCTTCCACCGCGGCGACCGGCCCGGCTGGCGCGAGCTCGGGAGCGTGAAGGGCTTCAGCCGGGCGAGCCTCCCGGTCGGGTACGTGGCACGGGATCGCACGGTCCTGGTGGTGGAGCCGGTGCTCGACGGCTTCGGGCTCCTCGCCGTCTCCATCGACGACGGCGCCCGCAAGCTCCTCGCCCGGACCGACGTGGCGCCCCCCCGCAGCGTCGTGCTGGACCACGCCACGCGCCGGGTGGTGGCCGTGGAGCACGAGCCCGACCTTCCCGTCTACCAGTTCGTGGACCCGGCCCATCCCCTGAGCCGGATGCTGCAGCAGCTCCAGGCGGCCCACCCCGACGAGCACGTCCGGCTGGTGGCCCGGAGCGACGACGACGCCAGGGCGGTGGTGCTGGTGTACGGCGACCGCGACCCGGGCCGGTACCTGCTGGTGGACGTGGGCTCGATGAAGGTCCGGCCGGCGGCCGAGGTCCGGCCCTGGATCCGGCCCGAGGAGATGTCCCGGACCGCCTTCTTCCACATGGCGGCCAGCGACGGGTTCCGGATCCACGGCTACCTGACGTCGCCGCGGACGGCGCGCCGCGGCACGCCTCCGCCGCTGGTGGTCCTGCTCCACGGCGGCCCGCACTCGGCGCGCGACACCTGGGGGTTCGACCCCGAGGTGCAGCTCCTGGCGAGCGACGGCTACGCCGTGCTGCAGGTGAACTACCGCGGCTCGGGGGGCTACGGACTCGCCTACCAGCAGGCGGGCTACCGCCGGTGGGGCGACCGGGTGGTGGAGGACGTGGTCGACGCCGTCCGCCGCACCGTGGCCCTGGGCCTGGCCGACCCGGGGCGGATCTGCACCTACGGCTCCAGCTTCGGCGCCTACGCCGCCCTGCAGGCCGCCGTGGTGGCGCCGGACCTGTTCCGCTGCGCCGTGGGCGACGCCGGCGTCTACGACCTGGGCGACGTCTCCGGCATCGAGGCCATCGCCGAGTCGGAGCTGGGCCGGGGGTTCATGAGCGCCGCGCTGGGCGACGACCCCGCCGCGCTCCGGGCCGCGTCGCCGGCGCTCAACGCCGACGCCATCCGGGCCCGCGTCCTCCTCGTCCACGGAGAGCAGGACCGGCGCGCCCCCATCGAGCAGGCGGAGCGGATGCGGGACGCGCTCCGGGCGCGCGGCAAGCCGGTCGAGTGGCACGTCGAGCCCCGGGAAGGGCACGGCTTCTACGACGAGGGCGCCCGCGCGCGGATGTACGCGGCCCTCCTCCGCTTCCTCGCGGAGAGCACCGGGCCCGGGCAGGCCGCCGGGGCGAATGCCGCGGCGGCGCCGCCCGCTCCCTGAGGCCCGTCAGCAGGACCGGCCGGTCCGCAGGTCGAAGCAGAAGAAGGAGGGCAGGCCGGGGTCCGCGAAGGTCTCCTGGATCCTGCCGAAGGTGAAGGACACGCTCTCGGTCGGCGCGTCCGACGATCCCGACAGCTGCAGGGACGACACCAGGGCATCGGAGAGCTCGAACCGGATCTGGACCTTGGTGGCGTCGGCCGGGTCGAGGACCTCGAGCACCACCGACCTCAGATGCGCTCCGGTGGCGGCGTCCACCGCGAGGCGCGGCGAGGCGACGTCGATGGGCTTGGTGACGGTGAAGTCGCCCATCCTGGCCACGCCGGCTCCGCCGCCGCCCCCGCCTCCGCCCGAGGTCGCCACGGTGATGCCCCAGGAGTAGGAGTAGGCGCCGACGGTCTGGGGGACGCCGTCGACGGTGAGCCGGGCCACGACCCGGGGAGGCGGCGGCCCCGAGGACCCGGCCGGCCCGGGCGGTCCCGCCGGCCCCTGGGGCCCCGGTGCGCCCTGCGGTCCCGCCGGCCCCTGCGGGCCGGTCCGGTTCCAGCTGAAGCTGCGCTCGTGGTGGCGGCAGCGATCCAGCGACGGATCGATGATCCGCACCTCGCCCTCCCGGTTCAGGCACGCGTGGATGACTCCGTCGGGGCCCGGGACCGCGGCCAGGGACACCGCGCCGGCCGCGGCCGCCGCCGCGACGAGCGGGACGCCCACGGCCCATCGCCACCATCTCCTCTCGAGAAGACCCATTCTGCCCTCCTGCCGGCCGCCGCGGCCGGCGATGTATCCCGATTCGATACCGCAGAGGCGCGGCCGCGCGTGGCGCCGGCCCGGCGGGAACTTGGGGTCGCGCGGTGCCGGGACTCCATCTGGGCTGGGGTCAGCGTTTGCTTATGCATGTCAGACGGCGCTGGATGGCGGACGGGACCACGACCGAAACGGAGGCACGCCATGCGGCGAACGACCAAGCTCCTGGCCCTCTGGCTCGCAATGCTGGCGGCGTGCTCGGGCGAGCCGGCGGCGTCCGGATCCGGGAGCTCCTCCGCGGCCGCGGCCGCGGGCGACCGGGGGCACCATGGTCACCGGCGCGGCAGGGACGTGACGGTGATGACCCGGAACCTGTACGTGGGCGTCGACCTGTTCCGCATCGCCGCCGCCCAGACGCCCGCCGAGACCGCGGTCGTCGCCGCTGCCATGTGGCGGACGGCGCAGGAGACCGATTTCCCCTCCCGCGCCGACCTCATCGCCGAGGAGATCGACCAGGCCAACCCGGATCTGGTGGCGCTGGAGGAGGCCTACCTCTTCCGGACCGGCCCCGGCACCACCTGCGACCCGACCCTCCCCGACGCGCCCGCCACGCAGGTGGCCTACGACTTCCTGGCGCTCCTGGAGGACGCCCTGGCCCGGCGCGGCCTTCACTACGAGCGCGTGGTCGCCGCCGAGCGCTTCGACGGCCAGCTCTGCGCCTACGACGGGACCGCCGCGCCGCTCGACGTCCGCATCACCGACCGCGACGCCATCCTGG
>DATIFE010000033.1:0-2906 GCA_035455425.1 Anaeromyxobacteraceae bacterium | reverse complement strand
GGGCGACCCCCAGCGGGCCGACCCGGTGGAGGCGGCGCAGGAGGACCTGCGGGCCCTCCCGGAGACGCCCCTCTTCGACCGCGACCGCTCCGGGCGCGACGACGACCTCGCCGAGATGCTGGGCGAGGAGTACGTCCGGTCCGTCACCTCGGGCGAGGAGCAGGGCGTGGAGCTCCGGGACGCGCCGGTCCCCGAGGAGGAGGGCGGCCCCTTCGTCGAGACCAGCGCCCGCAAGGAGTTCGCCAACGACCCGGACGACTCCGAGCCCGAGGCCCTGCCCACCACGCACATGAAGACCCGGCACCTGCGCTGAGCGGGCGTCGCCGGGCGCCACCGGAGGGGAAGGAAGGCGCATGCGACCCGAGCTGGAGCGCGTCCTGGCGTCGGCCGACCTGCGGGGCTGGCGGGAGGTCGGGGTGGAGTACGGGTCCGGGGAGATCGCGGTCCGCGTCCCCCCGGACTGCGACACGCTGGGGATGCGGGAGACCCGGCCGCTCGCCGACCCGGCCACTGCCATCCGCGAGGCCCTGGCGCGGCCCATCGGCTCGGCGCCGCTCGCGGAGATCGCGCGGGGGAAGGGAAAGGACCCGGCCGCGCTCTCGGCCTGCATCGCCACCTCCGACATCACCCGGCCGGTGCCCTACCGGGGCGAGGGCGGCATCCTCGCGCCGCTGCTCGGGGAGCTCCGCCGCGCCGGGGTGCGGCGCGAGAACGTGACCCTGCTCGTCGGGACCGGCACCCACCGCGCCAGCACGCCGGAGGAGAAGGCGGCCATGTTCGGCGCCGACGTCGCCGGCGCCTTCCGCGTCGTCGACCACGACTGCGACGACGAGGCGGGCCTCCGCCACCTGGGGCGGACCCGGAGCGGCACCGACATCCTGGTGAACCGCCACTGGGTGGACGCCGACCTGCGCATCGCCACCGGCCTCGTCGAGAGCCACTTCATGGCCGGGGTCTCCGGCGGGCGAAAGACCGTCTGCCCCGCCCTGGTGAGCTGGCGCACCATCGAGCGCTTCCACAGCGCCGACTTCCTCGACTCTCCCCGGGCCACCAACCTCGCCCTGGAGGGCAACCCCTGCCACGAGGAGTCGCTGGAGATCGCGCTCAAGGTGGGCGTGGACTTCGCCGTCAGCACCGTGCTCGACCGGAACCTGAAGCTCCTCGGGGTGTACGCCGGCGACGTCGAGGCCTCGCACCTGGCCGCCTACCGGCACGTCCGGGAGGTCGCGGCCATCCCGCTGGGGCGCGAGTACGACGTGGTCCTGACGCACGGCGGCTACGTGGGGCTGAACCACTACCAGGCGGTCAAGGCCGCCTGCAACGCGCTCCCGGCCGTGCGGGAGAAGGGGTTCGTCATCCTCCTGGCCCGCGAGCGCGACGTCGACCCGGTCGGCTCGCAGACCTACCGCACGCTGCTGCACCTCCTCAAGCTCCAGGGCTGGGAGCGCTACCTCGCGACCCTGCGCTCTCCCTCCTGGAAGTTCACCCGCGACCAGTGGGAGCCCCAGATGTGGGGCAAGGTCCTGGCGAAGGTCGGCGAGGAGGGGCTGGTCTACTGCTCGGCGGTCCTGCCGCCGCGGGAGGCGGAGATCATCCCCGGGCGGCTGGGCTGGGAGTTCCTCGACCCCGGCGCGCCGGGAAGCGAGGAGGAGCGGGCCCGGGCCATGCTCCAGAACGCCGTCGTCGCCTGCGTCCACGACCCGCGGTGGGAGGGGCGGCGGCCCTCGATGGCCTTCGTGCGCGAGGGGCCGTACGCGGTGCCGGTGGCGGCCGGGGGCGCGTAGGGCCGGCCGCTCCTCACTCCCCCGACTCCTTTCCCAGCTTCTCCTCCACGCTCCGCATCTTGCGGGCGATGGTGTGCTCCTTGTCGCGCCGGTCGTCGATCTTCAGCAGCGTGGAGACCCGCACGGCTCCCCGGGTGAAGGGGTGCTCGTGCATCCGGCGCACGACCTTCAGGATCTCGTCCAGGTCGCCCTCGATGAGGGTCCCCATGGCGGTGAGCTGGGAAACCAGCCCGCTCTCCCGGAGGACCTCCTCCACGCCGGCGACGTACCTCGAGACGCTGGGCGTGGCGGTCCCGATGGGCGTGATGCTGAGGAACACGACCGCCATGCGACCCTCCGCTAGCGGAACTCGACGCGCAGCACCTCGCGCCCCATGCGCAGCTCGTCGCCGTCGCGCAGCGGCGCCTCGCCGCCCGGCGCCACCCGCAGGAAGGTCCCGTTCGAGGAGCCCAGGTCCCGCAGGCTCGCCGAGCCGTCCGGCTCCACCACGATCTCGGCGTGGGCCTGGGAGAGGTAGCCGTCGTCGCCCAGGTTCACGGCGCAGCCGGCGCGCCCCACGGTGATGGAGGGGCCGGCGCGCAGGTACACGCGCCCGCCCACGCCCCCCTCGAGCCACTCCTCCAGGAGCACGGCCGCCCCGTCCGGCCGCGGAGCGCCGAGCCGCATGGTGCCGTCCGGCGGCGGGGGCGGCGGAGCGGGGACCGGGCCGGCGAAGCGCAGGAGCCGGTCGCCCACGGCGAAGAGGTTCCCGGGCCGCAGCGGGACCGCCTGCCCCTGGGGGATGCGGACGTAGATCCCGCCGGCCGCGCCCTCGTCCCGCACCGCCAGGGCGCCTCCGCGCTGCAGGAAGGTGGCGTGGTGCGGCGCCAGGCACGGGTCGCCGGGGAAGATCACAGGCCCCTGCGAGCGACCGGCCTGGACCTCGTCGGCCGAGAGCTGGAAGGCTGCGCCCGACGAGGCCTCGCCCCGCTCCACGAGGAGGCGGGCGCGCGGGGCCGGGGGGGCATGGGCCGCGAACATGGCCGTGCCAGCCGGCCCGGCCCCGGCTGCGGGCGCCGCTCCCAGGAAGGCGGTGGCGGCGGGGGCTGCGGGACCGGGGGGAGCGACGCCCTGGGGCAGGAG
>DATIFE010000032.1:0-8955 GCA_035455425.1 Anaeromyxobacteraceae bacterium | reverse complement strand
GCCCTGGGGCATGTCGAACGCGACGCCGCCGATGCGGTGGTAGTTGTAGGTGAGCCGCGCGCCGCAGAGCGCCTCGATGAGGTCGTTGATGGCCTCGCGCTCGCGCAGCGCGTGGACCAGCGGGGTGGTGGCGCCGATGTCGGTGGCCATGGTGCCGACCGAGACCAGGTGGCTGGCGATGCGGCACAGCTCGCAGCTCACCGCCCGCAGGTACTGGGCCCGCGGCGGGGCCTCGAGCTTGAGGAGCCGCTCGACCGCCAGGGCGTAGCCCTCGTTGGCGAACATGGCCGCCACGTAGTCGATGCGGTCGGTGTAGGGCATGAAGCCGGGGTAGCCCACGGCCTCGCCGATCTTCTCGATGGAGCGGTGCAGGTAGCCGACGTCGGGGATGGCCTTCTTCATCACCTCGCCGTCGGTGTCGACGAGGAAGTTGATGACCCCGTGGGTGGACGGGTGCTGCGGCCCGAAGTTGAGGAGCATCTCCTCGCCGGTCTTGCCCGCCCTGCGCAGGATGAGCTTCTGCATGCGGTCTCCTACGGCTTGGGCGCCGCCGGAGCGGCGGGCGGGGGCGCGGCCGCCGGGGGAGGCGCCGGCGGGGGCCGGCTCCTGGCCGCCTCGGCCATGGCGATCTCGTCGAGCCTCCTGAGCTCGACGAGCGGGTTCTCGCGGACGTTGGAGATGGCGTGGTAGCCGCCCGCCTCCTGGTAGTCCTTGCGCAGCGGGTGGCCCACCCAGTCGTCGGGCAGGAGCACGCGGCGCAGGTCGGGGTGGCCGGTGAAGGAGACGCCGAAGAGGTCGTAGACCTCGCGCTCCATCCAGTTGGCGGCCTTCCAGACCGCCTCCACCGAGGGGACCACCGGGCTCGCCCGGTCGGCCTCGACCTTGAGAACGATGCCGTGGCGCAGCCGGTAGGAGAACAGGTGGTAGACCACCTCGATGACGCCGCGCTTGGGCCAGTCGAGGGCGGTCAGGTCCTCGCAGAAGTCCATCTCCAGGCCGGGCTCGTCGCGGAGGAAGCGGGCCATCTCGACCAGGGCCTCGGCCTTCACCACGGCGAAGGCGTCGACCTTGGGCTCGCCGAGCGGCCCCACCGCCTCGCCGAAGCGCGCCTGGAGGCGCTGGTGGATCTCCTGTGGCGTCATGCGGGCTCCTGGCTAGGCGGCGGTGGGCCGGCGGCGCTTGTCCTTCCAGCGCTCGCGCATGACCAGGTCCTGGAGCCGCAGGAAGCCCTCGGTCAGCGCCTCGGGCCGGGGGGGACAGCCGGGCACGTAGATGTCGACCGGGATGACCTTGTCGACGCCCTTGCACACCGAGTAGGCGAGCTGGAAGAGGCCGCCGCAGTTGGCGCAGGAGCCCATGGAGATGACGTACTTGGGCTCGGCCATCTGGTCGTAGAGCAGCTTGCAGCGCTCGGCCATCTTGTAGGTGAGCGTGCCGGCGACGATCATGAAGTCGCTCTGCCGCGGGCTGGCGCGGAAGACGGCGCCGAAGCGGTCGAGGTCGGCCCGCGGGCCGCCGGTCTGCATGAGCTCGATGCCGCAGCAGGCGAGGCCGAAGAGCAGGTAGTGGAGCGAGTTCGTCCGGGCCAGGTTGATGAGCTTGTCGAGCTCGCTGGTGTGGCCGAGGATCACCTCGCCGCCCATTCCCTGGTCCATGTCGTCGCGAGCAGCCATCGCCGTCACCTCCGTCTGGCCCGTCCCCGGGCGCCCCGCCCGAATCGCCCGTCAGGCCGCCCGCTTCCCGGCGGGCCGGGCCGGCTCGTCGAGGCGGGCCAGCTTCTTCACCCACTCGAGGTCCCCGTGGATCCACACCCAGGCGAGCCCCAGGACCAGGATGGCAGTGAAGAGGAGCAGCTCCCCGAGCGCCACCAGCCCCAGGGTCAGGCTCCGCCCGATCCATTCCCGGTAGACCGCCACCACCGGGAAGGTGAGGGCGATCTCGACCTCGAAGATCACGAAGACCAAGGCGATGAGGTAGAAGCGCGGGTTGAAGTTGAACCAGGCGGACCCGATGGGGAGCTCGCCGCACTCGTAGATGATGGACTTCTCGGGGGTGGGGAGCTTGGGACCGGCCAGGCGGCCGATGGTGATCCCCCCGAACCCGAAGGCCACGGCCATGACCGCGAACGCGGCGATGGCACCGAACTCATAGCCCATGGGGAGGACCTCCGAGCGCAGGGAACCGATGAGGAGGCGCAGCGTGTAGACCAGATGGGGCTAGCTTGTCAAGCGTCGATTTCCATTTGACAAAAACCGCCAAAACGAGGAGACAGGTGCCCCGCATTCCCTTATCAGGTCGTATCCGGAACCACCCCGGCAGGCGACGCGAATGACGCCACTTCAGACCTACTTCCCGCTGGCCCTGGTCTTTGGCCTGGCCCTGGTCCTGGGGCTCGCCCTGGTCGGGCTGGCCTGGCTCCTGGGGCCGAGACGCCCCAGCCGGGTCAAGTCGGCGCCCTTCGAGTGCGGATCGGACCCCATCGGCGACGCGCGCGAGCGCTTCGGGGTCCGGTTCTACGTCATCGCCCTGCTCTTCGTGGTCTTCGACATCGAGGCGGTCTTCATCTACCCCTGGGCCGTGCTGGTCCGGGAGCTGGGCTGGACCGGGTTCGTCACCATGGCGGTCTTCGCCGCCACGCTGGTGGCCGGCCTGGCCTACGTCTGGAAGAAGGGCGCGCTCGACTGGGAGTGATCATGGCGTCCGAGATCGACATCGTCCCGGCGGTGGCCACCCGGCGCGAGGAGGCGACCGGGTTCTTCCAGGGCCTGGTCTCCAAGAGCCTCGGCTGGGCGCGGAAGAACTCGCTCTACCAGTACCCCTTCGTCACCGCCTGCTGCGGCATGGAGTACATGAGCGTCGCCTCGGCGCGCTACGACATCGCCCGCTTCGGCGCCGAGGTGCCGCGCTTCTCGCCGCGCCAGGCCGACCTGCTCCTGGTGGTGGGCACGGTGAACTGCAAGCAGGCGCCGGTCCTGAAGCGCATCTACGAGCAGATGGCCGAGCCCAAGTGGGTCATCGCCTTCGGCGTCTGCGCCTCCTCGGGCGGCTTCTACGACAACTACGCCACCGTGCAGGGCATCGACCGCCTGGTCCCGGTGGACGTCTACATCCCCGGCTGCCCGCCGCGCCCGGAGCAGGTGCTGGACGGGCTCATCCTCCTGCAGAAGAAGATCCAGGCCCAGCAGCACAAGCTCATCGACCGGCTCCCGGCGCAGCTCGCCGCGGGGAAGTAGGGAGGCCGCGTGTCCCAGGCCGTCGCCAAGGCGCTCGTCGAGAGGTTCCCCGGGGTGGCGCACGACGCCTACGTCGGCCCCGGGGGCGACGACGTGGTCTTCGTGGAGAGGGAGGGGATCGCCGAGGTTTGCCGCTTCCTCAAGGAGGACCCGGCGCTCCGCTTCAACCTCGCGCCCTACATCACGGCGGTCGACTACCTGGGGCAGGACCCGCGCTTCGAGGTGGTCTACAACTGCACCTCCACCGCCCGGGGCCACCGGGTGCGGCTGCGGGTCAAGGTGCCGGAGTCGGACCTCCAGGTGCCCACCGTCACCGGGGTCTGGAGCGGCGCCGACTGGTTCGAGCGCTACTGCTTCGACATGTACGGCATCCGCTTCCCCGGCCACCCCGACCACCGACGCCTCTTCATGTACGACGAGTTCGTGGGCCACCCGCTGCGCAAGGACTACCCGCTGCGCGGGCGCCAGCCGCTCACCCCCGAGCGCGACGTGCCGGACCTCTACCGCGGCCCGGGCCCCGGGACCCGCGACTAGCGCCGAGCGAGACCCATGAGCATGCACACCGGACGCGCCGCCGAGCCGACCGAGAAGCCGCCGCTCCCCATGGGATCGGAGGCCCTCGACGCCCCCGTCGACTCGAAGGAGATGATCATCAACCTGGGGCCGTCGCACCCGGCGACCCACGGGACCTGCCGCATCGTGGCCCACCTCGACGGCGAGAACCTGCGGTCGATGCGGGTGGACATCGGCTACCTGCACCGCGGCTTCGAGAAGAGCTGCGAGAGCGTCACCTGGGGCCAGTGCTTCCCCTACACCGACCGGCTCAACTACGTGTCGGCGACCATGAACAACGTGGGCTTCGCCCTGGCGGTGGAGAAGCTCTGCGGGCTCCAGGTCCCGGACCGCGCCCAGTACCTGCGGGTGGTGGTCTCGGAGATGCACCGCATCTGCGACCACCTGACGATGGTCGGCGCCATGGGGCTCGAGCTGGGCGCCATGACGGCCTTCCTCTACGCCATCGAGGCCCGCGACCACCTGTGGGACCGCCTGACCGAGCTCTGCGGCGCCCGGCTCACCTCCAACTACGTCCGGGTGGGCGGCGTGTCCCGGGATCTCCCCGACGGCTGGGTGCCGAAGACGCTGGCCACCCTGGACCGCACCGCCGAGCTGCGCGACGTCATCGACGCCCTGCTCACCCGGAACCGGATCTTCATGGACCGGACCCGGGGGGTGGCGGCGGTGTCGCGGGAGCAGGCGCTCGACTTCGGCTACACCGGGCCGTGCCTGCGCGCCTCGGGCGAGCCCTTCGACCTGCGCAAGGCCGCGCCCTACCTGGTCTACGACCGGCTCGACTTCGACATCCCGGTGGGCTCCGGCGGGGACAACTTCGACCGCTACCTGATGCGCATCGAGGAGATGAAGCAGTCGGACCGCATCCTGCGGCAGTGCTTCCAGAAGATGGAGCCGGGCGACATCGGGGTGCGCGACTTCCGCTATGTCATGCCGCCCAAGCCCGAGGTCTACGGCACCATCGAGGGCCTGATGGCCCACTTCAAGCTGGTGATGGAGGGGATCCAGGTCCCGGCCGGCGAGGCCTACGGCTACACCGAGGCCGCCAACGGCGAGCTCGGCTTCTACCTGGTCTCCGACGGCGGCGGGCGGCCGTACAAGCTGGGCCTGCGCGCGCCCGGCTGGCCCATGGTGGCCTCCATGCCCCGGGTGCTGAAGGACGCCCTGCTCGCCGACCTGGTCCCCACCTTCGACAGCTTCAACATGATCGGCGGCGAGGTGGAGCAGTAGCTCCGCCGCGAGAACGGAGAACGCATGGCCGAAGAGAAGCAGGGCGCTCCGCAGGCTGCGCCGCCCAAGCCCCCGCCCGGACCGCCGCCGGCCAAGAACCCCGGCTTCGTCACCTGCACCGTCGACGGCCGGGAGGTGGTGGTGAAGCCGGGCACGCTGGCCATCGAGGCCGCGCGCCAGGTGGGCGTCGAGATCCCCCACTACTGCTACCACAGGCGCCTCTCCATCGCGGCCAACTGCCGCATGTGCCTGGTGGAGATGTCGAACTCCCCGGGCGGCAAGCTGCAGCCCTCCTGCCAGGCGGCCGTGGCCGAGGGCATCGCCATCCGGACCGACACGCCGCGGGTGAAGGACCAGCAGCGCGCCAACCTCGAGTTCCTGCTCCTCAACCACCCGGTCGACTGCGCCATCTGCGACCAGGCCGGCGAGTGCAAGCTGCAGGACTACTACATGAGCTACGACGTGCAGCCGTCGCGGCTCGACATGCCCAAGCTGGTCAAGGACAAGCGGGCCCGGCTCGGCCCGCGGGTCACCCTCGACAACGAGCGCTGCATCCTCTGCACGCGCTGCGTGCGCTTCATGCGCGAGGTGGCCAAGGAGCCGCAGCTCGGGGTCGCCCGGCGCGGCAGCCGGAGCTACATCACCGCCTTCCCGGGCCAGGAGCTCGACAGCAAGTACTCGGTGAACACGGTCGACATCTGCCCGGTGGGGGCGCTCACCGCCACCGACTTCCGCTTCCGCGGCCGCGTCTGGTTCATGAGCTCGGCCCGGAGCGTCTGCACCGGCTGCAGCCGCGGCTGCAACGTCCACCTGGACTACTTCGGCGACACCGCCTACCGGCTGCGGCCCCGCGAGAACGAGGCCGTGAACCAGGACTGGATGTGCGACGACGGCCGGACCACCTACCGGGCCTTCAACGCCGATCGCGTCCTCCGCGCCCGGGTCGGGCGCGGCGCCGAGTCGAGGGAGGTCGGGCGCTCCGCCGCCGCGGCCGAGGCCGCCGCGGCGCTGAAGGGCTTCGCCGCCCGGGGGCAGCTCGGGGTGCTCCTCTCCCCGGTGGCCTCGCTCGAGGACCTGCTGGCCGCCTGCAGCCTGGCGAAGGGGCTGGGCCTCGCCGAGGTGCACGTCGGCGGCCGGCCGGACGGCTGGTCCGACTCGTTCCTGAAGCGCGCCGACGAGAACCCGAACCGCAAGGGGCTCGAGCTGGCCGCGGCCGCCGCCGGGCTGGCGCTGAAGCCGGTCGCCGACCTGGTCCGGGCCATCGCCGACGGCCGCACCCGCGCGCTCTGGGCGGTGGGGAGCGAGGTCCCCTCGCCCGAGGCCGCAGCCGCCTTCGCCCGGCTCGAGGCCTTCGTCTGCCAGGCGGCGAACCTGGACCCGGTGGCGCGGGCCGCGACGGTGCTCCTGCCGGCGGCGCCGGCGGCGGAGGCCGACGGCACCTTCGTCAACTTCGAGGGCCGGGCCCAGCGCTTCGAGCGCGCCTGGGAGCCGCGGGGCGAGGCTCGCCCCCACTGGGCGCTGTGCGCCGAGATGGGGATGGCGCTCTCGCAGAAGACGGCCTGGTCCGGCGCGCGCGAGGTCCTGGCGGCGCTCGGGGCCGGGCTCCCGCTGGGGGACTTCCGCTGGGACCTGCCGCCGGCGCCGCGCTCCCGGGCGCTGTCGCCGGCCCCCGCCGGGACCGTGGACGGGCGGCTCCCCGGCTACCGGGAGTCGGCGGCGGCGGTGCCGGAGCACATCCGCGCCAAGGTGACGGGCTAGGGGAGGGGAACCGTGAGACGCCTCGTGGGCATGCTCGTCTTCCTGGTCGTCTTCCCGCTGGTGCTGGTGGGCTTCGCCTGGGCGGCGTACCTGGCGGCGGGAGCGCTGGCCGGCCTGGCGGTGGGGGTGGGGCTCCCCGCCGCCTACGGCGCCGCGGTGGCGAACCTGGTCTTCCTGATGCTGGTGTTCGTCATGATCTCCGCCTCGGGGCTCACCATCGGCGAGCGCAAGTGGTCGGCCATGATGCAGAACCGCGTCGGGCCGAACCGGATCCGCCCCTTCGGGAACCCGCTCGGCGGCCTGCCCTACCTCGTCGCCGACGCCCTGAAGATGCTCACCAAGGAGAACATCGAGCCGTCGGCGCGCTCGCGGCTGCTCTACGAGCTCGCGCCCGTCATCTCCTTCGTCCCCGCCTTCGTCCTCTTCGCGGTGGTGCCCGTCGGGCCGCCGGCGTTGGTGCTGGGGCAGACGGTCTCGCTCCAGGTCGCCAGCCCCGACGCCGGGCTCCTCTACCTGTTCGCCATCGCCTCGCTGGCGGTCTACGGCACGTCGCTGGCGGGCTGGGCCTCGAACAACAAGCTGGCCCTGCTGGGCGGGGTCCGCGCCTCCTCGCAGATGATCAGCTACGAGGTGTCGCTGGGCCTCTCGCTGGTCGGCGCCATGATGGCCTACGGGACGCTCCGGCTCGACGAGATGGCGGTGCGCCAGGGCCAGCTCCTGTGGGGCTGGCTCCCGGCGCTGGGATTCATCCTGCAGCCGGTGGGCCTGGTCCTGTTCTTCGTCTCGGCCTTCGCCGAGACCAAGCGGGCCCCCTTCGACCTGCCCGAGGGCGAGAGCGAGATCGTGGGCTACTTCGTCGAGTACCCGGGGATGAAGTTCGGCATGATGATGCTGGCCGAGTTCATCGAGATCGTGGTGCTGGCCGGGGTGGTCACCGCCGTCTTCTTCGGCGGCTGGCACCCGGTGCTCTTCGAGGGGTGGCTCCGGGTGAATCTCGGCCCGGTGGCCTTCGCCGCGGTCTGCGCCGGCTCGTTCCTCCTCAAGACCATGGTCCTGGCCTGGCTGCAGCTCGTCATCCGCTGGACCCTGCCGCGCTTCCGCTTCGACCAGATCCAGAAGCTCTGCTGGAAGATGCTCCTGCCGGCCGCGCTCCTGAACGTCTTCGTCACCGGCGCCCTGGTGCTCCTCGACGCCTCGCTGGAGTCCCTGGCGGCCGTGGGGCTCGTCGAGATCGCCGCCCTGGTGGCCATCACCGCCGCCGTCGCCCGCGGGCCGGAGGCCGCCCCGGCCGGCCACGGGAACGCCCACGCCGCCCCCGCCGGTCACTAGCGCCATGCCCTACCAGCCCATCACCGACAGGCCCGCCGACGTCCGCGAGCGGATGTTCTTCCCGGAGGTCATCCGCGGCGTGGGGATCATCGCCCGCCAGTTCTGGAGGAACTTCTTCCTGCAGCGGGACCCCAACCCGGACGTGCTGGCGCGCCGGACGCCCAACGTCACCATCCAGTACCCGGAGGAGACGCAGCCCTATCCGCCGGGCTACCGCGGACTGCACCGGCTGGTGCCGCGCGAGGACGGCAAGCCCCGCTGCGTGGCCTGCTACATGTGCGCCACCATCTGCCCGGCCCAGTGCATCTACATCGAGGCCGGCGAGGTCGAGGGCGACCCCATCGAGAAGTACCCGAGGAAGTTCGTGATCGACGAGCTGCGCTGCGTGGTCTGCGGCTTCTGCGTCGAGGCCTGCCCCAAGGATGCCATCCGGATGGACACCGGGGAGCACGCGCCGCCCAGCTACACGCGCGGGGAGCAGATCCTCGACGAGAAGAGCCTGCTGCGGGGGCCGAGCGTCTCCTACCAGTACGACCCGTGGCTGCGGCGCGGGGCGAGCGCCATCGAGCCCCGGCTGCTCGAGGAGATGCGCCGGAGGGCCAAGCCCTTCCCCTCCGCGGCCACCGACGAGCTCTCCCAGACGCCCGGCTTCTCGGTGCGGCAGCTCGCCGCCGAGGCCGCGGCGCGCCGGAAGGCCTAGTCCCCGGCGCTGCGACCCAGGCCTGTGGATCAGGGCCCGGCTCGTAGCGCCACGCCCGCGCGGGACGCCGGTCCGTCGGGCCGCAGAGCTGCGCTCGCACCGCGGCATCCGGGCCGCGCGCAGGCACTTGACGCG
>DATIFE010000031.1:0-12649 GCA_035455425.1 Anaeromyxobacteraceae bacterium | reverse complement strand
AGGCGCCGGGCCCAGAGCGCCCGGTGCGGGCCGTCGAAGTACCCGGTCACGGCCTGGGCCACGGTGCGCTCGGCCTGCTCGGCCCGCTGGCGGTCGTCGAGGTACAGGGGCGAGACGGCGATCTCGTCGAGGCGCGCGGCGGCGGCGCGGAGCGCGTCCTCGTCGGCGAGCCAGCCGCGGAGGAGCGGGAGCTCGTGGAGCCGGCCCGAGGCCGCCAACGCGGCCCGTTCCTCGTCGGGAGCCAGCGCGGCGAAGCGCGCCGCCGGGTCGGGCAGCGGCTGCGCCTCGCCGAGGCGGGAGAGCCACAGGCCGGCGCCCTCCGGGAGCGGCCGGCCGGCCGCCTCGGCCGTCCGCCGTCCCTCCGCCACCAGGGCGTGGGCCACCTCGCGCCTCACCTCCACCACCCCGAGGCTCCCGCCGCGGTCGACCAGGCTGGCGGCGAAGGTGCGGTACTCCTTGCGCCCCAGCATTCCCACCTGGAGCGAGACCAGGCCGTTCACGTCGGAGAGGATGGCCTGGGCCACCTCCACGCCCTTGCCCGGAACGGCGCGGGCGAGCCAGACCGCGCGCTCGCCCTGGCCGTCGAGGGCCGAGGCGTAGCAGGGGAGCTCCGGCTCGGCCGCCGGCGGGGGCGGCGCCGGGGCCGGGCGCGCCACCTCGGGCACCGCCACGCCGCGGGTGCGCAGGAGGTGGAGCCCGCGCTTGGCCTCCTTGGCGACCTCGCGGGCCGGGCTCAGCGCGGCCGCGGCCAGCACGTCGGCGCGGCCGGCCGCCAGCGCCGCCCGCAGCCCCGCCAGCGCCAGGAGGGGGGGCAGGCTGGCCACCTCCTCGGGCGGCACCCGGGCGATGGTGTGGACCACCCGGGCGGCGCGGCCCACCTCGTCGCGGGGCACGCCGGCGGCGTCGGCGATCTGCTGGCTCTCGGCGTTGGGATCGCGCAGGAGCGCCAGGAGGGAGTCGGGGTCGAGGGCCATGGAGGGGCGCAGCATACGCGCGGGGTCGTCCTGCGCTCAATCGGGGGCGGTCTCCGGGCCGGCGGAGGGGGTGCCCTCCTTGACAGTTTGCCGCACCCCCCCTAGGCTGCCCCTGCCCTTGCCGCTTTCCGGCAAAGGGGCGGAGGAACCCACCATGACGAAACGCATCTTCCTCACGATCTCCCTCGCCTTCGTGGCGGCCTTCGCCCTCGGCTTCGCGGCGCCCGCCCGGGCCTGCAACGGCGACTGCGACGGCGCCAAGAAGGACGTCAAGGCCCAGAAGAAGGACGCCCCCAAGCCCGCCGAGAAGGCCGTGAAGAAGGCCTCCCTGGGCGGAGCCGCCTCGACGCTCGCCGCCGAGGAGTGCAAGTGCGAGAAGGGCGGCAAGGGCTGCACCTGCGCCAAGGGCCAGTGCCACTGCGCCAACTGCGGCCAGAAGAAGGCCGCCTAGCTCCCCGCCTCCGGGCGGTCTCCCGAGCCCCTGCGCCTCGCGGCGCGGGGGCTTCGGCTTTCCGGGGCCGGCCCGTCATCCGCGACGGCTGCCGGCCACCGCCAGCGCCACGCCGGCGAGGATCAGCGCGGCGCCCGCGACCTGTCCGCGCGTGAGGGACTCGCCGAGCGCGATCCAGGCGAGCGCTCCCGCCAGCGCGGGCTCCAGCATGGCGACCAGGTTCACCACCGAGCCGCGCAGCCGGCCCAGCGCCGCGACGTAGAGCCCGAAGGGGACCGCGGTCGCGAACAGGCCGATGAAGAGGAAGAAGGGCCAGTCGCCCGGGGAGACCGAGGCCAGCGCCGCCCACGGGGTGCGGACCGGCCAGAAGAGCAGCGAGCCCAGGGCCAGGCCCAGCGAGAGGAGGGGCAGCGGGCGGGCGCCGCGCCGCTGGGCCGACCCGGCCAGGATGGTGCCCGCCGCCATGGAGAACGCCGAGGCGATGCCCCAGGCGAGCCCGCCGGCGGGGACCCGGAGGGCGCCGCCGGGCAGCACCAGGAGCGCCGAGCCGGCGGTGGCGGCGCCCAGGGAGAGCAGCACCGGCCGCGGGGGCAGCCGCCGGTCGCGGGCCGCCTCGAACCCGGCCACGAGGAGCGGCGAGGTGTACTGGAGGAACACGGCCACCGCCACGCCGGCCGCGGCGACGGCCTCGAAGTAGGTGAGCTGCACCGCCGCCAGCGCCACGGCGTAGGGCGGGAGGAGCGCCAGCCAGCGGGGCGCGACGCCCATGCCGCCGCGGACCGCGAGCGGCAGGAGCGCGAGCCCCCCGAGCATCATCCGCACCTGGACCAGGTGGACGGGGTCCACGGCGCGCTGGAACAGGCTGCGGGCGACGACGCCGGAGATCCCCCAGAGCGCGGCCGCGCCGATCACCTGGAGGACGGCCGTGACTCGTGAGGGCGGCATGGAAGGCGGGAATCTAGCCGAACCTGGCACCGGTGAGGACGCGACCGACGTCCAGGAGGGGTGCCCCGGACCCGAGCCTTGCTCGCGACAGGCCTCGGGCCGGCGTTGCCGGCCCGAGGTGCTAGGCGCTGCGGGCGCCGGCCTTCCGGACGCGCTGCGCCGAGAGCATCTTGGCGAGGAACTGCCCGGTGAAGCTCTCCCGGGCGCGGGCCACCTCCTCGGGAGTGCCCTCGGCCACCACCCGGCCGCCCTCCTCGCCGCCCTCCGGCCCGAGGTCCACCACCCAGTCCGCGCACTTGATGACGTCGAGGTTGTGCTCGATGACCACCACCGTGTTGCCGGCCTCCACCAGCCGGTCGAGCACGGCCAGGAGCTTCTTCACGTCCTCGAAGTGGAGCCCGGTGGTGGGCTCGTCGAGGATGTAGAGGGTGTGGCCGGTGCCGACGCGGGCCAGCTCGCGGGAGAGCTTGATGCGCTGCGCCTCGCCGCCGGAGAGGGTGGGGGAGGGCTGGCCCAGCCGGATGTAGCCCAGGCCGACGTCGTCGAGGGTCCTGAGGATGCGGACGATGTCCCGGTGGTGCTCGAAGAGCGCGGCGGCCTCGAGCACCGAGAGCTCCAGCACCTCGGCGACGTTCTTCCCCTTGAACTGGACCCGCAGGGTGGCCTCGTTGAAGCGCTTGCCGCCGCAGACCTCGCAGGGCACCAGCACGTCGGCAAGGAAGTGCATCTCCACGAGCTTCATGCCGTCGCCCTGGCAGGCCTCGCAGCGGCCGCCCTTCACGTTGAAGCTGAAGCGGCCGGGCAGGTAGCCGTAGCTGCGCGCCTCGGGGGTCTGGGCGAAGACCTCGCGGACGCCGTCGAAGAGCTTGGTGTAGGTGGCGGGGTTGGACCGCGGGGTCCGGCCGATGGGCTGCTGGTTGATGTCGATGACCTTGTCGATCCGGTCGTGGCCCAGGATGCCCTGGTGCCGCCCCGGCACCTCGCGGGTGCCGTAGAGGAGCCGCATCAGCGCCGGGCGCAGGACGGCGTTCACCAGGGTGGACTTGCCCGCGCCGGAGACGCCGGCGACCGCGGTGAGGCAGCCGAGCGGGAAGGAGACGGTGACGTCCTTGAGGTTGTTCTCGCGGGCGCCGGCCACGGTGAGCTGGCCCTGCGCGCGCCGCCGCCGCTCCGGCACCGGGATCTCGGCGCGCCCCGCCAGGTAGGCGCCGGTCAGCGAGGCCGGGTTCCGCCGCACCTCGTCGGGCGTGCCCTCGGCCACGATGCGGCCGCCGCGCTCGCCGGCGCCGGGACCGAAGTCGATGATCCAGTCGGCCTCCTCCATGGTCTCCTGGTCGTGCTCCACCACCAGCACCGAGTTGCCGATGTCGCGCAGCCGCTTCAGGGTGGCGAGGAGCTTCCCGTTGTCGCGCTGGTGCAGGCCGATGGAGGGCTCGTCCAGGATGTAGATGACGCCGGTGAGCTCCGAGCCCATCTGCGAGGCCAGCCGGATGCGCTGGCTCTCGCCGCCGGAGAGCGAGGGGCCGGGGCGGTCGAGGGTGAGGTAGCCGAGCCCCACGTCGAGCAGGAACTTGAGCCGGTTCCGGATCTCCTTGAGGAGCTCGTCGGCGATGCGCGCCTCGTTGCCCTTGAGGCCCAGCGCGCCCAGCCAGGCGTGCGCCTCGGTGATGGTGAGGCGCGACAGCTCCACGATGCCGCGGTCGCGGACCTTCACCGCCCGGCTCTCGGGCTTGAGGCGCTCCCCGCCGCAGGCGGGGCAGGGCTTGTCCGAGAAGTAGCGCATGTAGTAGCGGCGCATGGCCTCGGAGCCGGTCTGCTTGAAGCGGCGGTAGAGCTGGTTCACCACCCCTTCCCACTGGATGCGGTGGCTGCGGACCCCGGCGGCCTCGCTGCCGAGCAGCACCACGTCCCGGTCCTTCCGGGGCAGCTTGGACCACGGGGTGTCGAGGTCGATCCCCAGCGAGCGCGAGAGGTGCTCGACGAACTCGAAGGTCCAGCCCTCGCGCCGCTCCATGCCGCTGGCCCAGGGCTCCACCGCCCCGTCGCGGATGGTGAGCGAGGGGTCGGGCACGATGAGGTCGGGGTCCATCTCGGCCCGGGTGCCGAGGCCCTGGCAGTCGGGGCAGGAGCCGATGGGGCTGTTGAAGGAGAAGGCCTGGGGGACGAGCTCGCCGAAGGAGAGGCCGCAGGAGGGACAGGCGTTCTGCTCGGAGAAGAAGCGGTCGTGCTTCTTGTACTCCTCCGGGTCGATCCCCGGCCCGACGCGCTGCTCCTTGTCGGCGTCGGCGACGATGAGCGTGCCCTTGCCCTCGCGCAGGGCCGTCTCCACCGAGTCGGTGAGCCGCGAGCGGATGCCAGCCTTCACCACCAGCCGGTCGACCACCAGCTCGATGTCGTGCTTCAGCTTCTTGTCGAGGGCCAGCCGCTCCTCGAGCCCGTGCACCAGCCCGTCCACCCGCACCCGGGCGAAGCCCCGCTTGTGCGCGTCGCCGAGGAGCTCCCGGTACTCGCCCTTGCGGTTCTGGACCAGCGGCGCCAGCACCAGGATGCGCGACCCCTCCGGCAGCTCCAGGATGGCGTCCACGATCTGCTGTGGCGTCTGCTTGCCCACCCGCCGGCCGCAGCCCGGGCAGTGCTGGACGCCGATGGAGGCGTAGAGCACGCGCAGGTAGTCGTGCACCTCGGTGATGGTCCCCACGGTGGAGCGCGGGTTGTTGGAGGCCGCCTTCTGCTCGATGGAGATGGTGGGGGAGAGCCCCCGGATGGTGTCGTAGCGGGGCTTCTCCATCTGCCCCAGGAACTGCCGGGCGTAGCTGGAGAGCGACTCGACGTAGCGCCGCTGCCCCTCGGCGTAGAGCGTGTCGAAGGCCAGCGAGCTCTTCCCCGAGCCCGAGACGCCGGTGAGGACCACCAGCCGCTTCTTGGGGATCTGGAGGTCGATGCCCTGGAGGTTGTGCTCGCGCGCACCCTTGACCGAGATGAAGTCGGGCTCGCTCATGGACCCCCTCTCATAACCGGCGGGGCCGACGGCGGCCAGCCGGCCCCGCGCCCGCGGGGTTTCCCCGGCGGCGGAAAGGGGATAGAAGGTGCCTCCCGGGATGGCCAGCCTCCAGAACGACGCCGGCTCGATGCGGCTGGCGGTGGCCCTGGTCGACCGGGAGGCGCCGCCCGCCGGGCACCTGCCGCTCGCCGACGGCGCCTCCGGCCGCTTCCTGTGCACCGCCGCGGTGGAGCACTTCGACCGCCGGGACCGCGAGTGGTGGCCCTTCGTCCGCATCCCGGCCCTGTACCTGGGGCCGGCGGCGGTGGACGCCCTGGTGGAGGGAGCGCGCCAGGTGCTCCAGGGGAGCGCTCCCGGCTTCGCCTGGCAGCCCGGCCTCGGGGTCCCCATCGCCCTGCAGCTGGGCGCGGCCGACGACGGGCCGGGCGTGGTGGTCGAGGTGGGGATCGACCTCGGGCCCTGGCTGGCGGAGATGGTCGCCGGGCCGCCGGGCCGCGAGGCCTGCCTCTTCCGCTTCGCCGCCACCCGGGCCGACCTGGTGCGGTTCGCCGACGCCCTGGCCGCCGAGGCCCGCGGGGTCCCGGCGAGATGAGGCGCCAGAAGCTCCGGGCGCGGGGCGAGCTCTTCGCCGCGGGGTTGCTGTTCGGCCTGATGGCGGCGCTGGCACGGCGGGGGTCACTCGGCGGGGACGCCTTCACCGGCCCGCAGATGGCCTTCGCCCGCATGGCGCTCGGCACCGCGATGACCCTGGCCCTCTTCCGGCTGAGGCCAGGCACGTTCCGGCCGGTCAACGTCCGGCTGCTCGTGACCCGCGGCCTGCTGGGCGGCGCCGCGGTGGTCCTCTACTTCCTGGCCCTGGCGCGCATCCCGGCCGGCGAGGCCACCCTCCTCAACAACACCTTCCCGGTGATCGCCACCGTCATCTCCTTCTGGACGCTGGAGGAACGGCCCACGCTCCACATCGGGGTGGCCCTGGCCGTCGCCACCCTGGGCATGCTGCTGGTCGTCGGCGACGGATCGATCCCCACCTCCCTCGGCTGGGGCGAGGCGGCGGCCATCGCCTCGGCCTTCATCGGCGCCGGCGCGGTGACCAGCATCCGGGCCCTGCGGGCCACCGACAACGCCTTCACCATCTTCTTCGCCTTCAGCCTGGGCGGGATGGCGGTGAGCCTGCCCTTCGCCACCACGGCCTGGCCGCCGCCGGGGCCGGTCTGGCTCCTCGCCCTGGGCGTGGGGGTCCTCTCCTTCGCCGCCCAGGTGCTGATGACCGACGCCTACGGCGCGCTCACCGTGCCCGAGGCCGCCGTCTGGCAGCAGCTGACGCCGGTGGCCAGCTACCTCTGGGCGCTCCTGCTCCTCGGCGAGCGGCTCTCGGCCGCGGGCGCGGTGGGGGTGCTGCTGGGCATCGGCGGCGTGGCCTACGGCACGGTGCTGGGCCACCGCGCCCCGCTCCGCCCGGTGCCGGCCGACGACTCCGCCCGGTCGCTGCAGCCATGACGCCGTCCCGGACACTGGCTCGCGTCGAGCTGGTCGGCGCGGGCCTGGCCTTCGGCCTCATGGCGGTACTGGGGCGGCGCCTGTCGGCCGGGGGCGCCGGCTTCACCGCCGGCCACCTGTCGGTGATCCGCTTCGGGGTCGGGGCGCTGGTCTCGCTGCTCGTCTTCCGCCTGCGCCCCGGGACCTTCCGCCCCCGCAACTACCGCCTGCTCGTCTCCCGCGGCCTCTCCGGCGGGGTGGTGGTGGTGCTGTACTTCGCGGCGCTGGCCCGCATCCCCGCGGCCGAGGCGGGCATGATCTACAACCTCTTCCCGGTGTTCGCGACCGGGATGTCGGTCTTCACCTTCGGCGAGCGGCCCACCATCCACCTCCTCCTGGCCCTCCTGGTCGCCACCCTGGGCGTGGGCCTGGTCCTGGGGCAGGGGGGCCTGTCGCTCGGGGTCGGCCCGGGCGAGCTCGCGGCCCTGGCCGCCGCCGTCTTCGCCGCCGCCAGCGCCAACATCATCCGCGGAATGCGGATCACCGACAACGCGCCCACCATCTTCTTCTTCTTCTGCGTGGCCGGCCTGCCGGTGGTGGCGCCGTTCGCCCTCGACCCCTGGCCCGCGGCCCCGGGCCCGTGGCTGGTGGCCCTGGTCATGGGGCTCGCCTCGGTCGCGGCGCAGGTGCTCATGACCGAGGCCTACGGCGCGCTCTCGGTGGCCGAGGCCGCCGTCTGGCTCCAGCTCACGCCCATCGCCCAGGTGGCGCTGGCGGTGCCGCTCCTGGGCGAGCGGGCGACCCTCTCCCAGCTGGCCGGCGTGCTGCTGGGCGTCGCCGGCGTGGCCTGGGGGACGGCGTTCGGCCAGCGCCGCCCCAAGCGGGGCGGCGTTTGACGCTCCACCGGGTGCCGCGGAAAGGCTATGACTTGCTGACCCGCGGGGGGGCTCTGGGGTTCACGGGTATCTCCGCAGGCCCACTTCACTGGAGGAAAACGCATGCGCAAGCTACTCGTCCTGGCGTCGCTGCTGCTGGCGGGCTCGGCCCTGGCGGCGGACACCAAGTCGGCCATCACCGGCAGCGGCGTGTACGGCGCCGCCGGCTGCGGGCTCGGCTCCATGGCCTTCGGCAGCCAGCCGGGGGCGGTGCAGATCCTGGCCGCCACCACCAACGGCTTCTTCGGCACGCAGACCTTCGGCATCACCTCGGGAACCTCCAACTGCGGCAAGAGCATGTTCGCCATGGAGGGCACCAAGGTGTTCATCGAGGGGAACAAGGAGGCGCTGGCCAAGGACGCGGCCCGCGGGTCGGGGGAGACCATCGTCACCCTCTCGTACATCGCCCAGTGCAAGGACACCGCCCAGGTGGGCGCCGCCCTCCAGAGGAGCTACGGCACGCTCTTCCCGGCGGCCGACGCGCCGACCGAGCAGGTCCGCGACGCGGTGATCGGCGTCCTGCGCAGCGACAAGTCGCTGGGCTGCAACCTGGGATAGGGAGGACGACATGAGAACCCTCATCGCGCTCGCCGCCCTCCTCGCCGCCGGAACCGCCTCGGCCGCCGACGCCTACGGGTCCGCCGGCTGCGGCCTCGGCTCGCTGGCCTTCGGCTCGCAGCCGGGCGGCGTCCAGATCCTGGCCGCCACCACCAACGGCACCGTCGGCAACCAGACCTTCGGCATCACCTCCGGCACCTCCAACTGCGGCAAGACCGCCTTCGCCATGGAGGGGACCAAGGTGTTCATCGAGGGGAACAAGGACGCCCTGGCCAAGGACGCCGCCCGCGGCACGGGTGAGACCATCGTGGCGCTGCGCAACATCGCCGCCTGCGGCGCCGACGCCCAGGCGGTGGGCAGCGCGCTGCAGAGCAACTTCGGCGCGCTCTTCCCCGCGGCCGCCCCGGCGGAGCAGGTGCGGGACAACGTGATCCGCTTCCTGCAGTCCGAGAAGTCGCTGGCCTGCGCCATCGGCTAGCGCCGCGCCCGAGGCCGCCGGGCACCCGGTCGGCCGGAGATGCCCTCTCCCCCGCCTCGCGGGGGAGGGGGCTTTCCTTCCGCGGCCGCGGAGCGGTCCCGGGTCGGGCGCCGTCCTGCCATTCCTCGCCCACCGCATGATCCCCCTCGCCCTGGCGCTCGCCGTCGCCGCGGCCGGGCCGGCGCCCGATCCCTACGCCGCGGAGCTGGTGGCCCGGGCGCGCCAGCAGCGGCTGGCCGAGGACCGCCAGTGGCTCCGGCTCGGCCACTGGCGCCGCCGGCTGCTGGGCGGCTACGAGAGCGAGGCCGACGGCCCGGGCTTCTTCCTCTCGCCGCGCGGCAAGGTGGACCCGGCCGCCGAGCTGGAGGCGACGCTCCAGGGCTTCTTCGGCCCGGAGCCGGGCGATCCCGCGGTCCAGCACCCGCAGTGCCGCTTCCCGGCGCGGCTCGCCTTCGCGGTGGACCGCCTGGGCCTCGACCCGGCGCGGCTGCCGCACCGGGACTGCCCCCAGCTCGCCGAGTGGTGGGAGCGCACCCGGGCCCGCGGCGTGACGCTGGTCTTCTCCAGCTACTACATGAACAACCCGGCCTCGGCCTTCGGCCACACCTTCCTGCGGCTCGACCGGGGCGCCTTCCTGCGGCCGGGAGAGCGGGTCGAGCTCGTCGACCAAGGCATCGACTACGCCGCCACGGTCGACACCGGCAACGCCCTCCTCTACGCGCTGAAGGGGCTCCTGGGCTTCTTCCACGGGGAGTTCAGCGCCCGGCCGTACTTCTACAAGGTGCGCGAGTACGCCGACTTCGAGTCGCGCGACCTGTTCGAGTACCGGCTCGACCTCCCCCCGCGGGCGGTGGCGCTGCTGGTGGCGCACCTGTGGGAGCTGGGCTCCACCTGGTTCGACTACTACTACCTGACCGAGAACTGCAGCTACCACATCCTCGGGGCGCTGGAGGCGGCCGACCCGGACCTGGTGCTCCTCGACCACGTCGGCAAGGTGACCATCCCCGCCGACACGGTGAAGGCGCTCTTCCGGAACCCCGGGCTGGTGAAGGAGGTGCACTACCGCCCCTCGGCGCGGACGACGCTGGAGCACCGCGTGGCGCCGCTGCCGTCGGCGGAGCGGGAGCTGGTGCTGGCGCTCGCCCGCCGGCCCCGCGCGCCCCTGCCCCCGGGGCTGGGCCCGGAGGGGCAGGCGCGGGTGCTGGACGCGGCGCTGGACCTGGTGGACGTGCGCCTCGGCAAGGCCGTCATCCGGGCCGAGCCCGCCGCCCTGGCGCTGCGCCAGGCGCTCCTGGAGCGGCGCAGCGCCGTGCCGGTGGTGAGCCCGCCCCTCGAGATCCACCCGCCGGAGCAGGGGGGGCCGGAGCGCGGGCACGGCTCGTCGCGGGTGGGCGCCGGCGGCGGGGCCTCGCGGGAGGAAGGCGGGTTCGCCGTCCTCGACTGGCGCCTGGCGCTGCACGACCTGGTGGACCCGCCGGGCGGGTTCTCGCCCGCCACCCAGCTCGAGTTCCTGAAGACGCGCCTGCGCTGGGACGCGCGGGGGTCGGGGGGCCGGCTGCGGCTCGACGAGGCGCTGCTGGTGGCGGCCTCGTCGATGACGCCCCTCGACCGGCTCGACCCCCGCATCTCCTGGAAGATGCGGGCCGGTGCGTCGCGAGTGCGGGACGGCGGCTGCCCGGCCTGCGTCGCCGCCGACCTGGAGGCCGGCGGCGGTGCCACGCTGGCGGCCGGCCCCCTGGCGCTGATGCTCACCGCCGACGCCCTGGTCCAGGCTGCCCCCGGCCTGCGCGGCGCCGGCGGCTCCGCCTTCCGGCCCGGCGTGGGGCCGGCCGCGGCGCTGCGCCTCCTCGGCGGCGAGCGAGCCGGGCTGCTGGCCACCGCGGCGTGGCGCTGGCTCCCCGGCGCGAGCCCGGACCGGACCTGGGACCTCTCGGCGGTGGCGAGGCTGCACCTCGGGTGGGCGTCGCTGTACGCCGAGGGGCGGAAGACGCCGCGGGACCGGGAGGTGCTCGGGGGGGTGCTGGTGTTCTACTGAGCGGGGCGACGCGGTAGAAGGCATCCCATGGTCGACACCCTGGTGGTCCTGGTGACCGCGCCCTCCGCCGAGGCGGCGGCCGGCATCGCCCGCGCGCTGGTGGAGGAGCGCCTCGCCGCCTGCGGCAACGTCGTTCCCGGCCTCCGCTCCATCTACCGCTGGGAGGGGAAGCTGCACGACGACGCCGAGGCGCTCCTGGTCCTCAAGACCACGCGCAGCCGCTTCCCGGCGCTGCGCGACCGGGTGCTGGCGCTCCACCCCTACGAGGTCCCCGAGGTGCTGGCGCTGCCCGTGGAGGCGGGGAGCGAGAAGTACCTGGCCTGGGTGCGGGCGGAGACGCTGTAGCCGCTCCCTCCGCGCGGGCGCCCGCGACCGCGAGACCCATCCGCGCCGGCCGGCCCCGGACTAGGATGCCCTCCGGGAGGGGGCATGGGCGCTCCCGCGCGTCCGTGGCAGGTCCCGATCGAGGAGCTGCTCCGCGACCTGCGGAGCGGAGCCACCGGCCTTTCGGCCGCCGAGGCGGGGGCCCGGCTGGCGCGGGACGGGGCCAACGAGCTCCCGGAGCCCAGGGCCCGGCACGCGCTCCGCCGGCTCCTCGACCAGCTCACCCACTTCATGGCGGTCCTGCTGTGGATCGCGGGCGCGCTGGCCTTCGCCGCCCGCACCCCCCAGCTCGGATGGGCCATCTGGGCGGTGGTGCTGGTCAACGCCGCCTTCAGCTTCTGGCAGGAGGAGAAGGCGGAGCGCGCCCTGGCGGCCCTGCGCCGCTCGATGCCCCACGACGCCCGGGCCTGGCGGGACGGCCGGATCGAGATCGTCCCGGCCCGCCTGCTGGTGGCGGGAGACGTCGTCGAGCTGGCCCAGGGCGACCGCATCCCGGCCGACGGCCGGCTGCTCTCGGCGGACGCGCTGCGGGTGGACCTCTCCCTGCTCACGGGAGAGTCGGTGCCGGTGGGGAGGGCGCAGGCGGCGTCGGAGCCCCTCTGCGCCCTGGCCGCCGAGGCGGCCTCGGCGGTCCTGGCCGGGGCGAGCGTGGTCTCCGGGCGCGGCCGGGCCGTCGTCTGGGCCACCGGCGCCCGCACCGAGCTCGGGGGCGTGGCCGGCCTCGCCGCGGGCGTCGAGCGGCTGCCGAGCACGCTCTCCGTCCAGGTGGCGCGCCTGGTGCGCTTCATCACCGCGCTCTCGGTGGCCGTGGGCGTCTCGGTCTTCGCCCTGGGCTGGCTCCTGCTCGGCCTGGAGCCGTGGGAGGGCATGGTCATCGCCATCGGCATGATCGTGGCCAACGTGCCCGAGGGCCTGCTGCCCACGGTGACGCTGGCGCTGGCGCTCTCGGTGCAGCGCATGGCGCGCCGCCGGGTCCTGGTGCGCCAGCTCCCGGCCATCGAGGCGCTCTCGGCCGTCACCGTCATCTGCACCGACAAGACCGGGACGCTCACCGAGAACCGGATGGCCGTGCAGGAGGTCTGGCTCCCGGGGGGAGCGGCGGAGCTCTCGCCGGGCGCGGCCGGCCCCGCTCCCCGGCTGCGGCTCCTGCTCGCGGGCGGGGCGCTGTGCACCGAGGCGGCCACCGTGGCCGGGCCTGGCGCCGAGCACGCGGTGGCCCGCGATCCGCTGGAGGCGGCGCTGCTGGCGGCCGCCCGCCGGGCCGGGCTCGAGCCCACCGAGCTGTACCGCGCCACGCCGCGGCTCCGGGAGATCCCCTTCGATCCGGCGCGCCGGATGATGACCGTGGTGGCCCGCGTGGCCCCGGAGTGGCTCGGCGCCGAGCCCGGGGCGCTCCTGGCCTTCACCAAGGG
>DATIFE010000030.1:0-11309 GCA_035455425.1 Anaeromyxobacteraceae bacterium | reverse complement strand
CTCCCGGCACCTTGTCCCGGTGCCGGGAGACCCCGAACTTTTCCGCGCCGTGGGCGCGCGGCCGAAAACTCGCGGCCCTCCCGGCGGCGTGCTACCCGGATCGCATGGCGAGGCTCGTCGGCTTCCTCCTCTGCGCGGGCGCCCTGGCGGCAGCGGTGGCCCTGGTGCCGGTGCGCGGGCGCACCGTGCTCGAGCGCTGGAGGGCCGCGCGCGGCCCTGCCGACTTCGTCTCCCGATCCTGGCAGGAGGCGGCGGCCGCCGCGGGCCTCTCCGGGCCGCAGGCCGGGAAGCCGCCGGCCCGCGCCGCGCGGCAGGACGGGAGGCGCGCCGAGCCGACCGAGCGCCACACCGCCGCCGACCGGGCCGAGATCGAGCGCATCGTCTCGGAGCGCGCCGGCAAGTAGCGGCCGCTGGGCCCGGGGTGGCCTGCCTCGAGCCCCACTGCTTCCCTCGCGACGGGCCTCCGGCCCTGCGAAGCAGGGCCGGAGGTGTCTTGCCATCGCCGCCGGCTTGGGGTTATCTAGGCGCCCCTCCGCGCCGGGCGCGCCCGATGCCGGAGCCAGGGAGCGAGAACGACATGGCCGAGCCGCAGAAGACCAGGAAGAAGGCCCCGTCCGCCAAGGGCGGCGGCAAGAAGGCCTGCTCCGCCCCGGGCTGCAAGCGCAGCTACCGCGCCAAGGGGCTCTGCTTCTTCCACTACAAGAAGTGGCGCCGCGGCGAGCTCGAGGGGCGTCCGTCCCGGTACGACACCTGCCACAAGGAGAACTGCCACAAGAAGGTAGTGGCCCGCGGCATGTGCCAGGAGCACCTCGACGCCTGGAAGGCGAGCCGCAAGAGCGCCAAGCTCGCCGCCGCGCCGGCCGCCGCGCCCGCCGAGGCGCCGGCCGCCGGCTAGGGCGCCGCCCGCCTCAAGGCCCGAACCCCGGCCGTCAGGATCTCGACCTCGCGCTGCGTCGGGTCGGCGCGCGCCAGCAGGCGCCTCCACTCGAAGAGGATGGCCTCCGGGTTCTGCGGGTTCAGGTACCCCGCCGCCGCGAGCAGGTCGGAGAGCGCCGCGAAGAGCGCCTCGACCGTGGCGTGGCGCGCCGGCTCTCCCGGGGGAGCGGGGGCGGGCGCCGCGCCGCGCGCCAGGGCGATCTCGTAGGCCAGGACCGCGGCGGCCTGCGCCAGGTTCATGGATCCGTAGCCCGGGTCGGTGGGGATGGCGCAGACCGCCTGGCAGAGCGAGAGCTCGGCGTCGGAGAGGCCCCGGCGCTCCTCGCCCAGGACCACCGCCACCGGCCCGGCCGGGCTCCGGCGGGCGATCTCGGCGGCGAGCTCCCGGGGCGAGAGCGGCGCCCGCCCCTCCGGGGTGCGGGACGACGTCCCGCAGGCCCAGGTGGCTCCCGCCAGCGCAGCGCGGAGGTCGGCGTGCAGCTCGGCCCGCTCCAGGCGGTCGGCGGCGTGGCGCGCGGTCCGCCGCGCCCGGAGCAGCACGTCCTGGCCTCCGGTCCGCCCCTCCCCGCTGCGCGCCGGCCCGGCCCAGGCCGGCGGCGCCACCAGCTGCAGCCGGGAGAGGCCGAAGTTCTTCAGCACGCGCGCCACGGCCCCGATGTTCTCGGCCGAGGAGGGGCGGTGGAGCACGAAGGAGACGTTCTCGAGGCGCATCGGCGGCGCCGCTCGCGGGTGGAGCGGCGTCGGCCCGGGATGCTAGCATCCGGCGCCATGATTCCCGAGAGCCAGATCCGCGCCCAGCTGCCGCACACCCTTCGCCAGATCGACCTGCCGGGCCTGGGAGAGCTGTACCGGGGCAAGGTGCGGGACAACTACGGCCGCGGCGACCGCATCGTCATGATCACCACCGACCGGGTCTCCGCCTTCGACCACGTGCTGGGCACCATCCCCTTCAAGGGCGAGGTGCTCTCGCGGCTCACGCTGTTCTGGTTCGACAAGGTGAAGGACCTGGCCCCGACCCACCTCGTCGAGGCGCCGGACCCGAGCGTCATGGTGGTGAAGCGGGCCAAGGCCCTCCCGGTGGAGATCGTCATCCGCGGCTACATCACCGGGTCCCTCTGGCGCGACTACCAGGCCGGCAAGGCGGGCGCCTACGGCATCGAGTGGCCCAGGGGCCTCCGGAAGGACCAGCGGTTCGAGGAGGCGGTCATCACCCCGTCGACCAAGGCCGAGTACGGCAAGCACGACGAGCCCATCAGCGAGCGGGAGATCCTGGAGCAGAAGCTGGTCGCCCCCGAGGTGTGGCGCGAGGCGACGGCCATCGCCCGCCGGCTCTTCGCGCGCGGCCAGGAGTGGGCGCTGAGCCGGGGCCTCATCCTGGTGGACACCAAGTACGAGATGGGCATCGCCGACGGGCGGCTCATCGTCATCGACGAGATCCACACGCCGGACAGCTCGCGCTACTGGGTGGCGGGCGGGTACGAGGAGCGGCTCGCCCGCGGCGCCGAGCAGGAGATGCTCGACAAGGAGAACATCCGGCAGTGGCTCATCCAGGAGCACGGGTTCTCGGGCCACGGGAAGCCGCCGCCGCTCAGCGACGACGTGCGGGTGATGCTGGCCACCAAGTACATCGAGGTCTTCGAGCGGCTGACGGGAACGCCCTTCGAGTCGCGCGTCGGGAGCGTGGCCGAGCGCATCGTGGCCAACCTCAAGGCGAAGGGCTACCTCTAGGAGGCCTTGCCGAACACGCGCTCGAAGATCGCGTCCACGTGCTTCAGGTGGTAGTCGAGGGCGAAGCAGGCGGCGATCTCCCCCTCGCCCAGGGCCCGGCGGACGTCGGGATCGCGCCCCAGGGCCGCCTGGAAGTCCACCTTCTCCTCCCAGACCTTCATGGCGTTGCGCTGCACCCAGACGTAGGCCTGCTGCCGCGGCACGCCCTTGCCCACCAGCGCCAGGAGCACCCGCTGCGCCTCGTAGAGGCCTCCGGTGAGCTCGAGGTTCTCCCGCATGCGCTCGGGGTGGACGCGCAGGCTCTCGATCATCCCGGCGAAGCGGTGGAGGGCGAAGTCCAGGGCGATGGTGGCGTCGGGCCCCACCACCCGCTCCACCGAGGAGTGGCTGATGTCGCGCTCGTGCCACAGGGCCACGTCCTCGAGGGCCGCCACCGCGTAGCCCCGCAGGAGGCGGGCCAGGCCGGTGAGGTTCTCGGAGAGGATGGGGTTCCGCTTGTGGGGCATGGCCGACGAGCCCTTCTGGCCCGCCGCGAAGGGCTCCTCCGCCTCGCGCACCTCGGTGCGCTGCAGGTGCCGCACCTCGGTGGCCTGCTGCTCCAGGGTCCCCGCGGCCACGGCCAGCGCGGCGAACAGCTCCGCGTGCCGGTCGCGGTTCACCACCTGGGTCGCGGCCGCCTCGCCGCCGGCCAGCCCGAGCCGGGCCATGACGTGCCCCTCGACGCGCGGGTCGACGTTGGCGAAGGTCCCGACGGCGCCGGAGACCTTCCCCACCGCCACCACCTGGCCGGCCCGCGCGATCATGGCGCGCCGGCGCGACCAGGCGTCGTACCAGCCGGCCAGCTTGAGGCCGAAGGTGATGGGCTCGGCGTGGATCCCGTGGCTGCGGCCGATCATCGGCGTGAGCCTGTGCTCCAGGGCGCGCCCCTTCACCGCCGCCTGCACCCGGTCGATGCCCGCCAGGAGGAGCTCGGTCGCCTCCCGGAGCTGGACCGCCAGGGCGGTGTCGAGGACGTCGGACGAGGTCATCCCCTTGTGCAGGTGGCGCGCGGCGACGCCGCCGCGCCCGTCGTTCTCCTCGAGGAAGGTGAGGAAGGCGATGACGTCGTGCCGGGTGGTCTTCTCGATCTCCTCGATGCGGGCCACGTCGGCGGCGCCGAACTGCCAGCCGCCGAAGACGGCCTCCAGGTGCCGCTGGTCCTCGGCTGGAACCTCGCCGAGCCCCGCCATCGCCTCGCAGGCGGCCAGCTCCACGTCGAGCCAGATGCGGTAGCGACGCTCCGGCGACCAGATGCGGGCCATGTCGGGGCGGGTGTAGCGCGGGATCATGGTGTGCCTCGCTCGATCATCGCCCGGTGGATCCGAAGCCCCCGTCGCCGCGGTCCGTGTCCGACAGCCGCTCCGCCAGCTCCACCTCGACCCGCGCCACCGGCGCGATGACCAGCTGGGCGATCCGCTCCCCGCGGCGGGCGGCGAAGGGGGCCTGCCCGTGGTTCACCAGGATCACCACCACCTCGCCCCGGTAGTCGGAGTCGATGGTGCCCGGGGCGTTCACCATGCCGATGCCGTGGCGGGCCGCCAGGCCGCTGCGGGGCCGCACCTGCCCCTCGTGGCCGGGCGGGATCTCCACCGCCAGCCCGGTGGGCACCGGCCTGCGCTCGCCCGGGGCGAGCAGCACGTCCTCGTCGGCCCTCAGGTCGAGGCCCGCGGCGCCGGCGGTCTGGTAGCGCGGCAGGTCGAGGGGCGGGCCGCGCTGGCCCACCCGCAGGACGCGCAGGACCGGGAGCGCCGGCGGCACGGGCGCCCCCCTACTTCTGCTCGCCCTCGGCCTTCCGGGCCGCCTCGGCGAGCGCCTCCTTGCGGGAGAGGCGGATCTTGCCCTGGCGGTCGACGCTGATGACCTTGACCAGGACCTCCTCGCCCTCCTGGAGCACGTCGGTGACGTTCTTCACCCGCTTGTCGGAGAGCTCGGAGACGTGGATCAGGCCGTCGGTGCCGGGGAAGATCTCCACGAAGGCGCCGAACTCCACGATCTTCCGCACCGTGCCCAGGTAGGTCTTCCCCACCTCGGCGTCCTGGGTCAGGTCCCGGATGCGCTTCAGGGCGGCCGCCACCTTGGACTGGTCGGAGCTGGCGATGGAGACGGTGCCGTCGTCCTCCACGTTGATGGAGCAGCCGGTGGTGGCGGTGATCTCCTTGATCACCTTGCCGCCGGGGCCGATGACGTCCTTGATGCGCTCCGGGCGGATCTTGATGGTGGTGATCCGCGGGGCGTAGACCGAGATCTCGGCGCGGGGGCTGGCGATGGCCTTCTTCATCTCGGCCAGGATGTGCCGGCGGCCGTCGCGGGCCTGGGCCAGCGCCCGCTCCAGGATCTCCCGGGTGACGCCGCCGATCTTGATGTCCATCTGGATCGAGGTGATCCCGGCGTCGGTGCCGCACACCTTGAAGTCCATGTCGCCGAGGTGGTCCTCGTCGCCCAGGATGTCGGAGAGGATGGCGATGCGCTCGCCCTCCTTGATGAGGCCCATGGCGATGCCGGCCACCGGGGCCTTGATGGGCACGCCGGCGTCCATCAGCGAGAGGCAGCCCCCGCAGACCGAGGCCATCGACGAGGAGCCGTTGGACTCCATGATGTCGGAGACGATGCGGACGGTGTAGGGGAACCCGTCCGGGGGCGGCATGACGTAGCGCAGGGCCCGCTCCGCCAGCGCCCCGTGGCCGATCTCGCGGCGGCCGGGGCTGCGCAGGAACTTCACCTCGCCCACCGAGAAGGGCGGGAAGTTGTAGTGCAGCATGAACCTCTTGAAGCTCATGCCGGTGAGCAGCTCGATGCGCTGCTCGTCCTCGGCGGTGCCCAGGGTGGTGGCCACCAGCGCCTGGGTCTCGCCGCGGGTGAAGAGGGCGGAGCCGTGGACGCGCGGCAGCAGGCCCACCTCGCTGGTGATCTTCCGGATGTCGGCCGGACCCCGGGCCCCGATGCGCCGCCCCTCCTCGGTGATCATCCGGCGCATGTACTCGTACTTCACGTCCTCGTAGTAGCCCTTGATCTCCTTCTCGCGGAGGGCGAGGGAGGCGAGCCGGGCGGCGTCGCCCGCGGCCTCGGCCCGGAGGGCCTCCAGGAGCTCCTTCTTGATCTCCGAGAGGCGGCCGTAGCGGTCGTGCTTCTCGTGACGCCCGTAGGCCTCCTTCACCTTCTCCCAGGTGAGGGCCCTCACCCGGGCCCGGAGCTCGGCGTCGTTCCGGGGCGGCTCGAACTCGCGCTTCCTGCCCCGGCCCGCCGCCTCGGCCAGGCGGCGCTGGGCGTCGAGCAGGTCCTTCACCGCGGCCTGGCCGAAGAGGAGCGCGTCCACCATCACCGCCTCGGAGACCTCGGCGGCGCCGCCCTCCACCATGACGATGGCGTCGGCGGATGCGGCCATGATGATGTCCAGGTCCGCCTCGGCGCGCTGGGCCAGGGTCGGGTTGACCACCAGCTGGCCGCCGACACGGCCGACGCGGACGCCGGCGATGGGCCCGTGGAAGGGCACGTCGGAGACCTGGAGCGCGGCCGAGGCGCCGGTGAGGGCCAGCACGTCGGCGTCGTTCTCCTGGTCGAACGAGATCACCGTGGCGATGATCTGGGTCTCGTTGGCGTAGCCCTCCGGGAAGAGCGGGCGGCAGGAGCGATCCACGATGCGCGAGGTGATCGTCTCCTTCTCGCTGGGCCGGCCCTCGCGACGGAAGAAGCTCCCCGGCACGCGCCCGGCGGCGAAGAGCTTCTCCTGGTAGTCGACGGTGAGCGGGAAGAAGTCGATGCCCTCCTTCCTCTCCCGGGCGGAGACCGCGGTGACCAGCACGATGGTGTCGCCCATCCGGACCCAGACGGCGCCGTCGGCCTGCTTCGCCACCTTGCCGGTCTCGAGCACGACCTCCTTGCCGCCGCAGGCCACGCGCTGCTGAACGGGGTTCATTGGATCTCTTCTCCCTGGTTTGCGGGGTCGGGCGGCCGCGATACGGCCGCCTTCCGACCCGGTGGCCCGCACCGGTCTCCCGGGGGCCGACGGGTCGCTTCGGTTTCTGACTGCGCCGCTCCTCGGCCGAGGAGCGGCCCGATCGGAAATCGAAGCGGCCTCCGGTTCCGGGCCGTGCGGGATGCTGCTTCCTCGCTCCTGCCGCGAGCGCCAGGGCTCGCGGCCTACTTGCGGATCCCCAGGTGGTCGATCAGGGCCTTGTACCGGTTCTGGTCGACGGTCTTGAGATAGTCGAGCAGCCGCCGCCTCTGGCCCACCAGCTTCAGCAGGCCCCGGCGGCTGTGGTGATCCTTCTTGTGCGTCTTGAAGTGCTCGGTGAGGTAGGTGATGCGCTCGCTGAGGATCGCCACCTGGACCTCGGGAGAGCCGGTGTCCTTCTCGTGCAGCCTGAACTTCTGGACCAGCTCGGTCTTCTTCTCCTGCGCCAGCGCCATAGCGGATACCCCTTCCTGGATGCCGGGACCGTCGCGGGGGCGAAGGCGTGCGCCGCGGGCGACCGTGCTCGGCGGGTCGAGCGCGTCTTGGTAACCGATTCCTCGTGCCGAGTCAATGGCTTGGCCGCTGCGAGGGGCCGGCTCCCTCACGGGCTCCCCGGGGCGGCCCAGACGCGGACCGGCCGGGCCTCTCCGGCCCCGCCCTGGCAGACGGCCACCAGGCGCCCCCCGGCGTCGAGGGCCCGGGCCAGGCCCGCGGGCGCCGGGAGCCGGAGCGACCGGCCCTGGCGCAGGTCCCGCGCCTGCCTCTCGTCCACCGGGATGGCGGGGAGGAAGGCCAGCGCGTCGGCCGCGGCCACCACGCGGGCGGCGAGGGCCGCCCGGTCCTCGCGCCCCAGGCGCTCGACCTCGGCCAGCGGGAGCGCCTGGGAGAGCGTGAAGGGCCCTGCGGCGGTGCGCCGCAGGGCGGCGAGGTGGGCCGGCACGCCCACCGCCCGCCCGATGCCGGCGGCCAGGGTGCGGACGTAGGTCCCCTTGCTGCACCGCACCGCGAGCCGGGCGCGCGCCAGGCCGTCCCGGGCCGGCTCGAAGCCCAGCAGCGCCAGCTCGTGGACCGCGACCCGCCGCGGGGTGCGCGGCAGCTCCTGGCCCTGGCGCGCCGCCTCGTGGAGCCGGCGCCCGCCCACCCGCACCGCCGAGAACATGGGCGGCACCTGCTCGATCTCCCCGGTGAAGCCGCCGAGGCTGGCCGCCACCGCCCCGGCGTCGAGCCCGCCCGGGTCGCCCCGCTCGACCACCCGCCCCTCCGCGTCCTCGGTGTCGGTGGCCGCGCCGAAGGCCACCACCGCCTCGTAGGACTTGTCGCCCTCGGCCAGGAAGCGCTGCAGCTTCACCCCCTCGCCCAGGCACACCGCCAGCACGCCGGTGGCCAGCGGGTCCAGGGTGCCGGCGTGGCCCGCCCGGCGGGCGCGCAGGGCGCGGCGGACGCGCTCCACCACCTCGAAGCTGGTGGGACCGGCCGGCTTGTCCACCACCAGGACCCCGGCTACTTCCATCCTTCCTTCTCCCCGGGCTTCGAATCGGCGGGGGCGGCAGAGGCCTCCGGCCCCCCCGGCTGGACCTGCGCTCGCCGGGTTTCGGACTCCTTGACCTGCTTGAGCAGCCGCTCGATCTTGTCGCCCTCCTCGACGCTCGGGTCGTAGACGAAGCGGAGGTGGGGAACCCAGCGGAGGCGGAGGTTCTTCGCCACCTCGCGCTGCAGGAATCCCGCGGCGGCGCGCAGCCCCTCGAGCGTCTCCTTCCGGACCTTCTCCTCCCCGTGGATGGAGACGTAGGCCGTGGCCTCCTTGAGGTCGGGGGACATCTTGGCGCCGGTGACGGTGATGAAGCCCTTGATGCGCGGGTCCTTGAGACCGCGCGCCAGCAGCGCCGACAGCTCGCGCTGGAACTCGTGCGCCACGCGCGTCGGCCGATCGTGCCCCGTCATTCGTCCTCGGGGGCGCTCTCGCTCCCCCGCCTCCCCGCCTCTGCCTCGGCCTCGGCCAGCGTCCGCATCGAGCCCTGGCCCAGGTGGTCGCCGAGGGGCGAGATCTCCATCTGCCGGTCGGTCACCAGGAGCTGGCCGCCGTGCATCGAGGCGATGAACCCGGCCACCTTGTCGAGCGTCTCGTTGACGAAGGCGTGGTCGTTGCCCACCGCCGCCACGCCCACCACGCTCCGCTGCCACAGGTCGTTGTCCCCCACCTCGGCGATGGAGACGTTGAAGCGCGCCTTCACCCGGTCGATGGCCGAGCGCAGGATGTGGCGCTTCGACTTGAGCGAGCCCGGGTCGGGAAGGTGCAGCGTCAGTCTGAGGATTCCCACGAACATGGGCTCACCCGTGGCCGGACCGGCGCCCGGGCGCGTGGATCGCGAGCCGGGATCCGGGCGCCGATCGCGGACCGCCGCGCCGCCTCGGGCTCGGGCCGGGACCAGGCTACTCCAGGGACTGCCGGATCTCCTCCAGCTCGTACACGTCCAGCACGTCGCCCGGCTTGAAGTCGGTCCAGCCCTCGATGCCGATGCCGCACTCGAAGCCCTGCTGCACCTCGCGGACGTCCTCCTTGACGCGCTTCAGCGAGCCGATGCGCCCCGTGTGGATCACCTTCCGGTCGCGCAGCACGCGCACGTGGCCGGTGCGCTTGATCACGCCCTCGGTGACCGCCGAGCCGGCGATGACGCCCACGCGCGAGATGTTGAACACCTGGCGCACCTCGGCCTTCCCCAGGGGCTTCTCCTTGATGATGGGCTCGAGGAGCCCCGCCATCTCCTCGCGGACGGCGTCCACCGCCTCGTAGATGATGTCGAAGAGCAGGATCTTCACGCCCTGCTGGCTGGCGATGCCCTCGACCTTGGTCTCGGGCTTGGTGCTGAAGCCGACGATCAGGGCCTTGCCGGCGGCCGCGGTGAGGACGTCCGACTCGGTGATGGCGCCCACCCCCGAGTCCAGGATCCTGACCCCCACCTTCTTGGTAGCCGCCTTCTCGAGCGCCTGGGTGACCGCCTCGGCCGAGCCCTGGACGTCGGCCTTGACGACCACGTTGAGCTCCTTCTGCCCGCCGGCCTTGGCCTTGGCGAACAGGTCCTCGAGGGTGGCCTTCTTGACCTGGCCGAGCTCCTTCTGGCGCTGCTTCTCGGCCCGGTGCTCGGCCACCTCCTTGGCCGCCTTCTCGTCCTCCACCACGTCGAACTCGTCGCCGGCGGTGGGCACGCCGGAGAGGCCCAGCACCTCCACCGGGTAGCCCGGCGGGACCTCCTTCACCTGCTCGCCGCGCTCGTTCATCAGGGCGCGGACCTTGCCGTGGTGGCTCCCGGTGACCAGCGCGTCCCCGACGCGCAGGGTCCCCTCCTGGACCAGCACCGTGGCCACCGGGCCGCGTCCCTTCTCCAGCTTGGCCTCGATGACGCGCCCGGCGGCGAGCTTCTCCGGGTTGGCCTTGAGCTCCAGCACCTCCGCCTGGAGCGAGATGTACTCCAGCAGCTCGGGGATGCCCTGCTTGGTCCGGGCGGAGACCGGCACCATGATGGTGGTTCCGCCCCACTGCTCCGCGACCAGCTCGAACTCGGTGAGCTGCTGCATCACGCGCTCGGGCGTGGCTCCCGCCTTGTCGATCTTGTTGATGGCCACCAGGATGGTGACCCCGGCGGCCTTGGCGTGCTTGATGGCCTCGGCCGTCTGCGGCATCACGCCGTCGTCGGCGGCCACCACCAGCACCACCAGGTCGGTGACCTGGGCGCCGCGCTCGCGCATGGCGGTGAAGGCCTCGTGGCCCGGCGTGTCGAGGAAGGTGATGGGCCCCCGCGGCGTCTGCACCGAGTAGGCGCCGATGTGCTGGGTGATGCCTCCGGCCTCGCCGCTGACCACGTCCGCCTGGCGGATGGCGTCGAGGAGCGAGGTCTTGCCGTGGTCGACGTGCCCCATGACCGTGACCACCGGAGGCCGGAGCACCAGCTTCGACTCGTCCTCCGCCACCTCGGGGATGTACTCCTCGACCTCGAAACCCTTCTTCTCCACGCTGAAGCCGAACTCGGTGGCCAGGAAGGCGGCGGTGTCGGCGTCGATCTGCTGGTTGATGGTGGCCATGGTCCCGCCGGCCATCAGCTTGCGGATCAGGTCGGCCGCCTTCACCCCCATGAGCTGGGAGAGGTCCGAGACCGAGATCGACTCCTCGATGCGGATGACCTTCTTGTGCTCGGCGCGCTCGGTGATCTGCGTCTTGGCCCCCTTCTTCACGGGCTTCTTCTTCTTTCCGCGCACCGGCACGTAGGCGCGGTCGCTGATGGCGGCCTGCAGCAGCTCCTTGCCGGAGAGGGCCTTGGCCGCCTCGCTCTCGGGCCGGCCGGTCCCCCGCTTCTTCTTGTCGCGGGAGACGTCGATGAACTCGCGCTCGCGGCCGAGCATCCCGGGCACGACCTTGAGCTCGCGCACCTCTCCCAGGGCGCGCCGGCCTGGCGCCAGCGGGATGCTGGTGCGCGAGGTGGAGGGAGGCGTCACGCGCCGCACCGGGACGGTGGGCCGCGAGATGACCACCGCCTGCGTCGCGGTGGGGCGCAGCGTCCGGGTGTCGCGCTGCGGCGCGGCCGGCTGCGGCGGGGCTGCGGCCATGGGCATCGCCGCCGGCTGGCCCGGTGCGGGGCGGGGCGGCGCCGGCGGGGGCGGG
>DATIFE010000029.1:0-3569 GCA_035455425.1 Anaeromyxobacteraceae bacterium | reverse complement strand
GGATCGCCTGGGCCGACGACCCTCCCTGGGCCGCCGAGCTGGGCGCGGCCCGGGAGGAGGCCCCGGACGAGCCCGAGGGGCGACCGCGCCGGCGGCACCGCCCGGCCGAGGCCGGGGCGGCCCCGGAGCCGGAGATCGTCGCCGCCCCGGCGCCGGAGCCGGCCGGGAGGCCTCCGGTCCCCGAGGCGCAGGGGCCGGCCGAGCCGCTCCCGGCGGAGAAGCCGCAGATCGTGCTCTCCGACGCCATGCGCGAGCGCGGCCGGAAGAGGAAGGACCGCAAGGAGGCCCCGGCCTTCGCCTACATGCAGTCCGGCGAGGTCTTCCGGCTTCCCTCTCCCGAGCTCCTCGACCGGCGCGACCCGGCGGCCCGCGCCGACCTCGACGAGCAGGCGCTGCGGCGCACCGCCGAGATCATCGTCGCCACCCTCAAGCAGCACGACGTCGACGGGAGCATCCGGCACATCCGGCCCGGGCCGGTGGTGACGCTCTACGAGTTCTCGCCCGAGGCGGGGGTGAAGCTCTCGCGCATCGAGAACCTCGACAAGGAGCTCACCATGGCCTTGTCGGCCACCCGCATCCGCATCATCGCCCCCATCCCGGGCAAGGGCGTGGTGGGGATCGAGGTGCCGAACCGCGACCGCGCCGTCGTCACGCTGCGGGAGGTGCTGGAGACCGACGCCTGGCGCAGCGCCGGCGGGAAGCTGCCGCTGGTGCTGGGGAAGAACATCGAGGGCGTCCCCTACTGCGTCGACCTGCAGCGGATGCCCCACCTGCTCATCGCCGGCACCACCGGGGCCGGGAAGTCGGTGGGGCTCAACACCATGATCCTCTCGCTCCTCTTCCGGCAGGCGCCGGACCAGGTGCGGATGATCATGGTGGACCCCAAGATGACCGAGCTGTCGGTCTACGAGGAGATCCCCCACCTGCTCCTGCCGGTGGTCACCGACCCGGCCAAGGCCTCCCGCGCGCTGCAGTGGGCGGTGGACGAGATGGAGCGGCGCACCCAGATCCTGATGGAGACCGGCTCCAAGGACCTCGTCTCCTACAACGCCAAGGTGGAGCGGCTCCGCGCCGAGGGCAGGACCTTCGGCGAGGCCGACGCCCCGCCCCCGCGGAAGCTGCTGGTGGTGGACGTCGCCGCCGGCGAGACCGAGGAGGAGGCCGCGGCCCGGATGGCCCGCGAGGCGCCGGCGGTGCCCTTCGAGGACCCGACCGAGCCGCCGCCCCTGGCGGAGAGCCGGCCGGCCGGCGAGGCCGCGGCGGAGGAGGAGGCCGGGGAGGTTGCGGCCCGGCTCCCGCGCAAGCTCCCCTGGATCGTGGTGGTCATCGACGAGCTGGCCGACCTCATGATGACGGCGCCCCGCGAGGTGGAGATCTCGCTGGCGCGCCTGGCGCAGAAGGCCCGCGCCACCGGCATCCACCTCATCGTGGCCACGCAGCGCCCCTCCACCGACGTGGTCACCGGGATGATCAAGAACAACTTCCCGGCCCGGATCAGCTTCCGCCTGGCCTCGCGCCACGACTCGGCGACCATCATCAACGGCCCGGGCGCCGAGAGCCTGCTCGGCGACGGCGACATGCTGGTCCTCACCGCCACCTCGCACGTCACCCGGGTGCAGGGCGCCTACGTCTCGGAGGACGAGCTGCACCGCGTGGTCGCCTTCCTCAAGGAGCAGGGCCGGCCGGTGTACGACGAGTCCATCCTGCGGGCGCGCGAGTCCTCCGACGAGGGGGGCCGCGACTTCGACGAGGACGACCCGGTGTACGACCAGGCGCTCGACCTGGTCTCGCGCATGGAGGAGGTCTCGGTCTCCAAGCTGCAGCGCGAGATGCGGCTCGGCTACAACAAGGCCGCCAAGATCATCGAGCGCATGGAGCGCGAGGGGGTGGTCGGCCCGGCCAACGGCGTGAAGCCGCGCCAGGTGCTGGTCCGCCCCGCCGGCGAGTCCCGCTCGCAGCCCAACGTCTAGACAGGGGCTGCGCCCCCGCGACTGTCACAGTTCCGCGCCGGTTCGGCGGATGGCAAGCGGACCGACGATCAGGTCGCCGGAGCCGCCGGCGATGTGACTTGGAGTGCGCTCTCGCCGGCGATAGTACTTTCACCCGTCCGGGGCCCCGGGCGCTGCCGGTACCGGGCCATGAAGGCGCGGCCAAAGGTCTTCTCCGCGTGAAGGGCGTTGTGGACACGGCAGCGCAGGCGCAGGTTCTCGGTCGTCGAGGGTCCGCCGAGCGCGGCGGGCTGGTGGTCGAGCTCCAGCTGCCAGCGGCTCAGGCAGCGGTGGCCGTCGGCCGAGACGTAGGTGCACTGTCCGGCATCGCGCTCGAAGACCGCGCGCCTCACCTCCGCGGGGATGGGCTGGCGCTCGCCGGGGCGAGCAGACCTGGGTGTTGCCGGCTTCCGCTTCTGCTCCGGCTTCACCGCCCCTCGGCGCCTCCCGTGCTTCTCGATGGCGCAGCGCACCGCCTCGCGGAGGACGTCCGACAGGTTCCCGTCCGGGATCTTGTGCGAGAGCAGGCACTTCAGGGTCTCGAGGTCCTCCTTGAAGGCGCGGTCGATGGTGAGCCGCGCCGACCACTCGCCGGCGGAGACCGGGTCCAGCGAGGGCCGGTTCGGCGGCCGCACCGGGACAGTCAGCGCCAGGGGCTCAGGGTGGTCGACCGCAGCGGCCCCTCCGGGGGCGGGCGCGGGCAGGCGCGGCGCCGGCCCGGGCAGCTTGCGGATCCCCTCCCTCGGCGCCGGCCGGGGCTGGAGAGCCGCCACCAGGTGCCTCGTCTCCTCGTCGGTCTTGTAGGCCGCCTGGGCCACCATGTCTTCGAGGTTCTCCCGGGTCAGGACCGGCCGGAGGGTGACGGCGGTGGTGAGGGAGAGCCGCCCGTCCCGGAGCGGGGCCTCGAGCCCCGGGAACTCCCGCAGGACCCGCATCGCCCCGATGCGCCGGCCGGCGGCGCCCTCGCGGAGGGCGAGCTCGGAGAGGCAGTACTGCCACAGGGAGCCGTAGCCGGCCTCGCGCCAGGCCTCGCGGGCGTCGAAGGGGTCCAGGTAGCGGAGGAAGTCGACCTGGCGGTCGCGCTCCTCGCCGGCGCTGGCCCGAAGGCAGGCGGCGAGGGCCCGGGTGTCGAGAGAGGAAGGGCTCGCGTGCATGGTGCACCTCCAGTGCACCATCTACCACGCGAATTCGGGGCCTCCGGAACGCGGTCAGGAGCCTCGCCTGCGCGTCGGCGCGAGCACTTTCTCTTCGGAAGGCCGGAGCGGTCGAACGCACGCCCGGATCGATCCCCGGCGCGCGAGAGGCGCCTTCCTGCAGCCGCCGCGACCCTGCGCGCACTTGCGGTGAGATCGTGTCAAGCGGGGCCCCGAGCGGTATGCACTATACGTAACATCGACCCGGCACGCCGCCTCCGCACCGGACCGCCGCCCCCCAACGTCCCTCATTGCCTGTTGTCCGCTGCCCCGTCGCTACCGCCGCCCATCCTCTTCCACCTCGGACGCCGGCCTGGCGCGAGGAGGGCGTCCCCTTCTCGCCACTACACCTTGTTCTCGGTGCCCTCGACGAGGCGCCGGATGTTGC
>DATIFE010000028.1:0-12895 GCA_035455425.1 Anaeromyxobacteraceae bacterium | reverse complement strand
CCGCCGGTGCCGGCGGTACCGCCGGTGCTGCGCCCTGCCGTCCGCTTGGTCGCCATGCGCTCTCCTTAAGGGCCTCGCCGGTCGCCCCGGGGCTACCCCGCCACCCGGGTGAGGTACTCGCCGGTCCGCGTGTCGATGCGCAGCATGTCCCCCTCGTCGATGAAGAGGGGAACGTTGACCACGTAGCCGGTCTCCAGCGTGGCCGGCTTGGTGGCGCCGGAGACGGTGTCGCCGCGCACGCCCGGATCGCACTTCACCACCCGGAGGTCCATGGAGTTGGGCAGGGTCACGCCGATGGCCTTGCCGTTGTAGAAGAGGATGTGGGTGGTGGTGTTGTCCTTGATGAAGTGGGCCGCGTCGCCCATCTGCTCGGCGGTGAGGAAGGTCTGCTCGTAGGACTTGTTGTCCATGAAGTTGTAGTGCTCGCCCTCGCGGTAGAGGTACTGCATCTCCCGCTCCTCCAGGTCCGGCTTGCCCACCACGTCGCCGGACTTGAAGGTCCGGTCGATGGTGCGCCCGGTGAGCAGGTTCTTGATGCGGGTCCGCACGAAGGCCGAGCCCTTGCCCGGCTTGACGTGCTGGAACTCGACGATCTCCCAGGGCTCCCTGTCGATCTCGATCTTGAGCCCCCGCCGGAAGGCGGAGGTGTCGAGGGTGTCGGCCATCTTCGGTTGCTCCTCTTCCCCTGCTGGAATGCGCGTATCCCGGCGGCGCCGGGGCGCCGCCGGCCGGCGACGGGTCTCCCGGGCTACAGCTCGGACCTCACCTTCGGGACGGTGATCCGGAGGAGGTAGCGCGCCTTGCCCAGGTTCCCGTCGGGCCGGAGCGCCACCGCCATGAAGTAGTCGGGCGAGACCATCCGGGCGACCGTCCAGATCTTGTCGGTGCTCACCGAGAGCTCGGCCACCCCGCCCGCCTCCAGCGTCCCGGCCGCCTCGCGGGCGCTGCGGAAGAGGCCCGAGTACTCCACCAGGAGCGACTTCACGTCCACCCCGGCGTCGGCGGCGAGGTGGGTGTCCACCTCGATCCCGTCCACGCCCATGAGCGAGCAGGCCAGGGCGCCGTCGACGCCCTGGCACACGTCCTGGAGGTGCTCGCGGAAGCCCATGCCTTTCGCCCCGTCCCGCGACCCCCCGCCCCGGGCGGGAGATCAGGCGGAAGCTATTAGCGTTCCCGGCACCGGCGGGTCAAGGCTCGGCTCCGGCGCCCGGACGCGGTGCGTCACTGGCAAGCGGCCGTCAGGGGCGTCTGACCGTCGTTGGGTGGGCAGAGGGCCAGGGATTGCGTCGGATCTGCGCAGGGCGGGGTCGCACCGAGGCAACCGTTGCACATGAGGAACGGGATCTCGTAGACCGGAGTCTGGAACGAGCTCCCGTCGCCGAAGACCCCCCTGCCCTTGACCTTGGCGAGGATCACCGCCGCGCTCCCGGCACCCACCGAGGCACTGGTGACCCCGGCGCTCGCCGGGACCGGGAAGATGCTGATCACCGCGGTGCCGTTCGCAGGCACCCGCTGCTGCACGAGGGACTCCGTGCTGGGAATGGCCACGGCACCCTGGTAGCTGACGTCGATCTCCTGCACGTAGGCGTCCTGGGTGTTCGGGCGGCCCATCGCAGGGTCGCTGTTGTCGGCGGCCTGGTTGTGCACCTCGACGGCCAGCCAGAGCTGGTTCGTGACGGCGACGTCCATCGTGACCTGCCCGATGTACTGCGCGTCGCAGGTGGCGGAGAAGGTGCAGGAGGCGGCGTCGGGGGGCGCGCAGACTGCGCTGAACGCCACGCTGGGCGCGGTGACGCTGCAGGAGCCCGCCGCGGCGGCGAGAGCGGCGGCGATGGGGAGGAGTCGGCGGTCCATGGCCATTCCCCTACTGCCCCGCGGCGACCGCGGTCGCCGGGCGGTTCAGGATGCGCGGGGTGATGAAGATGAGCAGCTCGGTGTGGTCGTCGGTCTCGTTCTTGTTGCGGAAGAAGAAGCCCAGGATGGGGATCTTCCCCAGCAGCGGGATCTCGCTGACGCGGTTCGAGGTCTGGCGGGTGTAGATGCCGCCGATGACGGTGGTCTCGCCGTCCTTCACCAGGGCCTCGGTCTCGGCCTCGCGCTTGGAGATGGAGGGCTGGCCGTTGGCGCCGGTGAGCTGCGGGTTGGGCTGGTTGTTGGTGACCTTGATCTTCATGAGGATCGAGCCGTCGGCCGAGACGTGCGGCGTCACCTTGAGCTCGAGCTTGGCCTCGACGAAGACGGTGTTCACGCCCGCGGCCGAGGTCTGGGAGAAGGGGATGGAGAGCCCCTGGCCGATGGTAGCCTCCTTGTTGTCCACGGTGGAGACGCTGGGCGCGGAGATGGTCTTCACCACGCCGCTGTTCTCCAGGGCCGAGATGCGCAGGTTCAGGTTGAAGGCGCCGCCGGCCGAGCCGAAGACGAAGCCGAAGGCGCCGCCGGTCCCCTGGCCCACCGCCGCCGGGAGGTTGACCGCGTAGTTCGGCGACCCGGCAACGGGGGTGATGTTGCCGGCCGAGGCCCCGGTGGCGCCGGCGATGTTGGGGAAGGCGACCGGGAGCGCGTTGCCGGTGCCCGGCGAGAAGGTGGCGTTGCCGCCCCACTGCACGCCGATCTGCTTGGCGAAGTTGGAGGTGGCCTCGACGATCCGGCTCTCGATGCGCACCTGCGGGATCTCCGTGTCGAGGTTGCGCACCAGCCCCTCGGCGCGCGCCAGGGCCTCCTGGACGTCCTTCACGATGAGGACGTTGGTGCGCTCGTCGGTGGTGACCGAGCCGCGCTCGGAGAGCACCTCCTTGACGCGGGTGGCCAGGTCCTGGGCCCGGGCGAAGTTCACGGGGATGAGCCGCACCTTGAGCGGGATGAGCGGCGCCCGGGCGGCGGCCGCCTTGGCGCGCGCCTCCTGCTCCTTGGCGATGTCCTCGAACTTGGCCACCCGGATGACGTTGCCGACCTCCTCCTTGTCGAGCCCCTTGGTCTTGAGGACCAGGTCGAGCGCCTGGTCCCAGGGCACGTTGCGGAGGGAGACGGTGACCCGGCCGGTCACGTCGTCGGCGACCACGATGTTCTTCTTGGAGACGTCGGCGATGAGCCGGAGCAGGTTCCGGATCTCGATGTCGTGGAACTCGAGGGTGATGCGGCGCCCGGTGTACTCGCGCCGCTGCGGCGCGCCGGAGAGGGCGTAGCTCGGGGCCTCGGCGGCGAAGCCGGCGGCGCCGGACTCGGCCTGTTTCACCTCGACCGGGGAGGGGGCCGGCTCCGGGGCGGAGGGCGCTGCCGGGGCGACGACCACCAGCCTTGCCGCCGCCGGGTCGCGCGGCGCCCTGGTCTCACCCCCCGGTCGCCCCGAGCGCAGCGAGCCCTGCGGGCGAGCGGAGGCGGGAGGCGAGGCACGCGCCTGCCTCTCGCCGGCCACGGAGACGGCGATGCCCGCCGCCACCCGCTTCACGTCGACCCGGTGCAGGTCGCCGGCGGCGTCCAGGACCACGCGGACCCTGCCGTCGCCCTTGCCGAAGCGGGCCTGGGTGAAGGGGCCGCCGAGCCTCACCGAGCCCCGGGGCGCGCGGGAGACGCCGTAGAGGTCGAGCGCCAGCCGCGGCGGGCTCGCCAGCTCGATGACCTCGAAGCGGGCCACCTGGCCGTCGAGCGACAGCACCACCCGGCCGCCCTCGGAGCGGACCGACCTCACCGCGGTGGCCGGGCGCATCACCTGCGCCTCGTCCACGCGCCGCGAGACCACGTGATCGTCGGCGGGCGCTGCGGAGGTCGCCGGGGCTTCCTTCCGGGTCTGGATCACTGTCTCCGAGGCGAGGACCACCCGGGGGGTCGTCGAGGACCCGGCGGAGGTCGGGCTCGGGCTCGGGGAGGAGGTGCCATCGGGGGCCAGCACCTTCACCACCACCGACTCCCCGCGGGGAACGACCTCGTACCGGGCCGCGGCGTCGAGGGCGATGATGACCCGCCCCACTGCGCTCCTGTCGTCCTTGTACTGGGCGGTGGTCACCTCGCGGACGCCGCGCCGGTTCACGGCGAGCGGAGAGGCGACGCCCGAGACGTCGGCGCCGGCCAGGTCCACCACCAGCCGCGGCGGGTCCTGGAGCTTGAAGACCGTGTAGCTGGGCGGCCGCGAGCCGCGGATGGCGAGCTCGAGCGCGGCCTCCCCGTCGCTGACGTCGATGGCGCGGATCTGGTTCGGCGCGGGGCGCGGCGGCTCGGCGGAGCGCGCCGGGACCGCGAGCAGGCCCGCGAGGGCCATGCCGGCGAGGATGTGCTTGGGGGTCTTCATCGGCTACTCCTCGACGTTGAGCGACGCCTGCTTGGGCAGCCTGAGGATGGTCTGCGTCCGGTCCCGCGTCCCGTCGGCCCGGATGGCCCACTCCGAGACCACGACCTCGCCGCTGCGCACCGCAGCCACGACGCCGCCGTTCTTCCCGATGCACGCCCCGCGCCGGACGGTGTACCCGACGCCGTTGGGGGCCTGTACCATGGCCACGGGGTCGTCGAGGCCGGTGACCACCGCCGCCAGCTTGAGCTGGTCGAGCTCGAAGCGCCCGAGCGGCGTGGGACAGCGGCTGGCGGCGGCCTGCGCCGTGGTCTCGAGCTCCGCCAGGAAGCTGCGGAACGGATCGCGCTTGCCCACCGACGAGTAGGACCACTCGGGCGCGGCCGGCTTCTCGGCGGCGGAATCGGGCGCGGCCGCCACCGGGGCGGGCGCGGGCCGGGCGGCGGGCCGCGGCGGGGGCTTCTTGTCACCGCAGCCGGCGGCGGCCAGCGCCAGCGCCAGGGCGAGCACGGGGAGCCGGGAGGTCACTTCGCGCCTCCCTTCGCCGGCGGGGCGGGCCTACCGGGCTGGCCCGGCGGGCCGGCCTTGGCCTTCGGCTCGACGAACATGAAGGCGGTGACCAGGAACTTGCCGTTGAGGATCACCTTGCCGCCCACGTCCTTGGGGCTGTCGAGGGTGATGTTGTTCACGTTGACGATGCGGCGCAGCCGGCCCAGCGAGTCGAAGAAGGTGGCGATCTCGTGGAAGTTGCCGGTGACGGTCATGGGGATGGGGAGGCGGGCGTAGAAGCCCTCGGTCACCGGCGCCTGCGGCTCGATGGTGGAGATCTCCAGCCCGGCCTTGGTGGCCCGGTCCTGGAAGAGCTGGAGCAGCTCGTCGACCTTCTTCTCCTCGGGCAGCTCGGAGAGGGCCTCGGCCAGCCGCTGCTCCAGCAGCTCCTTCTCCCGCCGGAACTGGTTCAGGTTGTTGGCGATGGAGGTCTTGTCGATGAGGTCGTCGTTGAGCTTCTTCTGCTCCCGGTCCACGCGGGCGATGCGCTGCTCGTAGTCGGAGATCGACCTGCCGAAGGTGGGCAGGCCGACGACGAAGTAGTTGAGCGCGGTGACCACCACCGCCACGGCGGCCACCACCCCGACCCGGAGCCCCAGCGGTGCCTTGGCGATGCGCTCGATCAGCTTTTCCATGGCATCACCTGGCCGGGGCGGGTGCGCCGGGCGCGGCCGCGACCTTGGCGCCCGGCGTGTAGTTGGCCGTGGCGCTGATGGTGAAATCCACCGTCCGGAACTTCTTGTCCGTCTTGGCCGCGGTCTTCTTCAGCTCCACCGCGGTGTAGTACTGCGAGCGCCGCAGCGCGCTCATGAAGGCCGAGACGTCGTCGATGGTGGAGGCGGTTCCCTCGAAGGTCACCGCGCCCCCCTTCTCGTCCATCTTCCGGAGCCAGAGCTTCTTGGGGATGATGGTGGCCAGCTCGTCGAGCATCTTCACCGGGCCCTGGCGGCCGGCGCGCAGCTTGTCCAGCACCGCCAGCTTGTCCTTGAGCTCGGCCTGCTGCGCCTTGATGTTCTTCACCTCGCCGATGATCCGCTCCAGCTGGGCGATCTCGTCCTTGGTGCGGCGGAGCTTGTCCTCGCGCGCGGCCAGGTCGCCGGCGCGCGAGCGCGACCAGAAGAGGTTGCCGATGAAGACCAGGACCACCAGGAGGGCGAAGAGCAGCAGTTGCTGCTTCCCCGCCACCTTGGACTTCGAGACCCGGACCGGGAGCAGGTTGATGTGCAGCATGGCTACTTGTCCCCCGCCCGGCGCAGGGCCAGCCCCACCGCCACCGCCGCGGCCGGCGCCGCGTTCTGCACCGCGGCGGCGTCGAAGCGCTTGTGGTCGATGTCGATGGCCTTGAAGGGGTTGAGCAGGTCCACCGGGACGCCGGCCCGGGCCTCGATGACCTTGAAGAGCGCCGGGATCCGGGCCGTGCCCCCGGAGAGGAAGACCCGGGCGATGCGGCTGTCGGCGGCGGTGGCGGCGTAGAAGTCGAGGGAGCGCTGGATCTCGCCGGCCATCTGGTCGGCGACGCCCTGGATGACGCGCTCCACCTCCTGGGGCACCACCGCGTCGGTCTCGCCCTGCCCGCCCACCTTGAGGGCCTCGGCCTCGTCGTAGGAGATGTTGAGCTGCTTCTGGATCTCCTCGGTGAAGGCGTTGCCGCCCATGGTGATGTCGCGGGTGAAGGTGGTGATCCCGCTGGCGATGATGTTGATGTTGGAGACGGCCGCCCCGACGTTGATGAGCACCACCGTCTCGCCGGGCGCCGGCTCGTAGTTCGTCTCCCAGGCGTTCTGGACCGCGAAGGCGTCCACGTCCACCACCGTCACCGTCAGGCCCGCCTCGGCGCACACCGAGGTGTAGTCGTTGATCATGTCCTTCTTGGCGGCCACCAGGAGGACGTCCATCTGCCCGGCGGCGTCGCCGGCCGGGGTCAGGATCTCGGTGTCGATGTTGACGTCCTTGACGTCGAAGGGGATGTACTGCTCCGCCTCCCACTGGATCGACTCGTCCAGCTCGTCCTGGCCCATGCGCGGGAGCTGGATCTTCTTGATGATCACCGAGTGGCCGCGGACGCCGATGGCCACCTCCTTGGTCTTGAGCCGCTGCTCGGTGGCGAGCTGGCGGACCGCGTCCACGATGGCCGAGGAGTTCATCAGCGCGCCGTCGACGATGGCCTCGGGCGGGAGCGGCGCCTGGCCCCAGGCCGCGAGCGAGAACCCGCCCTTGCGCTCCTTGAGCTGGACGAGCTTCACGCTGCTGGATCCGATGTCCAGGCCGACGGCGAGCTTGCCCTTCGCCATGGCGCCCCTTTCCTCTTCCGGCGGCCGCGCCGCCTGCCGCTACCCCTTGCCCCGCCTCCCGCCGAAGACCTTGGCCCGATCGGAGGGCGTGAGTCCCAGCGCGAGGATGATCTTGCGCTTCGTGTCCACCCGGCACTCGTGCCCGCTCTCGATGCGGGAGAGCGTCAGCGCCGAGATGCCGGCCTTCCTCGCCAGCTCGGCCTTGGTCAGCAGCTGGTCCTCGCGCAGCTGCCGCACGTTGTTGGCTGGTCGCCGCACCGTTTTCCCTGCCCCCGACGGCGGGATGCGCCGAGAAGACATGCGGCCACGCTACGCGATCCCTCCGGGGTCGATCAAGAAAGCATCCGGGGCCCGATATCGGGAGGTGTGGGCGAACGAGCGCGACCTGAGGCCTGCCGACGTAAAGCTTGGCATCACTTTCAGTCGCCGATGCCGTATTCCTTGATCTTGTAGAGCAGCGCCCGGTAGCTGAGCTCCAGCAGCTCCGCGGCGCGCGTCCGGTTCCCCCCGGTTCGCTCCAGCGCGCGGCGGATGAGCGCCTCCTCCAGCGCACGCCCCTGCCGCTTCACCGACAGGTCCTCCTCGCCCCCCTCCGCTCGCCCCGGGCCCGTCGAAGGACGAGCGGGTTCCCGCACCGCATCGGGGAGGTCCTGCTCGCGGATCTCGGGCCCCTCGGCCAGGATCACGGCCCGCTCCACCGCGTGCTCCAGCTCCCGCACGTTCCCCGGCCAGCGGTAGGCCGCCAGCGCCTCGAGGGCCTCGGGCGCGAAGCCCGAGAGCGCGTGCTCGGGCCGGAGCGAGGCGAAGCGGGCCAGGAAGTGGCGCGCCAGCAGCGGCACGTCGCCGGGGCGCTCGCGGAGCGGCGGGAGCCGGAGCTTCACCACGTCGAGCCGGTAGAGCAGGTCCTCCCGGAACTCCCCGCGGCGGGCCGCCGCGCCCAGGTCGCGCGCCGTGGCCGCCACCACCCTCACGTCCACCTTCTGGGAGCGGGTGTCCCCCACGCGCCGGACCTCCTCCTCCTGCAGGAAGCGGAGCAGCTTGACTTGGAGCTGCGGCGGCAGCTCGCCGATCTCGTCGAGGAACAGGGTCCCCCCGTCGGCCTCGGCGGCCAGCCCGCGCTTGTCGCGCGAGGCGTCGGTGAAGGCCCCCTTCACGTGCCCGAAGAGCTCCGACTCCATCAGCTCGGCCGGGAGCGCCCCGCAGTTGACCGCCACGAAGGGGAACCCGGCGCGGGGAGACAGCTCGTGCAGGGCGCGGGCCACCAGCTCCTTCCCCGTGCCCGACTCGCCCTGGAGCAGCACGGTGGTCTTCATGGGCGCCACGCGCCGCACCTGGCGCTGGAGCTCGGCCATGGGCTCGGAGTCGCCGATCAGGTTCTCGGCCCGGTACTCGCGGGCCAGCTCGCCGCGCAGGCGGCGGTTCTCCCGCCACAACCGCTCACGCTCCTCGGCCTTGCGGATGACCAGCACCACCTCGTCGGGGCGGAAGGGCTTGGAGACGTAGTCGTAGGCGCCCGCCTTCATGGCCTCCAGGGCGGCGTCGTGGCTGCCGTAGGCGCTCATGGCGATGAAGGTGAGGTCGGGGCGCAGCTCGAGGGCCTTGCGGAGCAGGGCGATCCCGTCCATGCGCGGCATGCGCACGTCGGAGAGCACCAGGTCGTAGTCGCGCGCCTGGAGCTCCTTCAGCGCCTCCTCGCCCCCGGCCACCGCCCGCGCCTCCCAGCCGTGGTCCCGCAGGATCACCGAGAGGAGGTGGCGCATCGACTCCTCGTCGTCGACGATGAGGACGTTGCGGAAGCTCATCGAGACGACTGTACCCCACCGTTCGTGGTGAGCGTAGCGCGGCTGGCCGTCCGCGCTCTCAGGGGCCGCGCGAAGTCGAACCACGAACCGGCTGCGCCCTCCGCAGCCGGAGCGTGAAGGAGGCCCCCCCGCCCGGCGCGTTGGCGGCCTGGACCTCCCCGCCCGCGGCCTCGAGTATCCGGTGGCAGATGGCGAGGCCCAGGCCGGTCCCCTCACCCGGCTCCTTGGTGGTGAAGAAGGGGTCGAAGACCCGCGGGAGGTCGGCGGGCGCGATGCCCGGGCCGGTGTCGCGCACCTCCACCGCCACGCCCTCCTGCTCCTCGCGGGCCCGGATCTCGACGCGCCCGGTCCCGCCCATGGCGTCGCCGGCGTTGAGGAGGAGGTTCAGGAAGACCTGGGAGAGCTGGTGCTCGTCGGCCGCGACCGCCGGCAGGTCCGGGGGGAGATCCAGCGCCACCTCCACCCCGCGGAAGCGCGACTGCACCCGCGCCAGCCGGAGCGCGGCGTCCATCGCCGACCGGACGTCGACGGCCCCCGTCGCCGCCGGCGCCGGTCGGGCGAAGTCGAGCAGGTCGCGCACGGTGCGGTCGATGCGCGCCGCGGCGGCGGAGATGCGCTCCACCGAGTCCCGCAGCTCGGGATCGGCGTCGCGGGGGAGCCGAGAGCGCGCCAGGTCGGCGTAGCCGGCGATGGCTCCGAGCGGGTTTCCCACCTCGTGGGCCAGGCCCGCGGCGAGGCGGCCCACGGTGGCCAGCTTCTCCGAGCGCAGCAGCGACTCGCGCGCCTCGGCCAGCGCCCGGTTGGCCCGGGTGAGCTCCTCCACCTTGGCGGCCAGCCGCCCCCGCTCCTGCTCCAGCGCCCCGGCCACGCGCTCGAAGGCCACCGCCGCCCGCGACAGGGCCAGGCCGCCCTCCCCGAGCGGAGGGAGATCCACGGGGTCGCGGGCGCGGAGCCGCCCCGCCGCGGCGAGGAGCCGATCGAGGGGCCGGGCCACCAGCCGGTAGAGGAGGAGCGTGCCGAGGCCGCCCACCGCCAGCCCCGAGAGGACCACCAGCAGCCCGAAGCGCTGGGCGTCGAGCGCGCGCCTGGCGAGGAGGGGGAGGCCGAGCGCCAGGAGCAGGGTGCTCGAGACCGCGCCGAGCGCCGCGGCGACGAGGAGCAGGAGGAGGCGCGGGCCGGCGGCCATCAGCGGAAGACGCCGAGGGTGGGGATGGCGGACGCCAGCCAGTCGCCGAGGTAGAGCCACTCGAGGGCCCCGGCCACGAGGAAGGGACCGAAGGGGACGGCATTCCTGGGAGGGACCCAGTCATCCTTCGACTCCGCTCGCCCCTTCGGCGGGCTCAGGGGCTCGCTACGCTCAGGATGAGCGGGCAGTGGACTCGGGGCGACCGGTTCATGGGAGTCTCCCTTCGGCAGCTTCCCGAGCGCCGCGAAGACGAGCCCCACCGCCGTTCCCTGGAGCGAGGCGAGGAGGACGACGGGCAGGAGCGCCTTCACCCCGAGCCACGCCCCGAGTCCAGCCAGGAGCCACACGTCGCCGAAACCCAGCGCCTCGCGGCCGAAGGCCTTCCTGCCCACGGCCGCCACGGCCGCGAAGGCCGCGAAGCCGATGCCCGCCCCGTAGAGCGAGGGAACGAACGCCCCCGCCGGCGTCACCCCCAGCGCCGAGAGCGTCAGGCCTCCCGCGATGAGCGGCCAGGTGAGAGCGTGGGGCAGGAGCCAGGTGTCGAGGTCGATGAAGCCGAGGGCCAGGAGGAGGGAGGCGAAGCCCAGCTCGGCCGGCGCCGCGCCCGTGAGCCCGTTTCGCCGGAGTGCCAGCAGCGCCGCCCCGGCGCCGAGCAGCTCCACCAGGGGGTAGCGGGCGGATATGGGCGCGCCGCACCCGCGGCACCGGGCGCGCAGCAGGAGCCAGGAGAGGACCGGGAGGTTGTCGTACCAGGCGATGGGCGCCAGGCAGCGCGGGCAGCGCGATCGCGGGCTGACGATCGAGAGCCCCTCGGGAACCCGGGCGATGACGACGTTGAGGAAGCTCCCGATCGAGGCGCCGAGGACCAGCGCACCGGCGGCGAGCAGCGCGTCGAGACCCCGGGGCGTCACCCGGCGCTTCGCTCCCCGGGCCCGGCCGCAGCCTCGCCGAGGCGGCGCACGAAGAAGTCCTCCAGCGTCTCCCGGTGCGGCGTGAGCGACAGGAGCCGGCCCCCCGCCTGGAGGAGCGCCTTCACCGCCGCGTCGGCAGCCTCCTCGTCGGCGAACGAGACGGTGAGGGCGTCGCCGTCGTGCGAGAGCACCGTGCCCCGGGAGAGCGCCTCCCTTGCGCCGCCCGGCGCCAGCGCCGCCACCTCGACGGCGCGGACCCGCGGCGAGAGCAGGTCGCCGATGCGCCCCACGTCGCGGAGCCGGCCGCCGACGATGACCCCCACCCGGTCGCACAGGCTCTCCACGTCGGGGAGGATGTGGGTGGAGAAGAACACGGTCTTGCCGCGGCGCCGGAGCTCCAGGATGAGGTCGCGCACCTCCTTGCGCCCCACCGGGTCGAGGCCGCTCATGGGCTCGTCGAGGATGACGAAGGCCGGGTCGGACAGGAGCGCCTGGGCGATGCCCAGCCGCTGCTGCATCCCCTTCGAGTACTTCCGGATCTGCCGCCCGGCGGCGTCGGAGAGGCCCACCATCCCGAGGAGCTCCTCGCAGCGGCGGCGCCGCTCGCCCGGGGCGACGCCCGCCAGACGCGCCAGGAACTCCATGGCCTCGAGCCCGGTGAGGAACTCGTACCAGGCCGGGTGCTCGGGAAGGTAACCGATGCGGGCCTTGGAGGCGGCGCTGGGGATGGGCGCGTCGAAGATGAAGGCCTGGCCGCGGGTGGGGAAGATGAGCCCCATCAGCATCTTGATGGTGGTGGTCTTGCCCGCGCCGTTGGGGCCGACGAAGCCGAAGATCTCCCCCTCGTCCACCGAGAGCGTGAGGTCCTCCACCGCCGCAACCCGCCGCCTGCGCACGCCCACCTCGAAGACCTTGGTGAGCCCTTCGGTACGGAGGATGGCCATGGGGGAGGGATGATCGGGCCGGTCGGCGCCCCTGTCAAAGCTCGGATCCCGGTATCGGCTGACGTTTTTTGGCAGGGTCGGGGACGGCCCCTGCCCTCCAGCGTCATCGGGGCGGATGTGCGAAGACCAGGCGTTCCGCGGGCTTCGGAGAACTGGCGGCTGGCATCGCCCGTGCTACTGGTCCGGCCACCGGGGCGCACCCCGGTGAGACCCCCGGGCGAGACAAGCGCCCCCGGCAGTTCGCGCCGGAGTTCCACACACGGAGACAACCCATGAAGAAGCAGGCCAAGGGCTTCACCCTCATCGAGCTCATGATCGTCGTCGCGATCATCGGCATCCTCGCCGCCATCGCCATCCCCAACTTCCTCCGCTACCAGCTCCGCTCCAAGTTCTCGGAGCTCAAGACCAACGTGGAGGCCATCTACAAGAGCGAGGAGTCGCTGCGCCAGAGCGAGCGCGTCCTCTGCGTCGGCGCTTCCACCGGCACCTACGCCGGCTGGGGCGCCGCGGCTCCGGTGCCTGCGGGCGCCGCGCCCACCTCCCAGAAGATCGTCTGGGCGCCGGCCGACTTCGTCCTCGCCTCGGCCATCGACTGGAACGTGCAGGGCGCGACCTACGGCCAGTACTTCACGGTGACCGGCAACGCACCGGCGGCCGGTGCGGTCTGTGCGGCCCCGGCCGTGGCCCTTGGCCTCTCGCTCGCGATCGGCGCCATCTCCGACATCGACAACGACGCGGCCATCTCGCAGGTCTGCGCCTGGCAGCCGCAGCTCGACAACACCGGCAATCCCGTGGGCGCGACCCCCAACTGCCCCGGCGGCGGCGACACCACGGTCTGCGGCGGCGTGACCCAGCCGGCCACCATCGGCAACGGCCAGGTCACCAACTGCTCGTCCGACAACATCTTCTAGCTCTTCGCTGGGAGCAGGTTAG
>DATIFE010000027.1:0-10026 GCA_035455425.1 Anaeromyxobacteraceae bacterium | reverse complement strand
GCTCAAGTGCCTGGTGCTCGAGGTCGACGAGCGGGGACGCATCCGGCTCTCCAAGACCCAGGGCGAGGCGGCCGAGGAGCGGGCCGAGGCGCGCGAGTGGATGCGGACCGCGCCCCGAGGCCAGGGCGGCAAGGGCTTCGGGACCCTCGGCGACCTCCTGCGGGAGAAGCTCAAGGGCTGAGTGCACCGGCGGCGAAGCCGCCGGAACCGCCGCCCGGCCCCGGAGATCCCTCCTCGACCTCCGCGGGGATGCTCGGCTATCGTGGCCGGGGTCGTCATCTCCGGGAGAGCCCCATGCCCCTCACCGCCGGCCGCGCCACGTCCAACACCCACCTCACCGCCTGGGTGGAGGAGATGGCCAGGATGGCCAAGCCCGACCGCATCTACTGGTGCGACGGATCCGAGGCCGAGAAGAAGCGGCTCACCGAGGAGGCGGTGGCCCAGGGCGTGCTCATCCCGCTGAACGAGAAGAAGCGCCCCGGATGCCACTACCACCGCTCCAACCCCGGCGACGTGGCCCGCGTCGAGCACCTCACCTTCATCTGCACCCCGACGAAGGAGGAGGCCGGCCCCACCAACAACTGGATGGCCCCCGCGGAGGCCTACCGGAAGCTGGCCGCCATCTACGACGGCGCCATGAAGGGCCGCACCATGTACGTGGTCCCATACATCATGGGACCCAACGACTCCCCCTTCGCCAAGGTGGGCATCGAGCTCACCGACTCGGTCTACGTGGCCCTCAACATGCGCGTCATGGCGCGCATGGGGAAGGTGGCCCTCGACCGGCTCGGGGACGGCAACGACTTCAACCGCGGCATGCACTCGGTGGCCGACTGCGACCCCGACCGGCGCTTCATCTGCCACTTCCCGCAGGACAACACCATCTGGTCGGTGGGCTCGGGGTACGGCGGCAACGCGCTCCTCGGCAAGAAGTGCCTGGCCCTGCGCATCGCCAGCTACCTGGCGCGCAGCGAGGGCTGGCTGGCCGAGCACATGCTGATCCTCGAGGCCGAGCGCCCGGACGGCGAGACCCACTACGTCGCCGCCGCGTTCCCCTCGGCCTGCGGCAAGACCAACTTCGCCATGCTCATCCCCCCGGTCGCCTTCCCGGGCTGGAAGATCCGGACCGTGGGCGACGACATCGCCTGGATGCGCATCGGCAGCGACGGCCGGCTGTGGGCGGTGAACCCCGAGTTCGGCCTCTTCGGCGTGGCCCCGGGCACGAACTACAAGACCAACCCCAACGCCATGCGCATGCTGGAGAGGGACACGCTCTTCACCAACGTGGCGCTCACCCCCGACATGGACGTCTGGTGGGAGGGGATGGACGGCTCGCCCCCCGAGACCCTGACCGACTGGAGGGGACATCCCTGGAAGAGGGGCTCGGCGGAGAAGGCGGCCCACCCCAACAGCCGCTTCACCGCGCCCATGGACAACAACCCGGCGCTCTCCAGGTTCGCCCACGACCCGCGCGGCGTGCCCATCAGCGCCATCGTCTTCGGCGGGCGGCGCTCCACCACCGTCCCGCTGGTGCTCCAGTCCTTCAACTGGACCCACGGCGTCTACCTGGGCGCCACCATGGGCTCGGAGACCACCGCCGCCGCCACCGGCGCGGTGGGCGTGGTCCGGCGCGACCCGATGGCCATGCTGCCGTTCCTGGGCTACGACGCCGGGACCTACCTGCAGCACTGGCTCGACATGCAGTCGCGCATCCCGCGGCCGCCCAAGATCTTCCTGGTCAACTGGTTCCGCAAGGGCGCGGACGGCAAGTTCCTCTGGCCGGGCTACGGCGACAACATGCGCGTCCTGAAGTGGATCCTGGACCGCTGCGAGGGAAGGGTCGCCGGCGAGGAGACGCTGCTCGGCTGGATCCCCCGGGAGGGGGACCTGGACCTGCGCGGCCTGGACGCACCCACCGAGACGGTGTCGGCCGCCACCCGCGTCGATCTGGCCGAGTGGGAGACCGAGCTCGAGTCGCAGGAGGAGTGGTTCCGCTTCCTGGGCAGCACCCTCCCGCCGCAGCTGGAGATGAAGCGCCAGCTCCTCCTGGCCACCGTGAAGGGCGCGCGGCGGGTCGCGGGCCGCTAGAATAGGAGGCGTGTGCACCTTCGTCGCCGCCGTGGGCGCCGACCGGCGCTGGCCGCTGGTGGTGGCCGCGACCCGGGACGAGCGCCCCGGTCGTCCCTCGGAGAGCTGGGCGGTCCGCGATCTCCCCGGCGGCGCCCGCGCCGCCGCCCCCCGCGACGCCGTGCACGGGGGCACCTGGATCGGAGTGGCCCAGACCGGCCTCCTCGTCGGCATCACCAACTACTACTCGCCCGACGACCGCTTCCCCGACGGCAGCCTGCGGACCCGGGGAGAGCTGGTGAGCAAGGCCCTGGCCGCGGGCTCGGTGCGATCGGCCCGCAGCGCGCTCCAGGCCATGGACGCCGCCCACTACAACCCGTTCCACCTGGTGGTGCTGGAGGGCTCCGGGGGGTTCCTCTGGCGCTACGACGGCCGGCGGGCCGACTGGCACGACCTGGGGCCGGGCCTGCACGTGGTCACCGAGCGCGACCCGCACGGGCGCAGCCCCCGGGCCGAGTTCGTCCGCGCCCGGTGGCCCTTCGACCTCACGCCCGGGAAGCTGCGCGAGGCCATCTCGGGCCACGGCGAGCCAGCGTTCGACTACCCCTGCATCCACGTGGGCCAGGTCTACGGAACCCGCTCGGCGAGCATCCTGCGCCTGGCCCCGTCGCTGGCGAACTCCGAGCTCTACGTGGCGGACGGGGCGCCCTGCACCTCGCCCTTCCAGGACCGCTCCCCGCTGCTCGCCGGCCTGGCCCGGGGCCCGGGAGCGGCCTCTTCCGCTTGACGGGCGGCGGCCCTCCCGCCATGCATGGGCCATGGGGCTCCTCGACCGGATCCAGTTCGGGAAGAAGGCCAACGCCGAGCCGCCGCAGTCCATCGAGATCGACGACAAGAACCAGTTCCTGGTGGCCTGGCCGGGCGTGCTCTCGGTGATCCCGGCGCTGCGCCTGCGCGACGCCTGTCCCTGCGCCGGCTGCATCGAGGAGGGGACCGGCCGCAAGATCCTCGACACCGCCAGCATCCCGGCGGACATCCGGGCGCTGGAGATCCTCCCGGTGGGCAGCTACGCGGTGCAGATCTCCTGGTCGGACGGCCACTCGAGCGGCATCTACTCCTGGGACACGCTGCGGCGGATCTCGGGGGTGGACGAGCGGCCCGCCGGCTAGCAGGGCGCCCCCGGGCCGGCGGCCGTCAGGCCTTGGCCACCGCCCGCGCGATGGGCGTGTAGCGGTTGTCCTCGGGCGCTCCCCCGACGCGCTCCCGGCCGAACTTCACCTCGCCCATCGGGCCCTGCGCGCCGCGGAGCACGTGGACCAGGAGCTGGACCGACTCGAGGTCCGCCTCGCCGGCGCCGGCGTCGCCCACCAGCACGTCGGTGGCGCCGCGGGCGTCGAAGGCCGCCGAGCGGAAGGTCCGCGGCTGGGTCAGGGCGGCGAAGGCGCTGGCCACGGCGATGACCTCCACCGCCCGGGCGGGGGCGGAGGAGAGGCGCGGGTAGCCCTTGCCGCACCGCCAGTGGTGCCCCAGGGCCGCGTCCACCGCCGGGTGGGGCCCGAGGACGGTGGCCAGGTGGAAGCCGCCGAGCAGGGGGTGCCCCGCCACCTCGAGCACGTCGGCCGGCGAGAGCGGAGCGCCGCCCGGGTCGGGCTTCACGTGCCGCATGCCCAGGTCGTGGAGCAGCGCCGCGGCGGCCAGCTCGGGGAGCGCCCGGGCGTCTCCCACCGCGGCCAGCAGCATCCGGGTGGCCACCAGGGCGGTGACGATGCCGTGCCGGTAGCGGGCCCAGTCCGCCTCGCGCAGGACCCCGAGCTCCTGGTGCAGCTCCTCGGGCAGCTCGGCGGACAGGACGATGCGCCCGAGCGTGGACTGGACCGTCGACTGCCGGAAGACCCACTTGTAGACCGGGTCGCCGAAGGGCTCGCGCAGGTCCTCGACCACCACCGAGGCCGAGAGGGGCCGTCCCGGCCCGGGGCGCGCGCGGGCCGCGGCCTCGGCCACCGCCGCCTGCGAGAGGGCCTCGCCCCGGCGGGCCAGCACCCGGCTCCGGCAGTCCACCAGGTCGCGGACCAAGGTCACACGCGTCAGCATCGGCCTCGCCGAGGGTACCACCCTCCGTGCCGGCGGCCAGAAACCGGCGCCGGGCGCGGAGGCGCGCGCCCCGGACCGGCTAGCGCCGCCGGCGGGACAGGGCGCGGTCCATCTCGCGGCGCTGCTCCCGCTCGGCGATGGCCTGGCGGCGGTCGCCGTGGCTGCGCCCGCGGGCCAGCCCGAGCTCCACCTTGGCCCACCCCTCCTTGAAGTAGATGGAGAGCGGCACCAGGGTGTAGCCGCTCCGCTCGACCTTGCCGCCGAGCCGGTCGATCTCGGGGCGGCGGAGCAGCAGCTTGCGGTCGCGGACCGGCGCGTGGCCGGTCCAGGAGGCGGGCTGGTACTCGCCGATGCGGCAGTTGGCCAGGAAGAGCTCGCCGCCCTTGACGAGCGCGTAGGCGTCGCCGAGCGCCACGTTCCCGGCGCGCAGCGACTTCACCTCGCTGCCGGTGAGGACCAGGCCGGCCTCGACGCGCTCCTCGACCTGGAAGTCGTGCAGCGCCTTCCGGTTGCGGGCGACGACCCGGGCTCCCTCGGGCGGGCCGCCCTTGCCGCCGCCCTTCACGGCAGGCCCAGGTTGTCGATGAGGCGGGTGGTACCGGCGAAGGCGGCCACCAGCATGCGGCTCCCGGGCGCCGCCTCCCGCACCGGCTGCAGCGTCTCGGGGTGGACCACCGCCACGTAGTCCACGCGCAGGCCGGCGGCCTCGAGGGCCCGCCGCGCCCCGGCCGCCAGCGCGGAGGCGTCCCGCTCGCCGCCCCCGGCCCGGTCCCGCGCCTCGAGGAGTGCCCGGGAGATCGAGAGCGCGCGGCCGCGCTCCTCGGGCGAGAGGTAGGCGTTCCGGGAGGAGAGCGCCAGGCCGTCGGGCTCCCGGACGATGGGCATGCCGGCGATCTCCACGTCCAGGTCCAGGTCCCGGGCCATGGCGCGGAGAACTTGGAGTTGCTGCCAGTCCTTCTCGCCGAAGATCGCCAGGTGCGGCCAGGAGAGGTGGAGGAGCTTGGCCACCACCGTGGCCACCCCGCGGAAGTGGCCCGGGCGCGAGGCGCCGCAGAGGCCCTGCGAGACGCCGGTCACCTCGACCCAGGTCTGGTGCAGGGGGCCGTAGACCGCGCCCGGCTCCGGCGCCAGGACCGCGTCGATCCCCGCCTGGGCGCACGTCTCCACATCCCCGGCCAGGTCGCGCGGGTAGCGGGCCAGGTCCTCGTTCGGGCCGAACTGGGCGGGGTTCACGAAGATGCTGGCCAGGGCCAGGCCGCCGTCGCCGGCGCGCCGGCGCGCCTCGCGCAGCAGCGAGAGGTGCCCCGCGTGCAGGTAGCCCATGGTCGGGACCAGGGCGATGCGCCTGCCGGACTCCCGCGCCTCGCGGCAGCGCCGCTGCCAGGCCCCGGGATCGCGGACGAGCTCGGGGGCCCCCACGCCCTACACCGGCGCGCCGATCACCTGCGCGTCGTCGCGCGGCTCCTCGTCCACGGCGTGGAGGAGCCGCAGGCTCGGGGAGTGGAAGCCGTGCTCCTCGGCGGGGAAGGTCCGGTCCCGCACCTCGCGCACGTACCCCCGCACCGCCTCGCCGATCGCCTCGCCCACCGCGCCGAAGCGCTTCACGAACCGGGGCTGGAAGGTCTGGTCGAGGCCGATGAGGTCGTTGAGCACCAGCACCTGCCCGTCGCAGTCCGGGCCGGCGCCGATGCCGATGGTGGGGATGGCCAGCCGCGCGGTGATGAAGCGCGCCAGCTCCGCCGGGATGCACTCCAGCACCACCGAGTAGCAGCCGGCCGCCTCGAGCTCCTGGGCGTCCCGCAGGAGCTGGCGGGCGCGCTCCTCGTCCTTGCCCTGCACCAGGTAGCCGCCCAGCTTGTGGACCGACTGCGGGGTGAGGCCCACGTGGCCCATCACCGGGATGCCGGCGCGCACCACCCGGCGCACCACCTCGGCGAAGTCGCGCCCGCCCTCGAGCTTGACGGCCTCGGCTCCGCCCTCGGCCACCAGCCGCGCCGCGCTCTTCACCGCGTCCTCGGCGCTCGCCTGGTAGCTGCCGAAGGGCAGGTCGCCCACCAGGTGGGCGCGGCCGCCGCCGCCGCGGGACAGGCCCCGGCGCACGGCGGCGGTGTGGTAGACCATCTGGTCGAGCGTCACCGGCAGCGTGGAGTCGTGGCCCTGGAAGACCATCCCCAGGGAGTCGCCCACCAGGATGCAGTCGACGCCGGCCTGGTCGACGAGGCGCGCCGCGGTGGCGTCGTAGGCGGTGACCACGGCGATCTTCTCGCCGGCCGCCTTCATCCTGGCGAAGTCGTTGACGGTGACCCGCTTGCGCGGCGCCTGCTGGCTCGACATCTCGACCTCCGGTGCAGGCCCCGAGCGTCGGGGTCCCGCCCATCTGGTGGAAGAATGACTGTATCGCGGGCGAGGCCGCCCCGCCAAGGAGTTCCGGGCGACGTCAGGTGCGGGTTCCCAGGGGGATGTAGTGCTGCGTCCCCTTGCGGTGCTTCCGCACAACCGCCAGGAGGGCCTCCACCTCGTCGCCCGGGACCGCCAGGTCGACGTCGCTGACGTTGACCACCAGGAGCGGGGTCTCGTCGTAGCGGAAGAAGTAGTCTCCGTAGGCCCGGGCCAGCGACTCGAGCCAGGCCGGGTCGATGCCGCGCTCGAAGTCGCGGCCGCGCTTGCGGACGCGGGAGAGGAGCACGTCGGCCCGGGCCTGGAGGTAGACCACCAGGTCGGGCTTGACCACGCGCGGCCCGAGCATCTCGTAGACCCGCTCGTAGAGCGCCAGCTCGTTGTGGTCGAGCGAGAGCGAGGCGAAGATCCGGTCCTTGGCGAAGAAGTAGTCGGCGACGGTGACCTGGCTGAAGAGGTCCTGCTGGAAGAGCTGCTGCTGCTGCTGGAACCGCGAGAGCAGGAAGAAGAGCTGAGTCTGGAAGGCGTGCTTCTTCCGGTCCAGGTAGAAGCTCGGGAGGAAGGGGTTCTCCTCCACCGCCTCGGAGACCAGGCGGCCGCCCATGCGCTCCGCCAGGAGCTGGGCGAGCGCGGTCTTGCCCGCACCGATGGGACCCTCGACGGCGATGTAGCGGGCGCGCTCCATCCGAGTGCGAACGCGGGAGATTGCCACGGCGCCGGGCGGGGTGTCCACGGCCGGATCCCGGCGGGTTGGCCGCCCGTTTGACGCGTCATGCCTCGTCATGTAGTGTCACTCGCGGCCACGGGAGCTGGCTTCCCGGGGGAGGCGGCGGCGGATGGCGGCTTCGCGCGGGCGGGCGGGCGGGCGAAGGATGGCGCGGGGTGCGGCCGAGGCATCCGGAGCGGGGGCGCCGGGCGTGGACCCGGCCTTCCACCGGGCCATCCTCAAGGTCGCGCTCGAGCTCCGCAAGCCGGGCGCGGAGGGCTACGACCAGGTGGTGGAGCGGACGATCCGGAGCATGCGGCTCGACGGCGGGGCCTTTCGCCGGTACCTGGGCGAGGACGGCGCGCGGAACATGAGCCTGCTCCTCTCCGCTGCCCGGCGATTCGGGACCTCGGCGTAGGGGCCGGCGGGAACATGGGCGCCCATCCGGGCACGGTGCGCGGGCGGCGGGGGAAGGATGGCGGATGGGCGCCCATGGCCACCCCGGCGACGTGCCGGGTGAAGGGCTGCGAGCGCCCCCCCTTCGTGGGCGGCCTCTGCGGGCTCCACGCGCTCCAGGGCTTCTACCGCTCCGCGCGGCGGGGCGCCGCGCCCGCCCGCCCCCGGCCCCCGCCCGCCTAGGCGGCCGGGCCCAGCGCCCGGTCCAGGGCGGCCCACTCCTCCACCGAGAGCGTCTCGCCGCGGCGCCGCGGGTCGATGCCGGCGGCGGCCAGCGCCGCCGACATGCGCTCGGGGGGCGCGAGGCGAGCCGCGCGCAGGGCGTTCCCGAGCGTCTTGCGGCGCTGGGCGAAGCCGGCCTTCACCAGCCTGCGGAAGCGCGCCGGATCGGCCACCTCGGCCCGCGGCGGGCCCATCTCCCCCGCCAGCAGCGCGCTCTCCACCGCCGGCGCCGGCAGGAAGGCGCCCGGCGGGACGCGGCGCTCGATCCGCACCTCGGCCCGGTGCTGCAGCAGCACCGAGAGGAGGCCGAACTCCCGGGTGCCCGGGATCGCCGCCAGCCGCTCGGCCACCTCGCGCTGCAGGAGGAAGACGAAGCGCGACACGTGGTCGGCCTGGTCGAGGAGGGAGAAGAGGATGGGGCTGGTGAGGTGGTAGGGGAGGTTGCCGACCACGGAGACCCTCGCCGCCGGGCCCGGGCTCGCGCCCGGATGCGGCCCGGCCAATGCCGCGTAGTCCAGCTTCACCGCGTCCGCCTCCAGGATCCGGACCCGATCTCCCAGCTCGCCCCGGAGGACCCGGGCCATGTCGCGGTCCCGCTCGACGGCGATCACCTCGGCCCCGCGCGCCAGCAGGCGGGCGGTGAGGTGGCCCATCCCGGCGCCCAGCTCGACCACGCGCTCGCCGGGCCGGGGCGCCGCCAGCCGGGCGACGTGGTCCAGGATCTCCTCGTCCCCGAGGAAGTTCTGGCCCCAGCTCCTCTTGGCGCGCAGCCCGTACTTCCGGAGCAGCGCCTGCGGGCTCGGGTAGCTTGCCGCCGCGCCGCTCACAGCCGCCAGCCCGCGTCGGCGGCCAGCCCCGGCCCCTGCCTCTCCCCGCGGCGGAGGGCCTCGGTGCCGGCCACGGCGATCATGGCGGCGTTGTCGGTGCAGAGCCGCGGCGGCGGCACGAAGACCTCGAGCCCCTCGTACTCGCGGGCCCGCTCCGCGACCGCCTCCCGCAGCCGCGAGTTCGCCGCCACGCCGCCGGAGAGGACCACCCGCTCGAACTGGAGCCGCCGGGCGGCGCGGAAGAGCTTGTCCACCAGGGCCCGCACGATGGCCTCCTGGTAGCTGGCGCAGAGGTCGGCGAGCGCCCGGCCCTCCGGGACGCCGCGGGAGCGCACGTGGTGCAGGAGCGCCGTCTTGAGCCCGGAGAAGCTGAAGTCGAGGTCCGCCCCCCGCACCACCGCCCGGGGGAAGCGCACGGCGGCGGCGTCCCCCTCCCGCGCCAGCCGGTCGATGGCCACCCCGCCCGGGTAGGGGAGCCCGAGCAGCTTGGCCCCCTTGTCGAAGGCCTCCCCGGCGGCGTCGTCGCGAGTGGCGCCCAGCAGCCGGTAGCGCCCGAAGCCCTCGGCGGCGTAGAGCGAGGTGTGCCCGCCCGAGACCACCAGGCCCAGGAAGGGGAAGGCCGGCGGCGGCTCGGCCAGGAAGGCGGCGACCAGGTGCCCCTCCAGGTGGTTCACCCGGGCGAGCGGCTTCCCCCAGGCGGCGGCGAGGGCCTTGGCCACCTGGACGCCCACCAGCAGCGCCCCCACCAGCCCCGGGCCGCTCGTCACCGCGATGCCGTCGAGGTCCTGCGGGGAGACGCCGGCGCGGGCCAGGGCCTCGTCCACCACCGGCATCACCTGCATGACGTGGTTGCGGCTGGCGAGCTCCGGCACCACCCCGCCCCACTTCCGGTGGAGCTCCACCTGCGTCGCCACCACGTCGGACAGCGCTCGGCGCCCGTCCCGCACCACGGCGGCCGCGGTCTCGTCGCAGCTGGTCTCGATGCCGAGTACGGTCACGGGGGGCCCGGAGGAGCGGCCCCCTTCTCTAACGCATCCCCCCGCGCGCCGCGAGCCACCAGACCCACGCCAGCACCGCGGCGGCCACGGCGAAGCCCAGGACCAGGAGCGGAGCCAGGGAGCGGGGACGCGCCGGGGCCGGCCGGGGCGCGGCCTGCGCCTGCTGCGGCGGCGAGGGCGGGCGTCCGGCGGGCTGGCCCGGCGCGGGAGCGAGCACCACCGGCCGGACCGGCGGCTCGTCCGGGCGCGGCGCGGATGCGGC
>DATIFE010000026.1:0-33857 GCA_035455425.1 Anaeromyxobacteraceae bacterium | reverse complement strand
GCATCGACCGCCGCCCCCCGCGCACGCGGCCGCCGCCGCCGAGCCGCCCGCGCCGGGCCTGGGGCTGGGCCTGCTGGCCGGCGCCTACTTCCTCGAGGGGCTCGGGTACATCGTGAGCGGGACCTTCGCCGTGGCCGCCGTCCGGCGCACGCCCGGGCTCGAGGCGCTGGCGCCGTGGACCTGGGTCCTCACCGGGCTCGCCGCCTCCCCCTCCGCGCTCCTGTGGGTCGGCCTGGGGCGGCGCCTGGGCATGCGGCGCGCCCTGGCGACGGCCTACATCGTCCAGGCCGGCGGGATGGCCCTCCCGGTGCTCTCGCGCTCCGCGGCCGCCGCCATGGTGGGGGCGGCGCTCTTCGGCGGGACGTTCATGGGCATCGCCACCCTGGCGATGGCCGCGGGCCGGACCCTGGCTCCCGCCTCGCCGGGGCGGATCGTGGGAACCCTGACCGCGGTCTATGCCGTGGGGCAGATCCTGGGCCCGCTCCTCGCCGGCGCGCTCTCGCAGCGCCTGGGCACGCCGGGGCCGGCGGTGCTGGCCGCCGCCGGCGCGGTGGCCCTGGGCGGCGCCCTGCTCTCGCTCTCGCCGGCGCGCCTCGCCGGCGCCGCGCCTTCCCCCACCCCGGCCGACTAGAGGAGGTCGCATGCCGTACGTGAACATCAAGATCACGCGGGAGGGCGCCACGGCGGCGCAGAAGGCGGAGCTCATCCGCGGCGTCACCGAGCTCCTGCGCGACAAGCTCGGCAAGAACCCCGCCACCACCGTGGTGGTCATCGACGAGGTCGAGACCGACAACTGGGGGATCGGCGGCGAGTCGGTGACCGTGCGCCGCAAGCGCGGGAGCTGACCGCGGCGGCCCCGCGGGCGGGGCCGCCGGGGAACCAGGGCTCAGGCGTGCGACGGCTGCACGGCGCCGCGGTGTGCCTCAAGCCCGGTGGTGGCGCGGCGGGGCGGCTCGGCGGAGGGCTCCTCCGCCACGGCCGCCGCCATGACCGCCACCCGGAGCCCCAGCAGGGCGAGGAGCAGGCCGGCCGCCGCCGGAGGCAGCTGGACGAGGCCTCCGAGGAGGGCCCCCGCGACGAAGAGGGCCAGGAGAGCGGCCGCCGACACCAGCAGCGAACGGGACTCGACTGTCTTCACGGTGCGCATGGCCTGATCCTAGTCATCGGCTTCCATGAGGAAAATGAATTGATTTAATAGTATCCATTCCATATTGGAATCCAAATGGACGTCCGGACCCTCACCTGCTTCGCCGAGGTCGTGCGGCAGGGCGGCTTCTCCCGGGCCGGGGAGGCGCTCCACCTCTCCCAGCCGGCGGTGAGCAAGGCGGTGAAGGCGCTCGAGGAGGAGCTGGGGCAACCGCTGCTGGTGCGCCGCGGCAGGAAGGTCTCGCTCACCGACGCCGGCCGGGCGGTCTTCGCCCGCGCCGAGGGGGTCCTCTCGGCGCTGGATGCCATCGCCGAGGAGGTGGCCGAGGTGGGGGCGGTGCGCCGCGGCCGCGTCCGGCTCGGCATCCCGCCCATGGTCGGCGGAGCCTTCTTCCCGCCGGTCCTGCACGACTTCCGCGAGGCGTATCCCGGCGTGGCGCTCGAGATGCGCGAGGAGGGGGCGCGCCGCGTGGAGGAGCTGGTGCGGGAGGGGGATCTCGAGGCCGGCGCCACGGTGCTGCCCACCGACGAGGGGGCGTTCGAGGTGGTGCCGCTGATGCGCGACGTGCTCTGCGCCGTGCTCTCCCCGCGGAGCCCCCTGGCGCGCCGGCGCTCGGTGACCCTGCGCGACCTCGAGGCCACGCCCTTCGTCCTCTACCGGGCCGATTTCGCCCTCCACGGCCACATCCTCGACGCCTGCCGCCGCGCCGGCTTCGCCCCGCAGGTGGCGAGCGAGAGCTCGCAGTGGGACTTCATGGCGGCGATGGTGGCGGCGGACGTCGGCGCCGCGCTGCTGCCGCGGACGATCTGCCGCAGGCTCGACCGGGAGAAGGTCCGGGTGGTCCCCCTGACGGATCCGGTCCTCCGCTGGGACCTGGCGCTCATCTGGCGGCGGGACCGGCACCTGGCCCCCGCCGCCCGGGCCTTCGTCGAGGTCGTCCGCCGGCGCGCCGCCGTGCCAGGTGACGGCGCGCGCGCGCCGCGCTAGGATCGCCTCCAGAGGGTGGAGGAGACCGTCATGCAGACCCCTGCTCGGATGTTCCTGGGGGCGTCGCTCGGGCTGGCCGTTCTCGCGTCTGCGGGGTGCGCGCACCTGCCCGCATCCGCCTCGGACGAGGCGCAGAAGCCCGAGCGGATGGTGGTGACCGGTTCGCGGATCCCGCGGTGGGTGGACCCGCAGACCGGCCGGGTGGCATCGGTGTCGCCGGTGCAGGTCTTCACGAGAGAGGACCTGATGCGGAGCGGCCAGGCGGGCAACCTCCCGGCCGCGCTCTCGCAGGTCGGCGCCTCGGGAATCTACTAGGGCCCGCCGCCACCTGCGGCGGCCCCGCCCGCGCGCGGCTCCCGCCGCGCGAAGGCAGTCGTCTAGCGGACTTCCGCCCGCGGCTCGCCCTTGGGCCTCCGCCGGCCCGGGGCGCCGCCGGCGTCCGCGGCCCGAAGCGCCTTGACAGGTCGACCCGGCTCCGGGCATCCTCCGTCCCGCCATTACGGATATGCATATCCATAATTGCGGGATTGGTTCTCCGGCCGCCGGCGCTCGATGATCTTCAGCACCTCGACCACCCACGCCCTCCGCACCCTGGCGCACCTCGCCGCCCGGTCAGGAGACGACGCCGTGCTGGGGCGCGACCTGGCCCGGGAGGTCGGCATCCCCGCCCCCTACCTGGCCAAGGTCCTGGCCACCCTGGCCCGGGCCGGCGTCGTGACCGCCAGCCGCGGCGCGCGCGGCGGCTACCGCCTGGCGCGCCCGCCGCGGGAGATCGCCCTCATCGAGATCGTCGAGCCCCTGGAGGGCAAGCGGGTCCGGCCCGGCTGCCTCCTGCGGCCCGGAGAGCCGTGCCACGAGGACGCCGCCTGCACGGCCCACGCCGCCTGGTCCGCCGCGAAGCTCGCCTACACCCGCTTCCTCGAGAGCACGACCCGGGCCGACATCCAGGGCGGCGCGGCGCGCGCCGGCGCACGCGGCGGGACCGATGGCGGCAGGAGGTCCCCGGCGCGCCGGGCGGGCCGGGCCCGCGGGTAGGACGCAGCAGCGATCCCGGCCGGTCGCCGGGTGGGAGGTGCATTGGAGCAGGTGGCCACGCCTCTTCGCGTCGAGGTCCCCGGTGCCGAGCACCACCGGGCATTGATCTCGTGCCAGGTCGCATGCCCGGTGCACACCGACGCCCGCGGCTACGTCCGCGCCATCGCCGACGGCGACTACGAGCGCGCCTACCTCATCGCCCGCGGCCCCAACCCCTTCGCCTCCATCTGCGGCCGCATCTGCGCCGCGCCCTGCGAGGCCTCCTGCCGGCGGGGCAAGATCCCGCGCACCGACGCCGACGGCCTGCTGGCGGGGCAGGACCGGCCCATCGCCATCCGGGCGCTGAAACGCTTCGCCTGCGAGCGGCACGGCGTCGACGCCCGGCCGCCCAAGGAGGTGCTGGAGGACGTCCGCGGATACGTGCCGGAGGTCTCGGCCGACGTCGATGAGATGGCGGCGCTGCTCCGGGGCGCACTCGGCCCCGGCATCGTGCCGGCCCGGGGAGAGCCGGTGGCGGTTATCGGCGCTGGCTGCGCCGGGCTGGCCGCAGCCCACGACCTGGCCCTTCTCGGCCTCAGGCCGGTGGTCTTCGAGAGCGAGCCGGTGCCGGCCGGGATGCTGGCGCTGGGCATCCCCGAGTACCGCCTGCCCCGCGAGCTCATCCGCCGGGAGGTGGCGGTGATCGAAGCCCTGGGCGTGGAGATCCGCTGCAACCAGGCGGTGGGGAGGGACGTCTCCTTCGCCGACCTGCGCCGCGACTACCGCGCGGTGGTCGTGGCGGTGGGCGCCAAGCGTCCCCGCGCGCTCGGGATCCCCGGCGAGCGAGGCCCGGGCGTCTACGGGGGCGTCGACTTCCTCCGCGCGGTCTCGCTCGGGGAGAGCGTTCCGCTGGGGCGCGAGGTCGTCGTCATCGGCGGCGGCAACGTGGCCTACGACGTGGCCCGCACCGTGGTCCGGCAGATGGCCTACGACACCGCCCGGACGGCGGCCCGCATGCCCGGCCAGCGGACGGTGCGCCTGGTGTCGCTCGAGACGCTGGCCGAGATGCCTGCCGACACCCTGGAGATCCGCGAGGGCGACGAGGAGGGCGTGGCCCGGCTCGGCGGCCTCGGCCCCGTCGAGATCCTCCGCGACGCCTCGGGCGCCGTCCGCGGCCTGCGGGTCAAGCGTTGCCTTCGCGTCTACGACGACCAGCGCCGCTTCGCGCCGGTCTTCGACGAGGGCGACGTCACGGACCTCGCCTGCGACACGGTGCTCATCGCCGCCGGCCAGGCCACCGACCTCTCCTTCCTGGAGGTCGGGGGACAGGACGTCGCCCAGTTCCGCCCCGGCTGGCCCCGGGTGGACCCCGAGACCCTGGCCTCCACCGCTCCGGGCGTCTTCGTGGCCGGCGACCTGGCGCATGGCACGCGGCTGGTCATCGACGCGGTGGCCTCGGGGAAGCGGGCGGCGCGGTCGGTCTACGCCCACGTCACCGGGAGAAGGCTGGCGGGCGAGATCGTCACCGCCCATCTCCCCCTGCCCCACTACCGGCGCGAGCAGGGATACGAGCGCATCCGGCGGGTGGAGGTACCGGTCCTCCCGGCCGAGGACCGGCTCCGCGACCCGACGGCGCTGGTGGAGCGGGGGTACGGCGAGGACCAGGCCCGCCGCGAGGCCTCGCGCTGCCTGGACTGCGGCGTGACCCCCGTGTTCGACGGGAGCCGGTGCGTGCTCTGCGGCGGGTGCGCCGACGTCTGCCCCACGCTCTGCCTGAAGCTGGTGGCCCTCTCCGACCTGGCTCCCTCGCCGGAGCTCGAGGCCACGGTGGCCGCGGCCGGGCTCGACCCCGCCTCCCATTCGGCCATCCTCAAGGACGAGGAGCGCTGCATCCGGTGCGCGCTCTGCGAGATGCGCTGTCCCGTGGACGCGATCAGCATGGAGCGCGTCCGCTTCACCGCCGCCTGGAGCACGGCATGACCCCGACCCCTGCCACCGAGGCCGCGGCCCACTCGCGCCTCGACCCCGAACCCATCGCCCGCCGCGACTTCCTGGGCCTGGCCGCGGCCTGGTCGGCGCTGGCCACGCTGGCCTTCGCCGCCCTGGGCATGCTGAAGCTCCCCAAGGCGGCGGTGCTGCCCTCGCCCTCGAAGAAGTTCCGGGTGACGCTCCCCGAGTCGCTGGGCGCCGGCGATCCCTACGTCGCCCCGGGCCGCCCGGTGGTGATCGTCCGCGACACCGAGGGGGTCTACGCGGTCTCGCGCGTCTGCACCCACCTCGGCTGCATCGTCCAGCCCTCGGCCACCGGCTTCGACTGCCCCTGCCACGGCTCCCGGTTCACCGCCGACGGCACGGTGCTGAAGGGACCGGCCCCCAAGCCGCTCAAGTGGCTGGCCGTCACCTCGCTGGGGAGCGGCACCTACCTGGTCGACGAGGGCGCCGCCGTTCCCCAGGGCACCCGGGTGAAGGCATGAGCGCCCCAGCCCCCGTCCCGCCCGCCGCGCTGGGCCGCTTCGCCGAGAACCTGCGCGCCGCGCCGCGCAGGCTGCGCGACACCATGTTCCGCTCCGGGAGGCCGGAGAGCGACCGCAGCCGCTCGAGCTTCGTGTTCGGCAACGTCTTCCTCCACCTCCACCCGGCCCGCGTCCACCGCTGGAGCCTGCGGCCCACCTCCACGCTCGGGCTCGGCATCCTCACCCTGACGGCGTTCCTGGTGACACTGGCGACCGGCATCCTGCTGATGGTGTACTACAAGCCGTCCACCGCCCTGGCGTACGACTCCATCAAGGACATCCACTTCGTCGTCCCCACCGGGCGCTTCATCCGCAACATCCACCGCTGGGCCGCCAACCTCATGGTGGTGGGCGTGCTGCTGCACATGGCGCGCGCCTTCTACACCGGCGCCTATCGCGCCCCGCGCGAGTTCAACTGGGTGGTGGGAATGGCGCTCCTGGCCATCACCCTGGGCCTCTCCTTCACCGGCTACCTCCTTCCCTGGGACCAGCTCGCCTACTGGGCGGTGACCATCGGCGCCAACATCGCCCAGTCGCCGCGGGAGGTCACCGACGCCCTGGGCATCACCTCCTGGTTCGACTTCGGCGGCCTGCAGAAGGAGCTCCTGCTCGGCTCCGACATGGTGGGCGAGGAGGCCCTGATCCGCTTCTACCTCCTGCACGTCATGGTGCTGCCGCTCGCCCTGGTGGCGCTGCTGGCCGTCCACTTCTGGCGCGTGCGCAAGGACGGCGGCCTGGTCCGGCCCGCCGACGCCGACGCCCGGCTGGGCGCCCTCCCACCCGGCACGCAGCCGGTCTTCACCCTGGCGCCCCAGAAGACGTACTCGCTGGCCGCCCTGGTGAAGGGCAGGACGCCGGTGGTCGGACGCGGCCCGGAGGGCACAGTGCCCGCCATGCCCCATCTGATGACCGCCGAGGCGGCGGTCTTCATGCTCGGCTGCCTGCTGTGCGTCGCCCTCTCGCTGCTGTCCGACGCCCCGCTCAAGGAGCTCGCCAACCCCGCCGTCCCCGAGAACCCGGCCAAGGCGCCCTGGTACTTCCTCGGGCTCCAGGAGCTGGTCTCCTTCTCGGCCTTCATGGGCGGCATCGGGATCCCCACCATCGTGCTGGTGGGGCTCGGGCTCATCCCCTTCCTGGACCGCGAGGACGAGGGCACCGGCCTGTGGTTCGGGGGCCCGGGCGGCTGGCGGCTGGTGGCCCTCTCGGCGGCGTTCGGGCTCCTGGCGGTGCTGGGCATCGAAGCCTTCGCCATCCACTTCGGCTGGATCCGCGAGTGGTGGCCCCACGCACCCCAGCTGCTCATCACCCTGGTGAACCCGGGCACCGTGCTCACCGCCGCCTACGGGCTCTGGTCGATCTGGCTGGTGCAGCGCCACCAGTCCACCCGCGCCGGGGCCCTGGGGCTCTTCACCTGCTTCGCGGTCGGGTTCCTGGTGCTCACCGTCGTCGGCGTCCACTTCCGTGGACCCAACTGGCAGTTCTACTGGTCGCCGAGCGACTGGCCGGGCCACTAGCGGGAGACGGCCTCCATGCGCTTCCACAAGCACCTCCTCCTCTGGTCGAGCCTGGGAACGCTGCTGGTCCTCGGCTGGGCCGCCTACGCCGAGAACTTCCGGGCGGAGTGGCGGCGCGTCCAGGCCGCAGCCCGCTCGCGCCTGCCGCGCGCCGAGGCCGCCGGCTTCCCGGTCGAGCTCCGCCAGATCGTCATCCCCGACCTGGGCGTGGCCGACCGCTGCGTCTCCTGCCACGTGGGGATGGCCCCGGGGGAGAAGGGCCTCCCCGGCGACAAGGCGCTGGCCCCCCATCCGCCGGTGGTCCACGACCCGGCCACCTTCGGCTGCACCACCTGCCACGGCGGCCAGGGCCGGGCCACCACCGCGGCCGACGCCCATGGCCAGGTGGAGCACTGGCCCGAGCCCATGCTGCCGCGGCGCTACCTCTACGCCTCCTGCGGCACCTGCCACACCCACCTGGCCGTCCCCAACGCCGAGCAGTTGGCCCGCGGCCGCGGCGCCTTCGAGCGCCACGACTGCCTGGCCTGCCACCGCGTCGACGGCCGCGGCGGCACCCTCCGCCCCGGCGGCCAGGGTGGCCTGGAGGGGCCCGACCTGTCGCGCGCGGGCGCCCGCGGCTGGCGCGCCGACTGGTACGCCCACCACCAGCGGGAGCGGGAGCGAGCTGCCGGCGGGCCCTGGCGGGCGTCGTTCTCCGACGTGCCGGCGACCGATCGCGCCGCCATCGACGTCTACCTGGCCTCGCGGGTGGCCGCGCCCGGGCTGGTGGAGGCCAAGGCCCTCTTCCACTCCCTGGGCTGCCGCGGCTGCCACGCGGTGGGTGGGGTGGGCGGCGCCGACGGCCCCGACCTCACCCGCGTCGGCCAGCGCGACCCCGGACAGCGCAGCTGGGTCGGCGTGCAGGGCGAGCACACCCTGGCCAACTGGTTCCAGCAGCACTTCCGCGCCCCGGCGCGGGTGACGGCAGGCTCGCTCATGCCCGAGCTCGGCCTCAGCGAGCAGCAGATCGACGGCCTCACCTTCTACCTCTTCTCGCTGCGCCGCACCTCGCTGGGCGACGCCTGGCACCCCCGCGACCGGGTCCGCGCCGAGAAGCTGGGCGAGCGCGAGTTCGCCACCGACGGGGCCACGCTCTACGGGACGTTCTGCGCCGCCTGCCACGGCCAGGGCGGCGAGGGCATGCGCTACCCGGGGCTGGCGCCCTTCCCCGCCATCGGCAACCCCGACTTCCTCGAGATCGCGCCCGACGACCTCATCGTACAGACGGTGAGGAGCGGGCGCCCCGGCCGGCGCATGCCGGCCTGGGGGGAGCAGGAGGGCGGCCTCCGGCCGGCCGAGATCGACGCGGTGGTGCGCTACGTCCGCGGCCTGGGAGCCGTGGCCTACAAGCCCGACGGGCGGCCGCCGCGGTGGGCGCGCGGCGACCCGGCGCAGGGGGCTCGCCTCTACGCCTCGGCCTGTGCCGGCTGCCACGGCGAAAAGGGCCAGGGCGGCGAGGGGCCGGCTCTGGCCAACCCGGTGCTGCTCCGCGCCGCCACCGACGGCTACCTGGCGGAGACCGTCCGCCGCGGCCGGCGCGGCACCGCCATGCTGGGATTCGCCACGCCGACGCCGACCCGCCGCGCGCTCGGCGCCGGCGAGATCGAGGCGGTGGTCTCCTTCATCCGGACCTGGGAACGCGCGCAGGACAGGGAGCGAAAGCCATGACCGACTTCACCAGGCGGCAGTTCCTCGAGGCGATGAAGGCGGCCGGCTTCGGCGCGCTGGCCGCCTCCGCCACCCGGGCCTTCGGGCTCGAGGCGGTGGAGAACCCGCTGGCCCGCTATCCGGACCGCGGCTGGGAGAACGCCTACCGGGACCTGTGGAAGTACGACTCCACCTTCACCTTCCTCTGCGCCCCCAACGACACCCACAACTGCATCCTCAACGGCTACGTGCGCTCGGGGTCGATCCTCCGCATCGGCCCCAGCATGAGGTACGGCGAGGCCACCGACCTCTACGGCACCCGGGCGTCGGCGCGCTGGGACCCGCGCGTCTGCCAGAAGGGCCTGGCCCTCACCCGCCGCTTCTACGGAGACCGGCGCGTCCGCCACCCCATGGTGCGGAAGGGCTTCAAGGCCTGGGTGGAGGCCGGACACCCGCGCGGCGCCGACGGCAAGCCGCCGGTCGAGTACTTCAACCGAGGCCGGGACGAATGGGTGCGGGTGACGCACGAGGAGGCGGCCCGCCTGGTGGCCGCGACGCTGGTGAACATCGCCACCACCTACTCGGGCGAGAAGGGCAAGGACCTGCTGCTGCAGCAGCACTACGAGCCCGAGATGATCGAGGCCATGAGCGGCGCCGGCACCCAGGTGATGAAGTTCCGCGGCGGCATGCCGCTGCTCGGCATCACCCGGGTCTTCGGCCTGTACCGCATGGCCAACGCCATGGCCCTGCTCGACGCCAAGATCCGCGGGGTCGGCCCCGACAAGGCCATCGGCGGGCGCGGCTTCGACAACTACTCCTGGCACACCGACCTGCCGCCCGGCCACCCCATGGTCACCGGCCAGCAGACGGTGGAGTTCGACCTGCACGCCGTCGAGCACGCCAGGACGGTGGTGGTCTGGGGCATGAACTGGATCGCCACCAAGATGCCCGACGCCCACTGGCTCACCGAGGCCCGCATGAAGGGCACCCGGGTGGTGGTCATCGCCTGCGAGTACTCGGCCACCGCCACCAAGGCCGACGACGTGGTGGTCTGCCGGCCGGGCGTGACCCCGGCGCTGGCCCTGGGGATGGCCGCGGTGGTGGTGAAGGAGAAGCTCTACGACGCCGACTACGTGAAGAGGTTCACCGACCTGCCGCTCCTGGTGCGGGCCGACAACCTGAAGCTCCTCAGGGCCGAGGAGGTCTTCGGGGGCGCGCCCGGCAAGCTCAGCAACCAGACCCACGTGCAGATGCCCGGCGAGGCGTCCATCGCGCCCGGCTTCCAGCGCGACATGGTGGTGCCCGAGAAGCTGCGCAACGAGTGGGGCGACTACGTCTGGTGGGATGCCCGGGCCAAGGCCCCACGGGCCATCACCCGCGACGAGGTGGGCGCGCGTTCCCGGGTCCAGGACCCGCTCCTCGAGGGCGCGGTCGAGGTGACGCTCCGGGACGGCAGCAAGGTGACGTGCCGGCCGGTGTTCGACGTGATCCGCGAGTACCTGGCGCACTTCGACCCCAGGACGACGGAGGAGATCACCTGGGCGCCGGCGGCGGCCATCGAGTCCCTGGCCCGCGACATCGCCCGGCACCCGGGCACCACCCTGTTCGCGATCGGCATGGGTCCGAACCAGTTCTTCAACAACGACAACAAGGACCGGGCCCTGTTCCTGCTGGCCGCCCTCACCGGGAACGTGGGGCGGGTGGGGGGCAACGTGGGCAGCTACGCCGGCAACTACCGCGTGGCCCTGTTCAATGGCGTGCCCCAGTACATCAACGAGAACCCCTTCGACCTGGAGCTCGACCCGGCGAAGCCGGCGCGCCCGAAGCAATACTGGAGGGCCGAGTCGGCGCACTACTACAACCACGAGGACCACCCGCTGAAGATGGGCAAGACCATGGTGACGGGCAAGACGCACATGCCCACGCCCACCAAGTCGATGTGGTTCGCCAACGCCAACTCCATCCTCGGCAACGTGAAGTGGCACTACAACACCGTGGTCAACCAGCTCCCCAAGATGGAGATGATCGCGGTGCAGGACTGGTGGTGGTCCACCAGCTGCGAGTGGGCCGACGTGGTCTTCTCGGTCGACTCCTGGGCCGAGCTCAAGCACCCCGACATGTGCGCCTCGGTGACGAACCCGTTCCTCACCGTGTTCCCGGCCACGCCCCACAAGCGGCCCTTCGAGACGCGCGGCGACATCGAGGTGCTTTCGCTGGTGGCGCACGAGATGGCGAAGGCCACTGGCGACCGGCGCTTCGACGACCTCTTCCGGTTCGTGGACGCCGGCCAGACCGACGTCTACCTGCAGCGCGTCCTCGATCACTCCTCGCTCACCCGCGGCTACCGCTTCGGCGAGATCCACGACAAGGCGCGGCGCGGCATCCCGGTCCTGATGATGAACCGCACCTACCCCAAGGCGGTGGGCTGGGAGCAGGTGACCGAGTCGCGCCCCTGGTACACCAAGTCGGGGCGGCTGGAGTTCTACCGGGAGGAGCGGGAGTTCATCGAGGCCGGCGAGAACCTCCCGGTGCACCGCGAGCCCATCGACTCCACCTTCTACGAGCCCAACGTCATCGTGGCCCCGCCGCACCCCTTCCTCCGGCCCAAGGGGCCGGAGGAGTACGGCGTGGCCAAGGACGACCTCTCCAACGAGGTCCGCCAGGGTCGCAACGTGGCCAGGGCCTGGGCCGACGTGAAGAAGACCGCGCACCCCCTCGCCAAGGACGGGTACCGGTGGATCTTCCACACCCCCAAGTACCGCCACGGCGCGCACACCATGCCGGTCGACACCGACATGATCGCCATCCTCTTCGGGCCGTTCGGCGACATCCACCGCCACGACAAGCGCATGCCCTTCGTCACCGAGGGCTACGTCGACGTGAACCCCGAGGACGCCAAGGAACTGGGGGTGGAGGACGGCGACTACGTCTGGGTGGACTCCGATCCCAGCGACCGGCCCTTCCGCGGCTTCGACCCCAAGAACGCGGACCACAGGTGGGCCCGCCTCATCTGCCGGGCCCGCTACTACCCGGGCACGCCGCGGGGCATCACCCGCATGTGGTTCAACATGTACGGCGGAACCCCGGGCTCGTACGAGGGCGCCCAGACCCGCCCCGACGGCCTGGCCAAGAACCCGCGCTCCGGCTACCAGGCCATGTTCCGCTCCGGCTCGCACCAGTCGGCCACCCGCGGCTGGCTCAAGCCCACCTGGATGACCGACTCCCTGGTCCGCAAGGCCATCTTCGGCCAGGAGATCGGCAAGGGCTTCCTGCCCGACGTGCATTGCCCGACCGGCGCACCCCGCGAGGCCATCGTGAAGATCACCCGGGCCGAGCCCGGGGGCCTGGGGGCGCAGGGGCTGTGGCGCCCCGCCGGCGAGGGCCTGCGGCCGCGCTACGAGAGCCCGGCCCTGCGCAGCTACCTGGAAGGCTCGTTCGTCACCTCGAAGAAGAAGGGAGCGTAGGACATGGCACTGGTGCGCAACTGGCAGATCGGCCGCTCGATGTCCTACTGGTACCCGGAGTCGCGGCCCCAGCGGCAGTTCGCCGCCGTCTTCGACGTGAACAAGTGCATCGCGTGCCAGACCTGCACCCTGGCGTGCAAGACCACCTGGACCAGCGGCAAGGGCCAGGAGTACATGCTCTTCAACAACGTCGAGTCCAAGCCCTACGGCTACTACCCCCTGGGCTGGGACGTGAAGATCCTGGAGCAGCTCGGGCCGCAGGGCTGGAACGGGAAGGAGTACACCGGGCGGACCCTCTTCGAGGCCGCCCCGGCCGGCGAGCGCGTCCTGGGCTGGCGCCCGGCCGAGATCGATTACGCCCATCCCAACGTCGGCGAGGACGACTGCGGCGGCGCCCCGGTGGTCAACGGAGCGTACTACCAGGTGCCCCACCTCTCCTGGTTCTTCTACCTGGCCCGCATCTGCAATCACTGCACCTACCCGGCCTGCCTGGCCTCCTGCCCGCGCGGATCCATCTACAAGCGGCCCGAGGACGGCATCGTGCTGGTCGACCAGGGGCGCTGCCGCGGCTACCAGGAGTGCGTCAAGGCCTGCCCCTACAAGAAGGTCTTCTTCAACCCCATGACCGGCACCTCGGAGAAGTGCCTGGCCTGCTTCCCCAAGATCGAGCAGAACCTGGCGCCGCAGTGCTTCGTGAACTGCATCGGCAAGATCCGCTGCGCCGGGTTCGTCCACCTGCCGGAGAAGGCCGATCCCGAGAACCCCATCGACTACCTGGTTCACGTCCGCAAGGTGGCGCTGCCGCTCTTCCCGCAGTTGGGGCTCGAGCCCAACGTCTACTACGTGCCGCCGCTGCACGCCCCGGTGCCCTTCCTGGAGCAGATGTTCGGGCCGGGGGTGCACCAGGCCCTGGAGACCTACCGCAACGCGGCCCACGACATGGACCTGGCCGGCCTGCTGGCGCTCTTCGGATCCACCGAGCAGATCGTCCACAGGTTCAAGCGGCGCGGCGAGACCATGTACGGATACGACGACAAGGGCCACGAGGTGGTGAGGGTCCCCATCCGCGAGCCGGTGCAGGTGCTGACCGCCTTCGACCCGAAGCGCGGCGTGGCGCCGGCCAACGTGACCTAGGAGACGGCCATGGCGACCCCCATCCGCTTCGCCCTGCCCGCCGCCGTCGGCATCGCCGCCCTCGGCCTGGCCGCGGCCGGCTGCAGCTCCTCGTCACAGCGGCCGGTCTCCCCGGCCGAGGTGCGTGCGGTGAAGGCCGCCGCCCTCCCCTCCGACCCCGCCGATCCGGCGTGGGGCCGGATGCCGGTGCACACCGCGCAGCTCCTCCCCCAGGACGTGGTCGAGCCCCGCCTGCTGGCGCCCTCCACGGCGGCGCTCGAGGTCCAGGCCATCACCGACGGAACCAGCCTGGCCTTCCGCCTGGCCTGGCCGGCCGCGGCCCGCAGCGACGAGGTGCTGCCGGCGCTCTTCAGCGACGCCTGCGCGGTGCAGCTGCCGGCCGGCGCCGGCGCCGACGTGCCCAATCCCATGATGGGCGAGGCCGGCCAGCCCGTGGAGATCAGCTACTGGCGCGCCGCCTGGCAGGCGACGGTGGACGGGCGGCCGGACACGCTGGCGGCGCTCTACCCGAACTCGCGCGTCGACGCCTACCCCTTCGAGTCGGCGTCGCTGGCGGCGGGCTCGCCGGAGCAGGCGGCGATGGCGAAGCGGTACGCCCCGGCCCGCGCGCTGGGCAACGCCATGGCCGGCCCGCGCACCAGCCCGGTGCAGGACCTGGTGGCCACCGGCCCGGGCACGCTGCGCCCCGCGGAGAGGAGCATCTCCAGCGGCGGCGGCAAGGCCACTCCCCAGGGCTGGGCAGTGGTCATCGTCAGGCCGCTGCCGCGCGGCGCGCGCCCGGGCGGCCGCTCCCAGGTGGCCTTCGCGGTCTGGCAGGGGCAGAGGGGCGAGGTGGGCGCCCGCAAGATGCGCACCGGCTGGATCCCGCTGGCTCTGGAGGGTGGGCCGTGAGCGCGCTTCCCGAGCGAGCGGCCGCCGGCCTGACGGCCGCCACCGAGTGGAGGCTCCTGGCCCTGCTCCTCTCGCGCCCCCGGCCCGGCTGGCACGAGGAGGTGGCGGCGCTGGCCGTCGACGGCGACCAGGGCCTCCGGCGGGCGGCCGCCGCCGCGGCCGGGGCCGGCGAGGGCCCCTACCACGCGCTGCTCGGCGCCGGGGGCGTGGCCTCGCCCCGCGAGGCCGCCCAGGGCGGCTTCACCGACCCGGGCCGGATCCTCGCCGACCTGGCCGCCTTCTACGGCGCCTTCGGCTTCCAGCCCGACGGCCAGGAGCCCGACGACCACCTGGCGGTGGAGTGCGACTTCGTTGCCTACCTCCACCTCAAGGAGGCCTACGCCCTGGCAGGCGGCCAGGGCAACGCCGGCGAGGTCACGCGCGAGGCGCGCCGGCGCTTCCTGCGAGAGCACCTGGCGGCCAGCGGCCACCGCCTCGCCACGAGGCTCCCGCCGGACGCGCCCGCCTACCTGCGGTGCGCCGCCGAGGCGCTGGCCTCGCGCCTGCCCGCCGCCCCGCCGGCCCCGGCCGCCGGCTGCCCGTCCGTCGACCCGCTCGACGGCGGGTGCCCCATGGCCGGCGACTGCGGGCTCCCCGCCGGTGGGCTCGAGGGCTGACTCGCGCATGGAGGCTGCCCTGCACCCGGCGGGGCGCCGCCCCCGCTGGCTCCTGGCCGTCGGCCTCCTGGCGGGCGCCTTCGGGATCGCGACCATCGTCTCGGGCGGCCGGGTCCTCTTCGGCCCGGAGCCGGTCCGCGCCGCCGCCGGCCACGTCGTCCCCTTCGTCCTGTGGTTCAACTTCCTGGCCGGCTTCGCCTACCTGGCGGCGGCCGCGGGGCTGGTGCGGGCGCGCCGCTGGGCGGCGCTGCTCTCGCTGGCCGTCGCGGCGGCGACGGCGCTCGTGTTCCTGGCGTTCGGCATCCACGCGCTGCGGGGCGGCGCCTTCGAGCCCCGGACGGCGGTGGCCATGGCGCTGCGCACCGCCTTCTGGGCGGCCGTCGCCGCGGCGGCCTGCCGCCGGCTCGGCTGCCTGGCTCCCCGGGCCTAGCCGGGCGCGCCCCGCATCAGTCCTCGTCCTCGTCGAAGGCCAGGCCCCGGTGCTGGGCCTCGCGGACCATGCGGTCGAGGAGGCGGGGGACCGCGAGCGCCAGCTCCCCGTCCTCGCGGTGGCCCGAGCCGTCGTGCGCCCCCGCGGCGAAGAGCGCGAAGCCGGTCCACTCCTGCGCCGGGATGGGGAGCCACTCGTCCGGGCGCCAACCGTCGGCCGAGGCCCGGAAGCGCTCGATGTCCACGCCGATGGGGCGGACCTGGAGGTAGCGGCCCCGGTGGTCCCGGCGGACGTCCACGGCCCACTGCCGGCGCGCCGAGTCCCTCATCTGGACCGAGCCGATCTGCTTCGGGCCCGGGTCGTGGACGGCCTGCCAGAGGCGGGCCGGCTCCGCCGCCAGGGCCTTCCGGCTCCGGTGCTCGGCCGCGCCCTCCGCGTAGGCGGCCAGGATCTCGTCCAGGCTGAGCGGCATGTCGTCCCTCCGCGCCCCCCAGCCTACCGCCTCGCAGCGCGCTCGGCCTGCCGGGCCGAGCCCCGCAGCGCCTCCTCCGCCGTCCGGTACACGTTGGGGGCGTCGCGGTGGGGCGCCACCTTCACCGGCGGGTAGGCGCGGATGCGGTCGAGGAGGGCGGAAGCCTCCCCCGCCAGCAGCTCGTCGCAGGCCTGGTACAGGCCCCCGGGCTCCTCCTCGACGGCGTTGTGCGGCTCCAGGATGGAGCGGAGCTCGGCGGCGATGCCGGCGTCCGGCGTGGGGACGAGCAGGGAGGCGATGGCCCCGTGGTCCACGCGGAGGCGCCGCTCCAGCGGCAGGGGCTCCCCCCCGCGGGCCTGACGGGCCGCCGGGAGCAGGATCTTCTCCTCCAGCGCGATGTGCCGCAGCAGCCCGCCCCGGAAGGCCTCGAAGGCGTCCCGGTCGAAGGCACCGGGGTCGGCGGTGGAGCGCCGCAGCAGCGCGTCGAGCCGGGCGTGGTCCCCGGCGAACCAGGACGAGAGCGGACCCGGCATGGCGGCCGTCGCTCCGGCCGGTCAGGCGTGACGTTCCCCGGGCTCCGGCGCCTCGCCCTCTCCCGGACCCCCGTAGGCGACGTCCAGCTCGGCGTCCAGGAGGACGAGCGAGCCGACGATCCACAGCAGGGTGCCGCCGCCCACCACCAGGAGCGCCGTGCGAGCGGCCGGGATCGCGTTGCGGAAGACGATGGCGCCGAGGTCGGCACCGGTCTCGTCGGCGAAGCAGGCCGCGCAGTAGAGGACCACCCCCACCACGGCGATGACCCAGCCCGCCACCACCAGGAACTTGCCTTGCCTCTGCCGGACCTCGGGCCGCGTCTCCGCAGGGGCGAAGGTCGTGCTGCGGGTGGGCGTGATCGCGGATGGTCTGCTCATGACTTCCTCCAGGTGTGCAGCAGGTGTGTTCAGGGACTGCCGGGCTGGGAGCCGACCGCACCCCGCACCGACGGAAGCGAGCGCCCGGCCAGCAGCACCAGGCGCAGGAGACGCGCGGCCAGCCCCAGGAAGGTGAGGAGCCACGCCGCCAGCGCGGCAACGGCGAAGGCCCTCGCGATCCACCCCAGGAACGGGAGGGCGAACACCTCCCCGAGCCGGTAGGTGCACAGCGAGTACATGCCGAGCGGGAAGACGAGGCCCCAGTAGAGCGGGTCGTACGAGATGCGCAGGGCGCGGTGCCGCCAGACGCCCAGGATGAGGAGCATGGGGATCCACCAGGTGGCGGTCGCCCAGAACATCAGCGACAGCCCGTTCACGAAGGGCAGCAGCTGGGTCAGGAACGCGGACCCGGAGGCGGCGGCGGACAGCGACGTACCGGCCACCGTCGAGATGGCGACGGCGCCCATGTTGATCCAGTACGGCGGCATCAGGTCCGAGGGGTGGAACCGGAAGAACATGTACCGGTAGAAGATCAGCGAGATCATCCAGATGTAGAGCATCCCGCCGCAGAGCCAGAGCGAGGCCAGGAAGAGGAAGACGCCGTCGCCGTTGGCGAAGCGCGGCGCCAGCACCTTGCACCCGAGCACGCACACCGACTGGGTGGCCACGACCGCAACCAGCCACCCGCCGTTGATGCCCTCGGCCAGGGACGGCTTCGCCTCCCGGATGGCCAGCAGGACGAAGACGGCGTAGGTGCAGGCGCCCCAGAGGACGATCCCCAGCCACCACAGGGCGTAGCCGGTGCGGGTGTCCCCCCGGAGCAGGACGAACTGCAGCCCGAGCACGCAGGTCGCGGCCACGCTCGTGAAGAAGCCCGGGCCGCGCTGGTGGCTGCCCAGGTCGCGCAGGAGCTGCCCGGGGAACGCGACCAGGCGCACGATGGACAGGGCCCACACGGCGCAGTAGGCGGGGACGTTCACCCAGAACAGGAACGCGGACGCCTCCGCGAGGCCGAGGAGGTGGGAAACGATGGACACGATCCCGGTGGCCATCGGCAGCGCGAAGTACGCCGGGTGGAACTCCCGGATGCCCTGCGTGAGGCAGGTCGCCAGCGGACGGGCATCGACAACGGCGGGATCGCGCGTATCCATCGTGCCGGACAGCGTCGCAGGATCCGCGGGCGGCGTGCATCCGGCGGTGTCCGACGCCCGTGTAGGAGGGGCGCGACACGGCCCGTCGGCGTCCGTCCTACACCCGTCAGCCCACGAGCCCGCGGCGAACCGCGTACTGCATGAGCTCCGCGTTCGAGCGCAGCTCCATCTTCTCGAGGATCCGGCTGCGGTAGGTGCTCACCGTCTTGACGCTGAGCTCCAGCTGGGCGGCGATCTCGGAGACCGATCGCGCCGAGGCGAGCAGCAGGAAGATCTCGAGCTCCCGGGGGGAGAGGCTCTCGTGCGGGCTGGCCGCTCCCCCCGCGGCCAGGTGGTCGGCCAGCTGCTGCGCGACCTCCTCCCCGACGTAGCGCCGTCCTGCCAGCACGCTGCGGATGGCGCGCAGCAGCTCCTCCGGGGCGCGCTCCTTGGTGAGGTAGGCAGAGGCTCCCGCCCGGAGCGCGCGGAGCACGAACTGCCGCTCGCCGTACATGCTCAGCACGACCACGGGGAGCCGGGGATGGCGCTGCTTCACGGACGGGAGCACGTTCAGGCTGTTCTGGCCGGCCATCGAGACGTCGAGCAGCAGGACGTCCCAGCGCTCGCCGTCCACCTTCGCGACCAGCTCCGCGATGGTGGCCGCCTCTCCCACCGAGGCGCCGGGCAGCTCGGCCTCGAGGATGCGCCGCAGCCCCGAGCGGAACATGGCGTGATCGTCAGCCAGCAGGATGCGCACCATCGGATTCGCTCGAGCCCCCGCGCGGGATTCTTACCACGATGGTCGTTCCCCTTCCCGGCCCGCCCGAGATGTCGAAGCTCCCGCCGACGAGGAGGCAGCGCTCCTTCATGCCGAGGATGCCCAGGGAGCGCGCGTCCTCGACCCCGGCGATGCCCTTGCCATCGTCCCGGAAGACGAGGACCAGGCCCTCGTCCGTCCCCCTCAGGTCGATGGACACCTCGGCGGCGTCGGCGTGTCGCACGACGTTCGTGAGCGCCTCCTGGACGATGCGGAAGATGGTGATCGACGTGAGCCAGTCGAGCGGCTCCTGCAGGCGGTTCACCTCGAGGACGACGGCGAGGCGCGTCCGCATCTCGAACTCGCGGGCCAGCCCCTCGAGCGCCGCGGCCAGGCCGAGCCGGTCCAGCACCGGCGGCCGCAAGTCGGAGGAGACGCGGCGGACGAAGCCCACGGCGTCGTCGATGCGCTGGTTCAGCTCCGACACGCTCGCGCGCATCGCCTCCGCGGCGGGGCCGCCACCGGCCAGGGGCAGGACCGCGCGGTGAAGGTTGGCGAGGTCCACCTTGACGCTGGTGAGGACCTGCCCGAGCTCGTCGTGGAGCTCGCGGGCGATCCGGCCTGCCTCGCTCTCCCGGGCCACCGCCAGGCGCTGCGACAGCGCCCGGAGCCGGAGCTGGCCCTCGATGGCCTCGCGCTGCCGTGCCGCCAGGGCGTCCGCCATCGCGTTGAACGTCCGGGTGAGCTCGGTCAGCTCGCCGTGCCTCGACGGGACCTCGGCCCGCGCGGCGAGATCCCCGCCCCCGAAGCGTCGCGCCGTGTGGGACAGGACCCGAAGGATGCGGAGCACCGAGATCTCGGCCGCGAGCAGGGCACCGGCGATCGTGAGGAGGGTGAGGAGCGTGAGCCCGGCCACGGTCCGGTAGAAGGCGCGGCTCGCCTCGCCGTGGACGCGCTCGTACGGCAGGCTCGCCACCACCGAGACTCCGGGGATCCCGCCCATGGGGGCCGCCACGAGAAGCCGCCGCCCGCCGCCCGGAACTTCCAGCACCGCTGCTCCGGGGCTCGAGACGACCCTGGCCAGGGCCGGATCGCCGCCGTCCCGGGTCGGCCAGGCGACGCCCGCGGAGCGCCCCAGGACGTGCCCGTTGCGATCGGCGATGAGCAGGCCGTACTCCGGAGGCAGGTCCGCCTGCTGGAAGAGGTGGTCGAGCCACTGCAGGTCCAGCCCGACGAAGAGCACCATCCGCACCGGGCCGCCCGGCTCCCGGATGGCGAGCGCCACGTGGAGGACGGGGCGGCCGACGACCGGTCCGATGGTGTAGTCGCCAACCGCCACCTCCCGCGAGCCCAGCGCGCGCTCGAAGGCCGCGTTGCCGGCGAAGCTCAGGCCGGGTGGCGCGGGATGGGCGCTGCACAGGAGCCGGCCGTCGGCGGACAGGATGCCGATGGTCGTGAACTGAGGGTATCCGGCCAGGAGCGCGGGCAGGAACTCGGGGCAGCGGCCGGAGGCAGGCGGGCCGGGCTCGTCGCCGAGCGCGAGCTCCAGCCTGTGCAGCAGGCTCTTCGCCCCGTCGAGCTGGTGCGCGTGCTCGCGGGACGCCAGCTGGGCCAGGAGCGACGCCTCCTTCTGGATGCGCTGCAACACCGAGGACCGCTCGGTGCTGGCCACGTAGAGTGCGAGGAGGAGCGCGGGAAGCGAGGCGAAGAAGACCAGGAGGACGAGCCGGCCGCGGAGCGTCCGGAAGACGGCGAGCATCCTTCCCATGGCGGGTGCCGGCGCCCTCCGCCCCGCGCCTGCGGCGGCTAGTGACCGTGGCCGTGCGCCGGCGCAGGCTCGCCGTGCGCGTGCTTCTCCGCGGCGGGCTCGGGGTGGGTGCCGGCGGCGCCGCTCGCCGCCTGGTACACGCCCTCGACCCAGTGCACGTAGGGGACGTAGGCCGCCACCCACTCGCGCCCCGCGCTCACGTCCTCGGCGGGCTGCGCGCGCGCGGCCACCCGCTCGAAGCGCCGGTGGAGCCCGTGGCGAACCGCGTCGCCGAGGAGCTTCTCCACCTCCTCGGGAGAGCGCTTCCCGATGGCCCGGTCGGCGGCGGGGACGGCGGGGCCGAGGTCCTGGCCCGCCGGCTTGAGGCCGGTGTAGGGCGCGCCCTCGCCGGCGCGGTGGACCCGGACCACGGTCTCGAAGAAGGAGGTGTCGGCCAGCTCCCTGGCCTGCGGGCCGAGCTTGCGGACGGCCAGGGCGCGGGCGAAGGAGGCCTTCACCTCGGCCTCGTCGGCGGGGCGGACCCAGGCGAGGACCGGGTTCACCTTCCCGGTCTCGAGGGCGGTGCGCGCGGTTTTCACCACCGGCCCGTCGAGCGTGTCGCAGTGCGCGAGGGCGGCGGCCGGCAGGCCGGCGAGGATGAAGAGGAGAACGACGGCGATGCGCTTCGACATGGCACTACCTCCCTGGTTTGGACGGCGACGGTCTCGAGCCTAAGGGCTGCAATCGATGCGGGACTGCGGCGTTCGGCCGCCTGCCGCGCAGGAGACGCTCCAGGGCGGCCCAGACGCGCTCCGGCAGCTGGGCCGGCGGACGCGCCTCGGGGGCCGCGTGCGCCAGGGCCAGCAGGGCGCCGAGGACCAGCACCGCCGCTTCCTCCGGGCCGACGCCCTCCGCCAGCAGGCCCCGGGCGTGCGCCTCGGCCAGGCAGCCGCGGACGAAGGACCGGGAGCGGCGGCGGAACTCGGCCACGCGGGCCACGCCCTCCGGCGGCGCCGCCTGCGCCAGCTGTTCCGAGCCCACCAGGCGGGCCACGCCCGGGTTGTCCCGGGCCACCTGGATGCGCCGGCGGAAGAACTGGCCCAGCCGGTCGATGGGATCGGCTCCGGCCGGGGGAAACCCCGCGAAGAGGACCTCCTCCATCCGGTCGATGACCGCGAGGACGATGTCCTCCTTGCTGGCGAAGTGCCGGAAGAGGGCCGCGTCGCTCACGCCCACCTCCCGGGCGATGGCCAGGGAGGTGAAGCGGCCCAGCCCCTGCTCGGCGATCACCTTGAGGGCGGCGTCGGCGATCTCGCGGCGCCTCGAGTCGGCGGGCTTGCGCGCGGTCATGGACCCCCTTATAAGTGAGTGAGTGCTCACTAGCAAGCGGATCGGATTCCCCACCCGGCCCGCCGACCACCGAGAGAGGGTCCGAGAGCCATGGCCGCCGAGACCACCCTTCCCCCCGCCGCAGCACACGCCTTTCCCGACCTGCTGGGCTACGCCGCCCACGGCATCGCCAGCCGCGTCCTGGCCAAGACCGGAGGCGGCAACGCCACCCTCTTCGCCTTCGAGAAGGGCCAGGCGCTCTCCGAGCACACCTCGCCCTTCGACGCCCTGGTCTTCGTGCTGGAGGGCGCGATGACGCTCACCATCGGCGGGAACCCGGTGAAGGCTCCGGCGGGCACGGTGACGCGCATGCCCGCCGGCGTCCCGCACGCGCTCGACGCCGACGAGCGCACCCGGATGCTGCTCGTCATGCTGCGCGAGCCCAGGGGGTGAGACCATGCTGACCGGACTGGGAAGGCCCGCCGCGCCCACCGACGCCGTGGACCTGCTCCTCGAGTGCCACGGCCGCATCCGCTCCTTCCTGGCCCTGGCGCGCCGCCTGGGCGGGGCCCGCGGCGCCGCCCCCGACGCGGTGGCCGACGCCGCCTTCCGCGTCGAGCGCTACTTCACCCTGGCGCTGCCGCTCCATGCGCGCGACGAGGAGGAGTCCATCGCCCCGCGCCTGCGGGGCCGCGACCGGGCCGTCGACGCCGAGCTCGAGACCATGGTCCGCGAGCACCGGGAGCACGAGCGGCCGCTCGGGGCGCTGGTCGGGGCCTGCGCCGCCCTGGCCCGCGACCCGGGGCGCCACGGCGAGCTGGCGGGCACGGTGGACCGCGCCGCCGAGGAGCTGGAGCGCCACTTCGCCGCCCACCTGGTGCGCGAGGAGACCGTGATCTTCCCGGCGATGCGCCAGATCCTCGACCAGGCCGAGGACGCCGCCATCGTGAAGGAGATCCGGCTGCGGCGCACCGCTGCGGCCGCCCCCGCCCCCGGCCCCGCCGGCCCCTGACGGCGGGGCCCCACCCACCTCGCGCTCCCGCCGCCCGGTTGCCCTAGAATCCGGCGACCGGAGGGAGCCCATGGCCCGCGACATCTACACCGAGCCCGAGGACGTCGACGTCGTCACGCTGCGCAACCTGGGCCCGCTCGCGCCCCTGGCGGGCGCCTGGGAGGGACAGGGCCTCGACACCCACCCCGTCGCCGAGGGCGGGGAGGACGAGCCCTACCGGGAGCGGATGGAGTTCCTGCCCATCGACCCGCAGGCCAACGGCCCGCAACTGCTCTACGGGCTGCGCTACCACGTCCACGTGAACAAGCTGGACGAGGTCCTCACCTTCCACGACCAGGTCGGCTACTGGCTCTGGGAGCCGGCGACCGGGACCATCCTCCAGACGCTCGCCATCCCCCGCGGCCTGGTGGCGATGGCCTCCGGCGCCGCGGAGCCCGGGGCCCGCCGGTTCACGGTGCGGGCGACGCTCGGCTCCCCGACCGCCGGCATCACCTCCGCGCCGTTCCTGCACGAGAACTTCCGCACGCTCGAGTACGCCATCACGGTGACGGTGAACGACGACGGCACGCTGGGCTACGAGCAGGACACCGTCCTCCAGATCGCCGGGCGGCCCGAGCCCTTCCACCACACGGACCGGAACACGCTGCGCCGGGTGGCCGGACCGGTGCCGAACCCGGCCGCGGCAGCGCTCCTGCCGGCGCGATCCTAGGGGCCGCGCGCCGCGAACGGGACCGCGGTCTCGACCGCCGGCACCAGCGCCCCGGCGGCCCCGCGGAGCACGGTGAGGAAGCTCCCCCGCCTGCCGTCGGATCCAAGCCAGGTGCCGACGCGCGCCTCGAGGTCGCCGGCGCCGGAGGCGAGCGTCCGCGCCGTGGTCATGGCGACGACCGTCGGACCGGGCGGCTCGAGCCCCATGTCGAAGACCGCCCGGTAGGCCCCGTCCTTGCCCCTGCGCCAGACGGTGAGGTAGCGCCCCTCGGCCGACTGGACCTTCCCGTCCGGCCCCTTCCGCTCGAGGCGCCAGGTGCCGACCGTGTAGCCGAGATCCCCGGAGCGGGAGAGCACCGCCTCGACCGGCGACCAGCGGAGGCTCGCCCCGCCCGGGCTGGTGAAGCGCGACCAGGAGGCAGCCACCGCGGCGCGCCCGTCGAGCAGGCTCTCCGGCCCACCCCAGAGCGCCTCCTCGTCCACGAGGGCGGCGAAGGCGGCCGCGTCGTGCGAGGCCACGGCGCGGTCCATCGCCTGGTCGGCCTGGCGGAGCGAGGTGGCCGGATCGGCGGCGCCGGCGAGGAGGAGGGCGAGGGCCGGGGCGAGCATGGGCGCAAGAGAGCGCGCCGCATCGCCGGAGTCAACGGGGTCGCCCGGCGCGTCGCGGCGGCCGCATCCCGAAGTGCGTCCGCAGCGCCAGCTCCCACTCGGCCTCGCTCGCCAGGGGCGTCTCGGCGCGATCGCCTCCGAGCGTGGTCCGCACCAGCGCCGCGTCGCTCAGCGTGATGCGGCCGTCGGCGGTGGCGAGGGTGCACACCCTGCGCCGCGTGAACGGTCCCTCGGGCGAGGTCTGGTGGAACTCCGCCATGCCCGAGAACTCCTCCAGGCGGCGAGGGACGAGCGCCAGCCGGTACTGCGGCTCCCACGGGCCGTCGTCCTCCCGGCGCGCGAGCTCCAGCTCGCCGCCGGCGTCCCGGAGCAGGTAGGTGCGGCGCCCCTCGGCGTGCGGGGTCCCCGGGGCGAGCGGGAGCGGCCGGCGGAACGAGTCGCCGAACCCCACGTCGGCCAGCCGGTCCTCGCCGCTCGCCCGCACGCGCAGGCACATGTGGTCGAAGTCCGGGCCGAAGCCCCCGGCCTCGCGCCGCACCCTGGCGGAGAGCAGGTCCACCTCGAACCCGAGCGCGCCGAGCGCCCAGGCGAACAGCGCGTTGAGCTCGAAGCACCCGCCCCCGCGCCGCTCCTCCACCACCTTGCGGAAGAGGAGGGCCAGGTCGAGCTCGATGGGCTCGCCCCAGCCGATGGAGAGGTTCTCGAACGGCACGGCGAGGAGGTGCGCCTGGTGGAGCCGGTCGAGGGCCGCCGCGTCCGGCGCGGACGGGCGCTCGACGCCGATGCGCCGGAGGTAGCTCTCGAGGTCCACCCGCCGTCCTCCCGGCCCCCGGCGCGGTCTGGCACGCCCCCCCGGGGGAAGACGTGCCGCGCCGGGCGCCCCTCAGATCAGCACACCCAGGACCGCGATGGCACAGAGCAGCGACGTGGCCAGCACCTCCAGCGCCAGGTGCTGCCCCTGGGCCCTGGCGAACCCCGGCGAGGCCGGCGACCCGGGGGACGGGGCCAGGCGCGCGAAGCGGGGCTCCACGGCGCGGTCGATGATGGGCCCCAGCACCCACATCGCCGCCACCAGGCCGAGCTTGGCGATCAGGATCGGCGTGAGGGGCCTTCCCAGGGCCAGGAAGCCGATGCCGGACAGGGTCGCCAGCGCGATTCCCACCACGATCAGGCGAGTGACGGGCGCGGCGACCGCGAGGTAGGCCGGGATCGCCGCCGCGTCTGCCCGGCCCCGGAGCAGCAGGGTCAGCTTCACCGCCGCCGCCCCGACCGCCAGCCCCAGCCCCAGCAGGTGGATGAGGGTCAGGATGGGCCACAGGGTCGCCATGGGTCGCCTCCTCTCGCCGGGACGCTCCCCCTGGCGCCTCCGGCGCGGGAGAGGACGTCAATCTGGTCGGTGGCAAGACCATTAGACCAAAATCTTGTCGCCGTCAAGATCTGCTTGTGGCTGGCCGGACTGCCTGCTACCCTCTCCCCGCGTGAAGGGCAAGGGAACGGCGCGCCTGCGGAAGCCTCGCGGGCGCTACCACCACGGCGCGCTCCGGGCCGCGCTGGTCTCGACGGCGCTCCGCGTCGTCGCCGAGGAGGGCGTAGGCGCGCTGAGCCTGCGCGACCTGGCCCGCCGGCTCGGGGTCTCGCACGCCGCACCCGCCCATCACTTCCCCGACCGGACCTCGCTGCTCGTCGCGCTCGCCGGCGACGGCTTCGCGCGCCTCGGGGAGGATCTCGCCGCCGGGGCGGCCGCGGCCGGCCCCGCTCGCGGGGAGCGCCTCGTCGCCGCGGGCCGCGCCTACGTCGGCTTCGCCCTCGATCACCCGGGCCACTTCCGGGTGATGTTCGGGCCCCACGTGGCCGCTCTCCCGCGCGCTCCCGGGGAGGTCGTCCGGGCGGCGCAGGCCGGCTGGCGCGTCATCGAGGAGGCCGTCGAGGACGTCGTCGGCGCCGGCGACCCCCGGGTGCCGCAGCTCTCCTTCGCCGCCTGGACGCTGCTGCACGGCGCCTCGACCCTCTACCTCGACGGGCTCCTCCGGCTGCAGATCCCGGATCTGGCGGAGCGCCCGGCCTTCGAGGCCTGGGTGGAGCGGGCGCTCGCGTCGCTCTTCGAGAGCCTGGGGCCGCGCCCCTAGCCGCCGCGACGCGTTCCCGCCGCGCCCGGCTCAGTGCGGAAGGAGCACGTGCAGCGCCGCGCCGAGGTAGTACGGCCAGAGCAGGATGGCGAGCACGCCCTTCCAGAAGGACAGCTGCAGGAAGCCGATGGAGAAGAGCCAGGCCCCGAGCCAGAGCATGCCGGCGCAGCCGTGCTGCTCGATCGTCGTTCTCGCCATGAGACCCCCCCGGTGCGGGCACCCCGCTGGCCGGCACTGTACACCCGCCGCCGGGCCTCCGCGGCGGGCGGTGCGCGCGGCGGCGCGTCCACCCGCGATGCCGGTCAGCTCGAGGCCTGGCCGAGCAGCTCGGAGTCGACGATCTCCGCCAGGTAGCGCTCGCCGACGAAGCCGACCACCCGCTCCACCTCGCGGCGGCGCCGGAAGAACAGGATGGTCGGCGTGCCCATCACGCCGAGCCGCGCCGCGGTCTGCGGCGCCTCGGCGGCGTTCACCTCCACCACCTTCACCCGGCCCCGGTAGCGGGCGGCGAGCCTCATGACCACCGGCTCCAGCATCCGGCACGGCCCGCAGCCCGGGCTCCAGACGTCCACCACCACCGGCATCTCCGAGCGCAGCACCTCGGCGGTGAAGTTGCCGTCGCGGACGCGGACCGGCAGGACCGGGGGCGGCCGGGGAGCGAGGAGCCGGGAGAGGAAGCGGCGCCAGCCGCTCGGGGCGGGCGCGCCCTCGGCGCCGGAAGCGTTTCCTTCGGACATGGACGGGCCTCCCGGGGGTGGGAGCCGGACGGCGCAGCCGGGGTTCGCGCTCGCGGGGCCGGGTGGCGGCTACCCCGGCCCGGCGGCGATCACGCCCACGTCGTCGTGGCCCCTCCCCCGGGCGATGGCCTGGTCCATGCGCGCGGCCAGGGCGGGCAGCAGGGCCAGGGGGGCGTCCCCCGCCGCCTCCATCATGAGCCGGAGGTCCTTGCGCGCCATCACCAGCTCGAACGTGGCCTTGTACTTCCCCTCGGCCATGTTCTTGCCCCGGTAGTCGATGACCGCGGCGGGCTTGAAGCGCGAGAACAGGGCGTGGGCCTCGCCCGCCGGGATGCCGAGCTGGCGCGCCATCTGGAAGACGTCGGCCAGGCCACCCACGATGACGAGCAGCATGGCGTTGCCGAACAGCTTGTAGGCGGCGGCCAGGTCGGGCCGCTCGCCCACGAACCAGAGCTCGCCGGTCATGGCCCGCAGCGCCGGCTCGGCGCGGGCGAAGCGCGCCCGCGGGCCGGCGCAGAGCATGAGCCCGGTGGCGTCGCGGCAGGCCTGAGGCCCCATGAACACCGGCGCGTGCAGGAAGTCGACGCTCCGGGCGTCCCAGCTGCGGGCCCGCGCCGCGGTGCCGGAGGGCGACACGGTGGTGTGGTCCACGACCAGGGCGCCCGCCGGGAGCGCCGGGCGGGCCTGCTCCAGGACGCCGTCCACGGCCGCGTCGTCGCTCAGCAGGAGGTGCACCCGGTCCGCCCCGGCGACCGCCTCGGCGGGCGTGCGCGCCACGCGGGCGCCCAGCTTCTCGAGCGGCCGGGCCCGCTCCAGCGTGCGGTTCCAGGCGCTGACGGCGTCGCCCCGCCGCAGCATCGCCTCCACCATCGCCGACCCCATGAGCCCGGTACCCAGGAACGCCACCTTGGCCATGACCGTCCTCCCTCGCAGCCCTCGAGAGCGTGAACAGGCGCCGGCGCGGCGCCCTTCCCTCTTGGTGCCCGGCGCGCTGCGGGCGCGAGCGCCATCAGCGCACGAACCGGCCCGCGCCGCTACTCGCCTCCGAGACGGGGCCGGGGGCGCCGCTGTTCCAGGGCGTAGCGGACCAGCGCGGCGTAGCGGTAGGTGGCGTGGACGAACTTTCCGTACGGCATGGTGACGAAGAGCCCCAGCACCAGCCCCAGGTGGGCGACCAGCAGGGTGCCCATGGCCGGGCCCTGGCGCAGGGCCATGAGGAGCAGGCCGCTGAGGCTCGTGAGCCCGAGCAGCGCCAGGAACCCGACGTCCAGCCCGGACTGCGCCGGGTCCGCGAGCGCCGGGTTGCGGCGGAGCCTGAGCCAGAGGAGCGCGAGCACCGCGCCCAGGACGAGGAGCGCGCCGGCGAGCGCCGAGGCCAGCGCGGCGACCCCGCCGTGGGCCAGCAGGCCGGCCAGGGCGCGCGGCCGGGCGAACTTCCGGTAGCTGGCGCCGCGGATCCGGGCCAGCGTCCGCGACAGACGGAGGTCGAACTCGTGCGGCGGCGCGTACGGGCAGGCGTGGTGGCACTCCCCGCAGTTGTGGCAGAGGTTGGCGAGGTAGGTGAGGTCCGCCTCGCCGAAGTCCAGGCGGCGCTCCAGGGCGGGGAAGACGGCGCAGAAGCCCTCGCAGTAGCGGCAGGCGTTGCACAGCCGCATGGCCCGCTCGCCTTCCGCGACCAAATCGAGGGGGAGCGCGTCCCGCCCGCCCTGCAGCTCCCGCTCCGGCACACCGGAGTTCTAGCCGGGAAGCGGCGCCGCGTCCGGCTTGCCGTCAGGCGGCCGCGCACGCCTGGAGAAAGGCCTCCTCCGACCTCTCTCCGCAGCGGGCGAGCGGGCACCTCTCGCAGCTCCAGCTCGGCCACCCGGCGCTGGCGGCGACCTCGAGACAGTCGTCGTACTCGGCGCAGTAGAGGCTGCGGTGATGGGAGACGGCTTCGGGCTCGAGGAGCTCGGTCCGGCGCGTCGGGTTGGCGAGGGCGCTCATGACCCGCAAGGTAAGGAAACCAGCCGTCTCGGGCGATTGCCGGGTACCGGTGACGCTCGAACGCGTGCCGGGTGGCAGCGGCGCTGGCGGGCCGGGCATCCCCGGCCGGGTCGGGTCCGGAACCCTCCCGGGCCGGGTCGCGGGGTGCGATGCGGAGGCTGCGGCGGCCCTCAGCCGCCGGGCCTGGGCTGGGGCATGCTCACCCGGCCCTGCTCGGCGAGACGGCGGCAGTCACCGGTGTAGTGGTAGCCGTACACCGCCGATCCCGTGTAGGCCGCGGTCGAGAGGATGGTTCCCCAGAGCACCGTGCCGCAGTTCATGCGGGTCGGGTCCGACGACCACGACTGCATCGCCGAGATGTAGCTGCACAGGCCCCAGACGCCCAGCCCGACGAGCGGAGTGGCGACGGCTCCCACGGTGTCGAGGACCGGGGAGACCCGGGACTGGGTGCACTCGATGGGCACGTCGGGCGGCACCGGCGGGGGCGGAGGGCGGCGCACGGCGATGAAGGAGCAGCCGCCGGTGGCGGCCAGCGCCGCCGCGAGCAGCGAGCGTGCACGCTTGCCCCGCATGCCAAGACCCTCTGCCCTCGGCGGCGCGTCCGTCAAAGGAAATCTTGTCGCGGATCCTGGAGTAAGCGACTTGTTAGCGCCGCCGAGGGGGCGAGCCTACCCCGCATGGCCCCGTCCCGGGGTGTACCCAACGTGAACGGCCTCCCGCGCCGCGTCACGCGGCCCCCGCGGGTGGCTCCGGCGGCCCGGAAACGCGGGCTTCATTTGGGGCCGGACCGGCGCCGGCGCGGGCGCTACCTAACCTGGCCATGGGAACACCCGTGCCCGGTGGGCCCGCCGGCCGAGTTGCCGGCGTCGTGCTCGCCGCCGGGACGTCGAGCCGGATGGGGCGCAACAAGCTCCTCCTCCCGTGGGGACGTGCGAGCGTCCTCAGCCACGCCGTGGGCACCGCGGCCGCGGCCGGCCTCGACCCGCTGATCGTGGTCCTGGGCCACGAGAGCGAGAGGGCCCTGGCCGCGCTCGACGGGCTGCCCTGCATCCCGCTGCGAAACCCCGACTACGCGCTCGGCATCAACACCTCGCTGCGCACCGGCTTCTCGGCGGTGCCGGAGGACTGCGCCGCAGGGGTCCACCTCCTCGCCGACATGCCCTTCGTCACCGCCGCGATGCTGCGCGCCCTGGTCGAGCGATTCCGCTCCGGGAGCGCGTCCCTGGTGCTCTCGACGTACGGCGGCGTCCTGGCTCCCCCCACCCTCTACGGCCGCGAACTGTTCCCCGAGCTGCGGGCCCTGGAGGGCGACGGCTGCGGCAGGCGGGTGATGAAGCGGCACCGCGCCGAGGCGCTGGAGGTCGAGTGGCCGGTACCCGCGATGGCCGACCTGGACGAGCCGGCCGACGTCGAGCGCGCTCGCGCCCGGCTGGAAAGGAGCTGAGGCGATGCGCGCGGAGCTCTTGCAGCTGGCAGCCGACCTGGCCCGCAGAGGCGAGCCCTTCGTCGTGGCGGTGGTGGTCCGCCGGGAGGCCTACAGCTCGGCGCACCAGGGAGACATGGCGGTCATCACCGCCGACGGCACCTACCACGGCTGGCTGGGCGGCAACTGCACCCGGCCCACGGTGAAGCGCGAGGCCCGGCGCGCCCTGGCCGACGGGCAGCCGCGGCTGGTGTCGCTCTCGCCCGAGGCGCCGGACCCCCGGCCCGGCGTGACCGCGGTTCCCATGACCTGCCACAGCGGAGGGAGCGTGGACATCTACCTCGAGCCGGTGCTCCCGGTCCCGCAGCTGCTGCTCTTCGGCCCCTCGCCGGCGGCGTCGGCGCTGGCCCGGCTGGGCAAGGCCATGGGCTACGCGGTGAACCTGGTGGACCCCTCGGCCGACGGCGCCGCTCCCGACGGCGCCGACCGGGTCCATGCCGACGCCCGGGCGCCGGAGCTCCGTGCGCTGGCCTCGGCCTCCGAGCACCTCTTCGCGGTGGTGGCCACCATGGGCGAGAGCGACGAGGACGCCGTCGCCTCCGCGCTGGCCCTCGAGCCCGCCTACCTGGCCGTGGTGGCGAGCCGGAAGCGCTTCGCCCTGGTGCGCGAGACGCTGCTGGGGCGCGGCCTCCCGGCCGCGGCGCTCGACCGCGTCCGGAACCCGGCCGGCCTCGACATCGGGGCCCGGCTTCCCGAGGAGGTGGCGCTCAGCATCATGGCCGAGATCGTCCAGCTCCGGCGCGCGCGGGCGGCCGAGCTGGCCCGGGAGTCCGAGGCGCTGCTCCCGCGGGCCGAGGACCGCGCGGAGCTCGATCCGGTCTGCGGCATGACCGTGGTGGTGGCCACCGCGCGCCACCGGGCCGAGCACGGGGGCCGCGCCTGGTACTTCTGCAACGCCCGCTGCCGCGAGAAGTTCCTGGCCGATCCCGGCCGCTACCTCGCCGCGCCGGCCGCCGCCGCAGGGAAGGAATGAGGGCCGAGATCGGAGCGCTGCAGGAGGCGATGGCCCGCGAGGGCTACGTCGCCGACGACGCCATCGCCACGGCGCTGCTGCTGATGCAGGACCTCCGGAAGCCGCTCCTCGTCGAGGGCGACGCCGGCGTGGGGAAGACCGAGATCGCCAAGGTCCTGGCGCGGCTGCGGGAGACCGAGCTCATCCGCCTGCAGTGCTACGAGGGCCTCGACGTCTCCACCGCCCTCTACGAGTGGAACTACCCGCGCCAGATGCTGCGGGTGCGGATGGCGGAGCGCGAGGGCCTCGACGCGGGGGCGATGGAGCAGGCGGTCTTCGGCCGCAGCTACCTCCTGGAGCGGCCGCTCCTGCGCGCCATCACCCGCCGCGAGGGGCCGGCCGTGCTCCTGGTGGACGAGGTGGACCGGGCCGACGAGGCCTTCGAGGCCTTCCTCCTCGAGGTGCTCTCCGACTTCCAGGTGACCATCCCCGAGCTGGGGACCATCCGCGCCGAGCACGTGCCCTGCGTCGTGCTGACCTCCAACTGCACGCGCGAGATCGGGGACGCCCTCCGCCGCCGCTGCCTCTACCTCCACGTCGACCACCCCTCGCTGGAGAAGGAGGTGGCCATCCTGCGCGCGCGGGTGCCGGGCGCCAGCGAGGCCCTGGCCCGGGAGATCGGCCGATTCCTCCACGCCCTCCGGGCCCGGCGGCTGATGCGCCGCCCCGGCGTGGCCGAGAGCATCGACTGGGCCCAGGCGCTGGTGCGGCTCCACCTCGACCACCTCGACCCGGCCGCGGTGCGGGCCACCCTGGGCTGCATCGTCAAGGACCGGCGGGACCAGCGCGACCTCGACGGCGCCGAGCTGGAGCGGCTGGTGGCCGAGGCCGGGGGCCCGGAGGCGCTGGCGTCATGACCGGCGACCTCGTCGTGCACCTGGCCCGCTTCGCCGGCGCCCTCCGCGGCGCCGGCGTCCGCGTCTCGGCCGCCGACGAGGTGGACGCGCTCCGGGCCCTGCTCCTCGCCGACCTCGGCGATCCCGAGGAGGTGCGCCTCTCGCTGCGCTGCGCGCTCAAGATCCGGCCGGCCGACGCCGCGGCCTTCGAGGCCCTCTTCGCCCGCCTGTGGCGGGAGCGGGGGACCGAGCCGCGCCCGCCCCCGCCGGCGTCCGGGCACGGCCCCGGGAACCCGCGGTCGCCGGCGCGGGCCGCCGGGGGCGAGGAGGCCGGGACCCGCGAGCGCGAGGTGCGGGAGCCGGCGGGAGAGGAGCTGGGGGCGAGCCGCGAGGCGCTGCTGCGGCGGAAGGCGTTCGACCGGTGCGACGACCGGGACCTGGCCGAGATGGAGCGCCTGCTGGTGCGGCTGGCCGCCCGCCTCGCCATGCGCCGAAGCCGGCGCCTGGCGCCGGTGCACGGCCGGGGGCGCCCCGATCCGCGGCGCAGCCTGCGGCGCGCGCTCTCCACCGGGGGGGAGCTGATCTCCTTCGCCCGGCGGGAGCGGCCCGTCGAGGAGCCGCGGCTGGTGGTCCTCTGCGACACCAGCGGCTCGATGGACGGGCACGGCCGCTTCCTGCTGGCCTTCGTGCGCTCGCTGAGGCGCGTGGCGAGGCGCACCGAGGTGTTCGCCTTCAACACCGAACTGGTCCGCATCACCCCCTGGCTCTCGGGCGGACCGCAGGGCGCGGCGCTGGCGGGCCTCGCGGACGCGGTTCCCGACTGGTCCGGCGGCACGCGCATCGGCGAGAGCCTCGACGCCTTCGCCACCCGCCACCTCTCGGCGCTGGTGGACTCGCGCACCGTGGTGGTGGTCTTCAGCGACGGGCTGGAGCGCGGGGACCCCGAGCTGCTCGCCGACGCCATGCGCCGCATCCGGGCCCGCGCCGGCCGCGTCATCTGGCTCAACCCGCTGCTCGGCGACCCCCGCTACGAGCCCACCGCCCGGGGCATGGCGGCCGCCCTCCCCTTCGTCGATCGCCTGGCGCCGGCACACGACCTGGAATCCCTGGAGCGCCTGCTCCCCCACCTCACCGCCTAGGCCCCCATGTCCCTCGAGATCACCAAGACCGTCGTCGTCAAGGCCGGGCCCGCCAGGGTCTGGGAGTTCCTGGTCGACCCGCAGAGCGTGGCCCGCTGCATGCCCGGGGCGGCCATCACCGAGAAGCTCGACGACCGGACCTATGCCGGCACCATGACCGTGAAGGTCGGGCCGGTCTCCTCGAGCTACCGCGGCAAGGTGGTCTTCGAGAGCCTCGACGAGGCCGCGCGCACCGCCCGGATCGTCGCCACGGGCCAGGACGTGCGCGGCAAGGGCGGCGCCGACCTGCGCCTCACCAGCAGCCTGCGCGAGCTGGCGCCGGGCGAGACCGAGGTGACCGCCGTCTCGGTCGTCAACATCAGCGGCATCCTGGCGCAGATGGGGCGCGGGATGGTCGAGGACGTGAGCGACCAGATGTTCCAGATCTTCG
>DATIFE010000025.1:0-37143 GCA_035455425.1 Anaeromyxobacteraceae bacterium | reverse complement strand
CGCTCTCCTGGCGGACGACCTGCAGCCTGAGGATGTTGCCGATGACCGCGCTCTTCACGCGCCAGGTCATCTGCATGAACATCTCGTAGCCTTCCTTCTTGTACTCCTGCTTCGGGTCCTTCTGGCCATAGCCGCGCAGGCCGATGCCCTGGCGCAGGTGGTCCATCGCCAGCAGGTGGTCCTTCCACAGCTGGTCGATGGCCTGCAGGTAGACGTACTGCTCGTAGCGCCGCAGCGTCGGGACGCCGTCGGCGTCCAGGCCCATCTCCTTCTCCTTGGCGAGGTAGGCCTTCTCCACCACGTTGTAGACCTGCTCCTCGACGGCGGCGCGGGCCTCGGAGGACCTGCCCCCCGGCGGCGCGAATCTCATGTCCAGGCCGAACTGGTCCTTCACCAGGGCCGCCAGGGCGTCGAGGTCCCACTTGCCCGGGCCCGCGCCCTCGGGACAGGTCGAGGCCACCATGTCCACCACCAGGTCCTCGATGGTGTCGAGCACGTGCTCGCGGGCGTCCTCCCAGGTCCAGGTCCGCTCGCGCCGGATCTTCCGCTTGGTCTTGGGGTCCTCGTCGAACTCCACCACCGGCATGCCGGCGCCGAACCCCAGCACCATCCGCCGCAGCCGGTAGATGGAGCGGCGCTGCTGGTTCATGACGTCGTCGTACTCGAGCAGGTTCTTGCGGATGTCGAAGTTGTGGGCCTCGACCTTGCGCTGGGCGCCCTCGATGGACCGGGTCAGCATCCGGTGCTCGATCTGCTCGCCCTCCTTCATCCCCAGGAACTCCATCATCTTGGAGATCCGCTCCGAGGCGAAGATCCGCATCAGATCGTCTTCCAGGGAGAGGTAGAAGATGGAGGAGCCGGGGTCGCCCTGCCGCCCGGACCGGCCGCGCAGCTGGTTGTCGATGCGGCGCGACTCGTGGCGCTCGGTCCCCACGATGTGCAGCCCGCCGAGCCCCACCACCTCCTCGTGCTCGGCCGCCGCCTGGATCTTGAGCCGGTCCTGCAGCTCGGCGACGCGCCGCGCCCAGTCCGCCTTGCGCTCCTCGAAGGCGGCCTCCTCCTCGCCTTCCATGGGCTCGTCGGGCTCCGGCCCGGCCTCGTGCCGGGCCATCATCTCCGGGTTGCCGCCCAGCACGATGTCGGTGCCGCGGCCGGCCATGTTGGTGGAGATGGTGACCGAGCCCTTGCGGCCGGCCTGGGCCACGATCTCCGCCTCGCGCTGGTGGTGCTTGGCGTTGAGGACGTTGTGCGCCACCCCGCGCTTCTTGAGGAGCGAGCTCACCACCTCGCTCTTGGCCACGGAGACCGTGCCCACCAGGATGGGCTGGCCCTGCTGGTGCCGCTTCTCGATCTCGTCGCAGAGCGCGTTGAACTTCTCGCGCTCGGTCTTGTAGACCACGTCCTCCGCGTCCTTGCGGACGTTGCGCTTGTGGGTGGGGATGACGTCGACGTCCAGGTTGTAGATCTTGGCGAACTCCTCCGCCTCGGTGTCGGCCGTGCCGGTCATGCCGGCCAGCTTCGAGTACATGCGGAAGTAGTTCTGGAACGAGATGGTGGCCAGCGTCTGGTTCTCGTTCTCGATCTTGACGCCCTCCTTGGCCTCGATGGCCTGGTGCAGCCCGTCCGACCAGCGCCGGCCCGGCATGAGGCGGCCGGTGAACTCGTCGACGATGACGACCTGCCCCTCCTTCACCACGTAGTCCACCTCGTTGCGGTACAGGTGGTGGGCGCGCAGCGCCTGCTCCACGTGGTGCAGCATCTCGATCTGGTCGGGGTCGTAGAGGTTCGTGATCCCCAGCTTCCGCTCCATCTTGGCGATGCCCTGATCGGTCATCACCACCGTCTTGGTCTTCTCGTCGACGGTGAAGTCCTGGTCGCGGATCATCGAGGGGATGACCTGGTTCACCAGGTAGTACTTGTCGGTGGACTCGTCGGACGGGCCCGAGATGATGAGCGGGGTCCGGGCCTCGTCGATGAGGATCGAGTCCACCTCGTCGACGATGGCGTAGTTGAGCTCCCGCTGCACGTAGTCCTGCAGCCGGAACTTCATGTTGTCGCGCAGGTAGTCGAACCCGAACTCGTTGTTCTGGCCGTAGGTGACGTCGCAGGCGTAGTTCTGCTGCCGCTCCTCGTCGCTGAGCCCGTGGACGATGCAGCCCACGGTGAGCCCGGCGAGGCGGTGGAGCCTCCCCATCCACTCGGCATCCCGGCGGGCCAGGTAGTCGTTGACCGTCACCACGTGCACGCCGCGCCCGGCCAGGGCGTTGAGGTAGCAGGGGAGCGTGGCCACCAGCGTCTTGCCCTCGCCGGTCTTCATCTCGGCGATCTTCCCCTCGTGGAGCACCGCCCCGCCGATGAGCTGCACGTCGAAGTGGCGCATCCCGAGCGCCCGCACGCCGCACTCGCGCACCAGCGCGAAGGCCTCGGGGAGCAGGTCCTCGAGCTTGCGCCCGTTCTGGACCTCCTGCTTCCACCTGGCGGTGAGGGTCGGGAACTCCGCGTCCTTCATCGCCCGGAACCGGGGCTCGAGCTCGTTGATCCGGCCCACCAGGGGACGGAGCCGGCGCATCTCGCGCTCGTTCTTCGTTCCCAGGATGACCTTCAGGGCGTAGTTCAGCATCCGCTTTGTCCTTCCCGCCTGGCGCCGGAACGCGACGGCGCCCGCGGCCACGCCTGAGGGGGCCCCGAGCGCCGAGGGCAGTGCCCTTTCGATAACGCACCGCCGGGGGAAAGCAAACGCCCGCGGCCGCGCTCCGGCTGCCGGCCTATTCCAGGATGAACTTCCTCGGGTTTTCGGGAATGCCGTTGACCCGGACCTCGTAGTGCAGGTGGGGGCCGGTGGACTTCCCCGTGTTGCCCACCGAGGCGATGCGGGCGCCGCGCCGGACGCGCTCGCCCAGCCCCACCAGGACCTGGGAGAGGTGGCCGTACCGCGTCCTCACGCCGTAGCCGTGGTCGATGATCAGCACGTTGCCGTAGCCGCCCTCCCAGCCCTTGAACACCACCGTGCCGTCGGAGGGGGCCTGCACCGGCTGGCCGAGGGCCGTGGCCACGTCGAGCCCCTCGTGCATCCGGCGCTCGCCGGTGACCGGGTCCAGGCGCACGCCGAAGTCGCTGGTGAGCCACCCGTGCGCGGGCCACACCGAGGGCGTCGAGGCCAGCAGCGACTGGCGGTCGTCGAAGTACTCCTGGAGCTCGCGCAGGCTCTGCTCCTGCCGGTCCGCCTCGCCCAGGAGGGCGCCGATCCGCCCCGGAAGCGCCGCCAGGTTCTCCTGCGCCGCCGGCGCCGGCCCGGCGGTGGGCTCGTCGGGGACGGCGACCGGGCCGATGGCCAGCGCCCGCTCCGGATCCTGCCCGCGCGTCGCCGCCGCCCGGAGCTTCTGGTCGTACTGCTCGATGCGGTCCACCGCCGAGGCGATGGCCGCCAGCCGGTCCTTCACCTGTGCCATGGTCCGGCGCAGCTCGGCGTTCTCGGCCTTGAGCGACCGGTTCTCGGAGGCCTCGGGGAGGAGCGAGAGGTAGTGCCCGCCCACCCCCAGGGCGGCCAGGGCTAGGCCGCCGAGCGCCGCGCCCCATTGGAGGAGGAGGCGCCGCGGAACGTGGAACCGCCGCACCGGCTCGGCGTGCTGTCCCACGACCATGATGGTCAGCTGTCCCGTGCCTCTTCCCATCGACCCCTGCGCGCCCGCCCACCCTCGGCGGCGCCGCCAAAGCGCACCCTTTTCCGGTCCGGCCAGTGCCGGCGGATGCGCGAGCCGTAGCAGACCGGGGCGTGCGCTGTCAACAAACCATGTCGACAAATGGACGGCTTTTCAGGACCTTGCGGGGGCCATCGGCACCGGGCCGACCGCCGGGCAGGCGCCATTTTGACGTCGTCCGGCACCGGGCCCAGAATCGCCCGGTGTCGAACGCGACGGGGGCGGCTCGGAGCCTGCGGGGAGCCAGGGGCCCCCTTCTCGTCCTCGCCTCGCTCCTCCTCGCCTGCGGCACCTCCCGTCCGGCCGTTCGCCCCGATCGCCAGCCGGGTCCCGTGTCTCCACGACACGCCGAGGGGCCCCTGCCCCCCGCCCCGCCGCCCGGCCTCCTGGCCGCCCTGCCCCCGCCGACGCGGGAGCACATCGTGGCCACGGCCGCCGGGTGGCTCGGGCGATCGGGCCCGTTCGTGGCCGCCGGCCGCCGCTTCCACGCCGACTGCTCGGGCTTCGTCGAGGCGGCCTACGAGGCCCGGGGTATCCCCATCCGCGATGCCGTCCCGATCCGGCCCGAGGACGAGTGGAAGGCCTCGGCCGCGCTCCACCGGGCCTCCCGCGAGCTGGGGGTGCTCTACGGCGCGGAGCGGGAGCCGCTCCCGGGCGACCTGGTCTTCTTCGAGAACACCTACGACCGGAACCGCAACGGCGTCGCCGACGACGGCATCACGCACGTGGGCCTGGTGGAGCGGGTCCGCCGGGACGGGTCGGTGGTCTTCCTGCACCGGGGCGGGCGCGGCGTCGGGCGCGGGAGCCTCGACCTGCGCCACCCCTCCCAGGCCCGGGGGGCGATGGGGGAGCCGCGCAACACCGTGCTCCGGGCCCGCCGCGCGCGCGATCCGCGCGGGACCGCGTACCTGGCCGGCGAGCTCTTCGCCGGATTCGGCCGCATCGACCCGGCGCGCGTGGCCGCGGTGCTCGACGGGAACCGCCACCTCGACCTGGCGGCGCTCGGCTACGGGGAGCCCACCGCCGGCCTCGAGGTCCCCGCCGGGCGCTGACCCTCCCCGGCGGCGCGCGGCTCGCCGGGAGGCGGCGAGAGAGTCCCGTCCTCCGACACCTGCACCGCCGCCGCGCCGAAGTCCTCCCGCGACAGGTCCCGGAGCCGCCCGATCACCTCTCCTCCCGGATCGGGCACCGGGCCGCCCGGCTTCTCCTGGCGGAAGGCGTGGACCCGGCCGCCGAGGAAGGCGCCGTCGGGCGCCAGCCGCACCTCGAGCACCGCGGCGAGGCCGTTGGGGCCGGAGAGGTTGAAGGCGCCCCAGGTCGCGAAGTTCCCCAGCGAGTAGGCGATGAGGCGGCCGCGGAAGACCTCCATGCCGCGCACCACGTGCGGCCCGTGGCCGAAGACCAGCGCCGCGCCGGCCTCCACCATGGCATGGGCGAAGGCGCGCAGGTCGCCGCGCGACTCGCCGTAGAACTCCTCCGGCCCCGGCGGCACGTGCTGGTAGGCGGCCCCCTCGGCGCCGCCGTGGAAGGACACCACCACCAGGTCCGCCTCCCGGGCGAGCTGCGAGACCAGGCGGCGCGCCCCCTCGACGTCGCGCAGGTCGCTCGTGGCCTCGGAGGTGGCGAAGGCCGCGAGCGCGACCCGGAGCCCCTTCGCCTCGAGGCGGGCCACGTCCCCGGGCTCGCCGGCGTGGGCGATCCCGGCGGCGTCGAGCGCCCGCCGGGTGCTCTCGCGCCCGGCGGCGCCGAAGTCGCCGGCGTGGTTGTTGGCCAAGCTCATGGCCTTGAACCCGGCCTCGCGCAGGCGCTCGGCGTAGCGCACCGGCATCCGGAAGGCGTAGCAGCGGCCCGGCAACGACCGGGCGCACTTGGCCGAATCCCCGCCCTCCAGCATCGGCCCCTCCAGGTTGCCGAAGGCCAGGTCGGCGGCACCGAGCACCGGCGCAGCCGCGGCCAGCATCCCGCGCGCGCCGTCGGGCGGCAGGACCGAGCCCTCGGGGAAGGTCGAGCCCAGCATCACGTCGCCGACCAGGGCGAGGGTGATCGCACCTCGGGCCTGCGAAGCAGGCCCGAGGCCAGGCCCGGGGCCGGTCGCGGGCGAGGTCTCGCTCCCGGGCGGAGACACCGGTGGAAGCGCAGGGGCCGCCCCCCCGGTCTCGACGTCCCCGGCCTGCGGAGCCGCTGCGCCGGTCTCCGCGGGCGCGGTCGCCGGGCTCGCCGGCTGCCGGGCCGGCCGATCCGGGGCCGGCCCGGGCACGTGGACGCAGCCGGCCGCGAGCGCGACGAGCAGGGCGGCGCGCCGCACGCCGCTACTCCATGAGGAAGCGGAGCGGGTTCTCCGGGATCCCGTTCACCCGGATCTCGTAGTGCAGGTGCGGCCCGGTGGAGCGTCCGGTGTTCCCCACCAGGGCCACCCGCGCCCCGCGCTTCACCGGGTCGCCCGGGGCCACCAGCACCTCGGAGAGGTGGCCGTAGCGCGTCTTGACGCCGTAGCCGTGGTCGATGACCAGCACCTTGCCGTAGCTCCCCTCGACTCCCGAGAAGACCACCGTCCCGTCGGAGGGGGCGACCACCGCCGCGCCGTGCGGCGTGGCGATGTCGACGCCGCGGTGCATGGTCCGCTCGGCGCTGTAGGGGTCCAGGCGGACGCCGAACTCGCTGGTGAGCCATCCGTGCGCCGGCCAGATGGAGGGCGTCGAGGCCAGGCGCGACGCCTGGTCCTCGAAGAACCCCTGCATCTCGGCGAGCGAGGCCTCCTTGCTCGCCGCCGCCGCCCCCAGCGCGTCGAGCCGGGCGGGCAGGGAGGCGCCGTACCGGGCCGCGGGCGCCGGGCCTGGCACCGCCGACGGCTGGGGGGGAGGCTGCAGCGGACCCAGCGCCAGGTTCTTCTCCGGGTCCGAGAGCTCGGTCACCGCGGTGCGGAGCTTGGCGTCGAAGCGCTCCACCCGGTCGAGGGTGGCGGAGATGTGGGCCACCTTCTCCTGCACCAGCAGGATCTGGGAGCGCAGCTGGGCGTTCTCCTCCTTGAGGACCCGGTTCTCGCTGGCGGAGCCCAGCAGGGCGAAGTAGTGCACCAGCCCGGCCAGCGCCGCCACGGCGCCGGCGCCGGCGATCCAGGCGCCGCGCTCGAGCCAGCGCCGCGGCAGGCGGAACTTGCGCACCGCCTGCGAGTGGTCGCTCACCACCAGGACCGTGTAGAGCTGGGTCGGCTCGCGCGGCTCGGTCATGGCCCGACGCCCGCGGGCGGCTCCGGGTCCACGTGGAGGACGATGACGGTGATGTTGTCGTCGCCGCCCCGGTCGTTGGCCAGGTCCACCAGCCGCTGCGGCGCCTGGTCGAGAGGCGCGGCGGCCACCACGTCGCGGATCTCGTGGTCCTCGACCAGGTTGGACAACCCGTCACAGCAGATGAGCAGGCGATCGCCCGGCTCCACCTCGAAGCCCAGCAGGTCCACCGCCACCTGCTCCTCGAAGCCCACCGAGCGGGTGATGATGTTGCGGAAGCGGCTGGTCCGGGCCTCCTCCGGCGTGATGGCCCCGGCCTTGAGCTGCTCGTTCACCAGGGAGTGGTCCTCGGAGACCTGGAAGATGTTGCCCTGGCGCACCAGGTAGCAGCGGCTGTCGCCCACGTGGGCCACGAAGGCCTTGTTCCCGCCGAGCAGCAGCGCCGTGACCGTGGTCCCCATCCCCTGGAGGTTGGGATCGCCCTGCGCCGCCTGGAAGATGCTGCGGCAGGCCTTCTCCACCGCCCCCCGCAGCACGTCGCGGACCGGGCTCTCCTCCATGGCCTGATCGCCGGCGAGGATGCCCGGGTCGCGCCCGCGCGCCAGGCGCACGTCGTCCCGGATGGTCTCGACGGCGAGGCGCGAGGCGGTGCCGCCCCCCTGGTGCCCGCCCATGCCGTCGGCCACGACGTAAAGCCCGAGGTCGCCGTCGATGAGGAGGGAGTCCTCGTTGTGCTCCCTCTTCCGTCCGACGTCGGAGATGCCTTGCGCGGTCACTTTCATCGATGCCGTCAGGCCGGGGCAGCCTATGCGAGGTCCGCTTCGCCGGTCAACGACTCGGCGTCGCACTCCCGCCGACACCCCCATGCGGCGGACGAGCCGCGCACGGGCACCCCCGCCCTTCCTGGACCGCCGCGGCGGCCCTCAGGTGCGCGCTTCGCGCACCCCGCGCGGGGACGCCGGCCGCCGTTCTCTCGGCGGCGCCGTCGCGCGGGCCGCGGCGATGAGGGCCCCGGCGTGCTCCAGCGCCGACTCGGTCACGGTCTGGCCCGCCAGCATCCGCGCCACCTCGCGCCGCCGGTCGTCCTCGCCCTCGAGGAGCTCGACCCGCGCCGAGGTGCGCCCCCCGGCCACCCGCTTCTCGACCCGGTGCTGCCGCTCGGCGAAGGCCGCCACCTGCGGCAGATGGGTCACGCAGATCACCTGGCGGCCGCGGGCCACCTCGGCCAGGAGCCGCCCCACCGACTCCGCCACGGCGCCGCCGATGCCCGCGTCCACCTCGTCGAAGACGTAGGTGGGGACGGGATCGCTGCGCATCGACGCCCGCTTCACCGCCAGCATCACCCGGGACAGCTCGCCGCCGGAGGCGATGCGCGCCAGGGCCCGGGGGGGCTCGCCCGGATTGGGGGCGAGGAGGATCTCGCCCCGCTCGGCGCCGTCCGGCCCGAGCCGCAGCCCCCCCTGCTCGACCCCGCCCTCCGGGGGCAGGAAGGCGAGCTCCAGCCGGCAGCGCCCCATGGCCAGCGCCTCCAGCTCCTGCTGCACCGCCCGGCAGAAGGCGCTCCCGGCCCGGCGGCGCGCGGCCGAGAGCTCGCCGGCGAGCCCGCCCGCCCGGGGGCCCCACTCGGCGATCTCGCGCTCCAGCGCCTCGAGCCGCTCTCCGCTCCCGGACGCGGCCGCCAGCTCCTCCCGCATCGCCTCGCGGCGGGTGGCGGCCGCCGCCAGGGAGCCGCCGTGCTTGCGGGCCAGCTGCCGCAGGAGCTCGAGCCGCTCCTCGACCCGGGCGAGCCGCTCCGGGTCTCCCCCGAGCGAGTCGGCGTAGCGCTGCAGCTCCCGGCCCGCCTCCTCCGCCTCGGCGGCGGCGGAGCGGAGCAGCCCGAGCGGCCCCTCCAGCCGCGGGTCGGTGTGGGCCGCCTCGGCGAGGGCCCTCGCCGCCCTGCCGACGCGCTCCGAGGCGCTCCCCTCCTCGCCGTAGACCAGCCCCTCGGCGGCGCGCGCCGCCTCGCGGAGCTTCTCGCTCGAGGCGAGCACCCTCCTCTCCCGCTCCAGCTCCTCGTCCTCGCCGGGGCGGGGATCGGCCGCATCGAGCTCCCGGAGCTGGAAGGCGAGGTAGTCGGCGCGGCGGGCCCGCTCGCCCTCCTCGGCCCGGAGCGCGTCCCGCTCCCGCACCCGGGCCGCCAGCTCGCGCTGGGCCTCCCGGTAGCGGGCGCCGAGGCCTCCCGCGCCGGCCAGCCCGCCGAAGGCGTCGAGCAGCGCCAGGTGCGTCGCCGGGTCGAGCAGGGAGACGTGCTCGTGCTGCCCCGAGACGTCGACCAGGCCCCGCATGGCCTGCTCCAGCATGGAGGCGGTGAGGAGCGAGCCGTTCACGAAGGCGCGCCCGCGGCCGCCCCGGCTCACCGTCCGCCTCACCAGCAGCTCGCCGGCGCCGGCCCCGGGCGGCGCGCCGGCCGCCTCGAGCCGCGCGAAGACCGGGTGCTCCGGCGGCAGCTCGAAGAGCGCCTCCACCGAGGCCTCCTCGGCCCCCTCGCGCAGCAGGTCGGCGCTGGCGCGGCCGCCGAGGACCAGGTGGAGCGCGCTCACCAGCAGCGACTTCCCGGCGCCGGTCTCGCCGGTGAGGACGTTGAGGCCGGGGCCGAAGCGGACCTCCACCTGGTCCACCACGGCGAGGCCGGAGATGCGCAGGGTCGTGAGCATGGCCGGGAGGATGCCACCGTCCCCTGACACTGCGCAAGTATTCAGTGGTGGGCCCGTTCAGGCGGGCCGGCCTCCCGGCAGCACCGACAGCGCCGCGCCCAGGGCGCCGACCAGCTGGGGATCGGGCAGCACCCGGACCGGCCTCCCGAGCGCCTCCTGCAGGGCGGCCACCATGGCGGCGTTGAGCGCCACGCCCCCGCTCATGAAGACCTCCCCGCCCCCCAGGCTGCCCCGCGCCAGGGCGGCGACGCGCGAGGCCAGCGCCTGGTGCAGCCCCCGGAGGATGCCCTCCAGCGGCTCGCCGCCGGCCACGAGCGAGATCACCTCGCTCTCGGCGAAGACGGTGCAGGTGCTCGAGACCGGCACCGCCCGTGTGGCCCGCGCCACCTGCTCCGCGACCTCCCCGAGGGGCACGCGCAGCCGCCCCAGGATCACCTCCAGGAACCGCCCGGTCCCGGCGGCGCACTTGTCGTTCATGGCGAAGTCCAGCACCTCGCCCGCCGGGCCGATGCGGACGACCTTGGTGTCCTGCCCGCCCATGTCCACGAGCAGGCCGGGGCGGCCGGTGCGGGCGAAGGCGCCGCGCGCGTGGCAGGTGATCTCGGTGAGCGCGCGCCCGGAGGGCACGCGCTTGCGGCCGTAGCCGGTCGCGCCCACCGGCCCCTCGGCGCCCGTCTCGTCCCGGAGCTCGCGGAGGAGCCGCTCCACCTGCGGCTCGATGCGGGGGTCGGTGGGCTCGACGCGGCGCCCCAGGAGGCCGCCGGCCCCGTCGATGGCCACCGCCTTGCAGGTCGTCGACCCCACGTCGACGCCCAGGGCCGCCGCCTTCACCCGAAGCTCTCCATGAAGGCGGTCAGCCGGCTCTCGCCCTGCTCCCGGGCCCAGGCGCGCGGGTCGGAGTGGTCGGCCTCGAGGAGCAGCACCCGGATGCCGAGCTCCCCCGCCAGCCTCTCCTTCAGGTCCACCTGGCCGATCGAGTAGGGCTTGCAGGAGCGGTCGCTGTGCAGGACCGCGCCGTCCACGGCGTAGTCACGCGCCAGGCGCCCGAGGATCCCGAGCCGGTTGGGCAGGTCCTGGTTCAGGATGACGTGGGTGTAGGAGAGGGCCGCCGAGCCGATGAGGTCGGCGGGGTCGATGCGGGCCCCCGCCTCGGCCCAGGCGTTGGTGTAGCTGGTGCAGACGAAGTTGAACCCGCGCTCGGCCAGGAGCGTCGCCACCTCGCGCACCGCGAACCAGATGGGCAGGTTGTCCCAGAGGAGCCGGTACCGCTCCTCCCGCACGCCGCCGATGCCCCGGCGCACCCGGTCGCGCAGCTCGTCGCGCAGCAGCCGGTAGTAGGCGTTGCACTCCTCGGTGCCCCGCAGGGCCACGATGGGCGCCATGTGGAAGAAGCCGTCTATGCCGGTCCAGGGTGCGGGCCGGCTCCGGCCCGTCGCCAGGCAGTCGGCCCAGAGGTCCGTCCCCTCCTTGGCCTTCCGGGCCACGTCGGCCAGCGCCTCCGGCTCGGCCCGGCGGCCGGAGATCCGCTCCGCCACCCGGACCAGCTCCTCCAGCTGGCTGCGGACGTACCGGAGCTGGTGCGGCCTCGCCTCGCCGTAGACGTAGGGCGTGTCCACCAGCACCAGCGGCACGCCGAAGTGGGCCGCCAGGGCCCGGTACCAGTAGAGGACCGTCTGGCAGATGTTGGTGCAGCAGGCGAGGAGATCGGGCCGCGGCAGGCGGCCCGCGGGCGTCCGGCCGGTGAAGGCGCTGCCCAGGTCGGTGCGGGCGTAGCTGCACAGGTCGCGGGAGTAGCCCGCGGCCTCCGCGGCGTCGGAGAGGGCCGGGACGATCCGCTGCACGCCGCACAGGGCCGCGTGGTTCTCCGGGTAGACGGCGTGGAAGCCGAGCGGCCGGAGGATCTCCACCGGGAAGCCGCTCGTGACCCAGGCCACCGGGACGGCGCCGTCGGCGTAGCGCCCCCGGAAGTAGTGGACGGCCATCAGCTCCTTGAGCTTCCTCACCGACTCGAGCGGCGGGCCGAAGGGGCCGGCCCGCGGCGGGCCCCCGCGGCGGCGCAGCCGGCGCCTCCAGGCGTCGAGCGCGGCGAGCGCGGGCCCGACCACCCGGCCCGCCACCTCGTACCGGGCCCGGCGCAGGATCACGCGGCCCTCCCGGCGGAGAGCATCTCGGCGAAGGCCTCGATGCGGGTCGCGGCCTGGGCGGAGAGCTCGGCCTCGAGCTCGCCCTCCAGGACCAGCACCGGGACGCCCCGCGCGGCGAAGGCCTGGCGGATGGCCGGGGCGTCGAAGAGCTCGGGCTCGCAGAACTTGACGAGGTGCAGGATGACGCCGCGGGAGCCGGAGCGGTCGAGGAGGCCGGTGAGGTGGCGCACCCGCCCGGCCGTGTCTGCGGAGCGCGTCGAGCAGGGCGGCGCGGCCCAGTAGCGTGCCGCCAGCGCCTGCCACGGGTCGGCCGACCCGGGGGCGGAGCGCACCACCCGCCGGCCGACGGCGGCGTAGTCGTCGGCCGCGACGTAGGCTCCGGCCCGGCCCAGCACCTCGAGGAACGACGCCGGCTCGGGCACGTAGCCGGAGACCAGCACCGGCACGCCCGGCCGGACCGGGCCCTCCGGGAAGCGGGCCCGCGCCTCCCGCAGCTCGGCCAGGTGGTCCTCCGGCCACAGCCACTCCCCGCGGCGCAGGAGCGCGTAGAGCTCGGCGTCGGAGAGGGCGAGGCGCGGGCGCGCGTCGAGCAGCGCCGCCCGGGACTCGTCGATCTCGCGGTGCAGCCGGATGGCCCACTCGAGGCGGGACGGGTCGAGGCGCCGGACGGCCAGCGGCTCGAGCGCCCGGGCCAGCGATCGCAGCTCCGCCGCCAGGTACTCCCGGGAGCTCTCCCGCGGGGGGCCCTTGGGGTGGAGGAAGGTGAAGGAGGCCTTGTCCCATCCGCCGAAGTCGGACGCCAGCGTCGCCAGCCCCTGGATGGAGTCGCAGGTGTGGGGGAAGAGGACCCCGTCCACCGCGCGGGCGCCGCCCGAGGCCAGGAAGGCGAGCGCGTTGCGCGCCAGCGCGCAGACGTAGCTCTGCAGCCGCCCGGCGGCGTCGCCGCGCGGCGCGCCCGGCGGCCCCCACAGCTCGACCGCCAGCAGGTCGAGGGCGGTGAGGATCTCCTTGGGATAGTGGATGGGGAGCACCGCCACGGCCCTGCGGCCGTGCGATTCGCGCTGCCGGGCGATGTACTGGTTGCGGGTCAAGGCTGGTCGGGCCCCCTCGCCCCCGCCCCAGCCGGGAAGCATGGCCCGCCGGGGCGGCCCCCGGCCTTGACCTGGGTCAGGAGCCGGGACCGCGCCCGCCGGCGGCCCGCGCCGGAGCGGGTCGCGGCGGCGTCACTGCACGCCCAGGTAGGCCCGGCGCACCTCGCCGTCGGCCCGGAGCTCCGCCACCGGCCCCTCGCGGACGATGCGGCCGGTCTCCATGACGTAGCCGCGGTCGGCCACGCTGAAGGCGGCGAAGACGTCCTGCTCCACCAGGAGCACGGTGATGCCCTGGCCGCGGATCTCGGCGAGCACCGCCAGGAGCTGGTCGACCACCACCGGCGCACGGTCTTCGGACGGATCGCCGGGCGCGAGGCGAGCGGGGCCGCCGGGCGGTGGCGGGGGACGGACCGCCGGCGCACGGCCCCCCCTGAGCCGGCGCGCACGGCCTCCCGCCGACCTTCGCTAGCGGGCGGCGGGCGCGCCCAGCGAGCGCACGTAGGCCGCGAGCGGCGCGTAGTCCGCCTCGGCGATCACGCCGTCCCAGGTGGGCATCTGGGTGTCCGGGACGAACCGGGTCGGCCTGCGGATGCGCTGGGCGAGCTCGGCGTCGGTTCCGTACTTCCTCCACGCGTCCTTCAGCGCGATGGGCCCGGAGCCGTCGTCTCCATGGCAGGCGCCGCAGGCGTGCTTGCGGTAGACGCGCTCGCCCTCGCTCGCCGGGGCCGGCGCGGCCGTGGGCGAAGCCGCCGGGCGAGCCCGGCGGATGGGCGGGACGGTCCTCAGGTAGGCGTAGATGGCGCCGGCCTCCTCGGCGGTGAGCTCCGCGAAGCGGCGCATGGGCGGGCGCAGGGGCGCGTCGTCCGGGCGCAGGCCCTGCCGGAGCGCCCGCCCGAACTGCTCCTCCGTCCAGCGGCCGATTCCCGTCTCCGGGTCGGGGGTCAGGTTGGCGGTGACGATGGGGCGACCTCCCGCGCCGAGCATCTCGTTGCCGCCGCCCATGAAGCCCTCCGATTTCTCCGGCTCGAGGATGTTCATCTTCTTGAAGTCGGCCGAATGGCAGCCGTAGCAGTCGAGGCCCGCCACCAGGTAGCGGCCCAGGGCGACGCGGTCCTTCGGGTCGGGCGCGGCGACGCCGGCCCGGGGGTACGGGAGCGGCTTGAAGACGGTGTTGGCGAGCGCCTTGGCGAGGAAGCTGGGGCGGGAGGCCTGGGTCGGGGTCGGGCTGGGGCGAACCCACGGGTCGTCCGAGCGCAGGAAGGCCACGATGGACAGCAGGTCGCCGTCGGACAGGTGCGGGAGCTTCGGCATCCAGGGCGGGGCGTAGCGGCCGTCTCGCCTGACGCCCGTCCGCAGGAGGTAGACGATCTCGCCGTCGGTCCAGGCGCCGATCCCGTGCACCGGGTCCCGGGTGATGTTCGCGGCGTAGGCCGCCCCGAACTCCGGCGGCAGGTCGGTCATCCAGCGGCCCGAGAAGGCGCCGGTGGCCGGGTCGAGGTGGCAGCCGGAGCAGAGCATGCTGGCGAACTTCCGCCCGCGGGCGATCGCCTCCGGCGTCGGCTGGACCGACACCTCGACGCGCCCGGGTGTGTAGCGCGGGATGCCGCGGACCTCGACGAACAGGGCCGCCGCCCCGGCGAGCGCCGCCAGCGCACCCACGATCAGGGCTGCCCAACGCAGGATCCTCTTCATCGTCCCCTCCCCCGGGTCGTCGCCCTCCTGGCGCGGCGCCGACGCTCTCTACACCGTGCCCGGGAGCCGCCGCGAGGCCCTGGTTGAGGCCCGGCGGTCGCGGCCGGTGGCCGGCGGCGGTGCCGGCGGCGGCCGGGGCGGCGGCCGGTGCCGGACGATGCGAAGCCGGTGCCGGACAACGGGCCCATTGCGCGCCCCACCCGGGACCGCGCTATCCTGCGGCCCCCACCCCCATGCCGCCCGGCTCCCTTCGCGACGAGTGCCAGCGCCGCCTCGCCCTCTTCCGCGAGGTGCTGGCCGCGCACGGGCTCGACGGCGCCCTCCTCCTTTGGGCGACCGACGTCTACTACCTCGCTGGGACGCGCCAGAATGCCGCCCTGTGGGTCCCGGCTGCCGGGGAGCCGGCGCTCCTCGTCCGGAGGAGCCTCGAGCGTGCCCGCGCCGAGAGCCCGCTCGCGGACGTCCGTCCCTTCCCCCCTTCCCGGGAGCTGGCCGCGGCCTTCCCGGGTGCGCGCCGGGTGGGGTTCGCCCTCGACGTGGTGCCGGTCGCGGTCCACCAGTTCTGGGCGCGGGCCCTCCCCGGGGTCGAGCTGGTCGACGTCGCGCCCGGGCTCCGCCAGCAGCGAAGCGCCAAGTCGCCCTTCGAGATCGAGCGCATGCGGGCCACGGGGCGCCTCCTGGCCGGGGTCTACGCCGAGCTGCCGACCTTCCTCCGCGCCGGGATGCGGGAGGTGGACCTGGCCGCCGAGCTCGAGGCCCGCCTGCGCCGTGCGGGCAACGAGGGGAGCCCGCGGGTCCGCGGCTTCAACCAGGAGGTCTTCATGGGCGTGGCCGTCGCCGGCCCGTCGGCGGAGGCGGCCAGCTTCTTCGACGGCCCGGTGACCGGCGGGGGCCTCTCCCCGTCCTCCCCGCTGGGAGCCTCCCGGGCGCCCATCCCGCCGGACGCTCCGGTGGTCGTCGACTACACTGCCATGCTGGACGGCTACTTCGTCGACATGACCCGGATCGCCGTCTGCGGCCGGCTGGCGCCCGAGCTCCTGCGCGCCTTCGACGTGGCGCTCTCGATCCAGGAGGAGGTGGTGCGCGGGCTCCGCCCCGGCGCGATCCCCTCCCGGCTCTACGCCGGGGCCTGCGAGATGGCCGACGCGGCAGGTCTGGGCGGGTGCTTCATGGGGCCGGCCGGCGGCCAGGTCCGCTTCGTCGGCCACGGCGTCGGGCTCGAGCTCGACGAGCTCCCGGTTCTGGCGCCCGGGTTCGATGCGCCGCTCCGCGTCGGCCAGACGGTGGCCGTCGAGCCCAAGTTCGTCCTCCCCGGGCTCGGGGCGGTGGGCATCGAGAACACCTGGGCCGTGGCCGAGGGCGGCGGCGATCGGCTCACCGGGCCCGACGACGCGATCATCCGGGTGTGAGGGCTACCGCTCCCCCCACTTGAGCTTCGCCCGGAGGATGCCGAAGTAGTCGATGTGCGGGTTCTTGACGAGCAGCACCCGCGACTTCGACGGCTTGATCTGGACGCGATCCGTCCGCTCCAGCTTGAGGAAGCCGCGCCCGTCGAACGAGACGACGACGTCGCCCGGCGAGTGAAGCGTGATGTCGAGATCCATGTCGTCCGGCAGCACGATGGGGCGCTGCGTGAGCGTGTGCGGGCAGATGGGCGTGAGCACGATCACGCCCTTCATGGCCGGGTAGAGGATGGGGCCGTTGGCCGCCATGGAGTAGGCGGTGGAGCCGGTGGGGGTGGCGACGATGACGCCGTCGGCCTTGTAGGTGGTGACGTACTGACCGCCGGCGGTCACCTCCAGCTCGGCCATGGGCGCGAGCGCCCCCTTGGCGATCACCACCTCGTTGAGGACCTCGGAGTCCACCACCTTCTGCTCCGCCGCGCCGCCGCGATGGACGTGCACGCGGAGCTTCATCCGCTCCGAGACCGTGGCCTTTCCCTGGAGCACCAGGTCGAGCGCCGGGTACAGCTGGGCGTAGGGGACCTCGGTCATGAACCCCAGGCTCCCCATGTTCACGCCCAGGATGGGAGCCGGCCTGCCGGCGAGGAGGTGCGCGGCGTAGATCAGCGTCCCGTCGCCTCCCAGCACCAGGACGAGGTCGGCGCTCCTGCCGGCCTCGGGCGGGTCGAGGATCACCTCCACGCCGTGGCCGCGCAGGTACTGGGCCGCCGCCGCGGCGCAGGCCGCAGCCTCGGTGGAGTTCTTCTTGTGGACGATGCCCACCCGCTTCGGGATGGGGCAGGCCGAGCTGTCCATGGTTCGTGCATTATAGGGACGATCGCGGCCCATGGACCTCTTCGACCACGCCTCCGAGAAGGACCCGACCGGGAGACCCCTTGCCGAGCGGCTGCGGCCGCGCCGGCTGGAGGACTTCGTCGGCCAGGAGCACGTGCTCGGGCCCGGGAGCATGCTCCGCCGCGCCATCGAGGCGGACCAGGTCCCCTCGCTCCTCCTCTGGGGGCCGCCGGGCGCCGGCAAGACGACGCTGGCGCGCATCGTTGCCGGGCGGACCGGCGCGGTCTTCGTGCCCTTCAGCGCCGTCCTCGGAGGGGTGAAGGAGATCCGGGAGATCGTCGAGGCGGCGAGGGAGCGGCGGCGGCTCCACCGCCAGCGCACCATCCTCTTCGTCGACGAGATCCACCGCTTCAACAAGGGACAGCAGGACGCCCTGCTGCCGCACGTCGAGGCGGGAACGGTGACGCTCATCGGCGCCACCACCGAGAACCCGAGCTTCGAGATCATCCCGGCGCTCCTCTCGCGCTGCCGGGTGGTGACCCTGCGGCCGCTCACCGAGGAGGAGGTGGGGCGGCTCGTCGACCGGGCGCTGGCGGCGCCCGAGGGGCTCGGCGGAAGCCTGGGCCTCTCCCCCGAGGCACGCGAGGCGCTGTGCCGCGCCGCCTTCGGCGACGCGCGCCGGGCCCTCAACGCGCTGGAGGTGGCGGCGGCAGGCGCGCGCCTCGCCGGGCGGAGCCAGGTCGGCAAGGCCGACGCCGAGGAGGCGCTGCAGCACCGCACCATCCTCTACGACAAGGCGGGCGAGGAGCACTACAACGTCGTCTCCGCCTTCATCAAGTCGATGCGCGGCTCCGATCCCGATGCCGCCGTCTACTACCTGGTGCGGATGCTGGAGGCGGGCGAGGAACCGCGCTTCCTCCTGCGGCGGATGGTGATCTTTGCGGCGGAGGACGTGGGCAACGCCGACCCGATGGCGCTCTCGGTCGCCACCTCGGCGCTCCGGGCGGTGGAGCTGGTGGGGCTGCCGGAGGGGGTGCTGCCCATGAGCCAGGCCGCCATCTACCTGGCGCTGGCGCCCAAGTCGAACACCGCCCTCACCGCCTATGCGGCGGCGCGGCGCCTGGTGCGCGAGAGGGGCGCACTCCCGGTGCCGCTCGAGCTGCGGAATGCGCCCACCCGGCTGATGGAGTCGTTGGGCTACGGCGGCGGCTACCAGTACCCACACGACTTCGAGGGCCACTACGTCGCTGCCGAGTACCTGCCGGAGGCCATCCAGGGGGAACGGATCGTGAAGCTTTCGGAGAGCGGCCTGGAGAGGGAGCTCGCGGAGCGGCTCCGCGCCGCGAAGGAGAAGGCGAAGAAGGGATAGCTCCTCCGGGACCACCCCTGCCGCGACGCGACCGTGACCACCCCCATTCTCTACCTCCACGGCTTCGCGTCTGGCCCCAGCTCGGCCAAGGGGCGCGCCTTCGAGGAGCTCTTCGGACGCATCGGCGTCGCCCTGCAGCGCGCCGACCTGACCCCGGGAGCCGATGGATTCGAACGCTCCACCCCGCTCACCATGCTTGCCGAGGCGGAGAGGGCCCTGACCGCGACCGGAGCGCGAGCGGTGATGGGGAGCTCGCTGGGCGGCTATCTGGCAGCGCTGCTCGCCTCGCGACACGCCTCCGTCGAAAGGCTGGTGCTCCTCGCCCCGGCCTTCCGGCTCTTCGAGCGGTGGCGCGCGCGGCTCACGCCGGAGCAGGTGGAGGCCTGGAAGACGGAGGGCCTGTGGGTGGACCACCACGTCACCGGGAACCCGCGGCGCATCGGCTACCGGTTCCTGGAGGATGCTGCAACCCTTCCCGCCTTCCCGGAGGTGCGCGTGCCGACCCTCTGCTTCGCCGGCAGACGGGACGAGACCGTCCCGCTCGAGGACGTGGCCGCCTTCGTGGACCGGACGCCGGGAGCGAGGCTGGTGGCCCTGGACGACGGCCACGAACTGGTCGCCTCGGTACCCCGCATCTTCGAGGAGGCGCGAGAATTCCTGGTTCCAGGGGCAAGGGTGCCGGAGGCGATCCGCTAGAGAGGATTCGGAGATATTCACCGGTCCCTCTTGCTCCCGACCGGAGGTTTCGCAGATCAGGTTGTCGCGGGTGGGCGAGGGGCCGTGGCGCCGGGTGCAGGACCCGGGCGGACCGGCTTCGGAGCCCGCCCAGGCGCCCAGGTGCGTAACGTCGCGATGGCTCGACAAGGACCACCGCGGCCTCACGCCCGCGGCGGACGCCGAGAGTGGTTGCGCAGGGGTCGCTCAGTCAAGGAGTGGGGGCGACAGGCCGCATGCCTCCAGTCGGGCAGCAACCCAGTCCCTCGTGCCGATGAAGGGACCGTGAACGAAGTCTGTTCGCCTCTCAAGAAGGTCCCCGCAGCGCCGGAGGGCCAGCAGCGACTGATAGGCCTTCCGCCTCTGCGCGGCTGTTCCGCCGAGTGCCAGGTATGCCGGCGCGTCGTCGATGAGCTCGTTCGCTTCTCCAAAGGCGTAGTGACGGTAACTGGACCACGGCCAGTCCTTGGGGCTGCCGACCAGTCCCGCTCGAACGGGGTTCAGGTCGCCGTACCTCATGACCATCAGCATGTGCCGACCGCCGCCGTTCGTCTGGATCCGAGGGGAACGCAGTCGCTCCATCACCACTTGCCCGCACTTCCCCTGGCTGCGGTTGTACCAGCGCGCGAATCGCTGGTTCACGACCTTCCAGAATGCGCTCCAGGCATGCTGACCGCGGGTCGCGGTGCAGACCACGTGTGGATGGGTACCCATGAGGCAATAGGCATGGATGCGAATGCCGTGGGCGGCCTTGTGCCGCGAGATGAGCTCCAGGAATCGATGCCTCGCACCGGGGTGCTCGAAGACGCGGGCGTGGTCATGACTGCGCCAGGTGCAGTGATTCGTGGTGTCTTCGGAGACCAGGAGGGATCTTGGCAGCCGAGGCATTCGCGGCACCGGGGCAAGGCGCGTGCCCCGGTCTCCCTAGCGTTGGCGCGCGCTAGGCCGAAGCCCACGGCCGCCCCGCGGCCCCCGGGCTGCCAGGCGGCCAGCCAGTGGCCGTCCAGGGTGCGTCCGGCACCACCACACACCAAGGCTAGGCCTGGGCGCGGACCTCGTCGTCCGGCTCGTCGGCCTCGACGTACTGCCGGTACTTGCGGAGCACGCGCTTGAAGTTCGAGCGATCCATGCCCGCCTTGCGCGCAGCAGCCGAGATGTTGCTGTCGCAGGCCTTCATCAGCGCCTCGACGTAGTCCTTCTCGAAGCGGCGCAGCGCCTGCTCCTTGGCGGCAGCGTAGCTCATCGTCAGCCAGGCCGACTCGTCGCCGCCAACCGGCAGCTCGCGGACGAGCGGCGCGGTCCGGCCGGTGATGGCCGGCGGCAGATCGGCGGGCGTCACCGCGTCGCCCCGCGACAGGACCACCGCCCGCTCGACTGCGTTCTCCAGCTCGCGAACATTGCCCGGCCAGCGGTACCCACAGAGCAGCTCCACCGCCTCCGGCGACAGGGTCTTCACCTTCTTCTGCAGCCGCTCGGCATAGCGGCGCAGGAAGTGGTGAGCCAGGAGCGGCACGTCCTCGATGCGATCGCGCAGCGGCGGCAGCGGGATGGCGATGACGTTGAGCCGATAGAAGAGGTCCTCGCGGAACTTCCCCGTCTTCACGAGTCGCGGCAGATCGCGGTGGGTAGCGGCGATGACGCGGACGTCGACGTGGACCGACTCGGCCGAGCCGACGCGCTTGATCTCGCCCTCCTGCAGCACCCGCAGGAGGCGCACCTGGGTCGAGAGCGGGATGTCGCCGATCTCGTCGAGGAAGATGGTCCCGCCGTCGGCGGCGTCGAAGAGCCCCTTCTGGTCGCGCTGGGCGCCGGTGAAGGCTCCCTTCACGTGGCCGAAGAGCTCGCTCTCCAGCAGCGTCTCGGTGAGTGCGCCGCAGTTCAGCGCCACGAACGGCTGGCTCCGCCGCGGGCTCTTGTTGTGGAGCGCGCGGGCCACCAGCTCCTTGCCGGTACCGCTCTCCCCGCTGATGAGCACCGTGGCGGCGCTGTACGCCACCGCGTCGATCATGCGCGTCACGTCGCGAACGGGCCCCGAGGTCCCGACGATGCCCTCGGCCGGGGCCCCGCGCTCGCGCAGCTCCCGCTCCAGCTGCCGGTTGCGGTCGAAGAGCTGCTTGCGCTCGGCCGCCTTTGCGACGGCGCGCGCCACCACCTCCACGTCATCGAAGGGCTTGGTCAGGTAGTCGTAGGCGCCGGCCTTGACCGCCGCCAGGGCCGTCTCCACGGTGGCGTGGCCGGTCATCATGATGACCTCCACCTCCGGGCGGCGGTGCTTGACCGCGGTGAGGAGCTCGATGCCGCTGAGCTCCGGCATCTTGACGTCGAGGAGGGCGACGTCGAAGTCCTCCTGCGCCAGCTTCTGCGTGGCTGCGATGGGCGAGTCGAGCGCCACCACGTCGTGGCCCTTCTTCTGGAGGAGGGTCTCGAGCGCTCGGAGCAGCGCCGGCTCGTCGTCGACGATGAGTACGCGGACCTTGTTCTGACTCTGTTCCATGACTCTCCCTCGCTTCTCAGGATCTCGGAGCCGCGGACGGGATCTCCAGGACGAAGGAGGCCCCGCGCCCGGGCGCCGGCTCATGGCGGATGGTTCCGCCGTGCTCCTCGGCGATGCGGTAGCAGATGGAGAGGCCGAGCCCGGTGCCCTGCCCCTCCGGCTTGGTGGTGAAGAACGGCTCGAAGATGCGGCTCTGGATCTCCGGTGGCACACCCGGCCCGTCGTCGCTCACGCGGACCTGCGCCACGCCTGCGTGCGAGCGGGTCTCCACGGAGAGGCGGCCCTTGTTCCCCATGGCGTGGAGCGCGTTGACGAGCAGGTTCACCAGGATCTGGCCGAGGAGGTTGGCGTTTCCGGTGCACACGGCCGGATCGAGCTGGCGCACCACCTCCACCCGCCCCTCCTTGAGCTGCGAGCTCATGAGGAAGAGCGCGTCCTCGGCCACCCTGGCGAGGTCGACCGGGCCCCGCTCGTCCTGTTTCGGCCGGCGCGAGAAGCGCAGCAGCGACTCCACGATCTTTTTGGCGCGCGTGGCTGCGTCGATGATCAGGTTGAGGCTGTCGAGGTCTTCCTTGTTCCGGTCCTCGCGGCTCATCAGCTGTGCGAAGGCCAGGATCCCGCCCAGGGGGTTGTTGATCTCGTGCGCCACGCCGCCGGCGAGCTGGCCCACGGCCGCCATCTTCTCGGCCTGCAGGAGCCGCCGGGAGACCTCGCGCTCCTCGGTGACGTCCTTCCACACCGCCACCGACCCGCTCTCCGGGAACGGGAAGGTCCGGACCAGCCAGGTGCGCTCGCCCCGGGCCACCTCGGCCACGGTCTCGCCGGCGGACGGCCTGCCGGGCGACGGCAGCTGGCCGTAGACCTCGCCGACCGGCTGCAGCCCCGGCAGCCGGTTCACCGGCACCCCGGCGAGCTTGGCGAACGCGGCATTGGCGCGCACCACCTCGCCGTCGACCTTGACGATGGCCAGCGGGTCGGAGATGGCGTCGAAGCAGGCGCGCCACTCGTCCGCGGACCGGGTCAGCGCGCGCGACCGCTGCTCCAGCTTGGCGTCGAGCTCGCGGTTCAGCTTCTCCAGGTCCTGGTTTCTCTGGGCGATGATGTCGTTGAGCCGTGTGTTCTCCTCGGCCAGCCAGTACTGGTCGATGGCGCTCTGGATGGTGAGGATGAGGTGGGCGTCGTCCCAGGGCTTCCAGATGAAGCGGAAGATCTCGGACTGGTTGACGGCCTCCTCGATGGTGGCGGTGTCGGCCTGGCCGGTGAGGAGCACGCGCTGCACCCGCGGCCAGCGGTCCTTCACCACGCGAAGGAACTCGACACCCGACATGCCGGGCATCCGGTAGTCGGAGATCACCACGTGGACCGGCTCGGCCTCGATGATCCCCAGGCCCTCGGCCGCGTCGCTCGCCTCCACCAGCCTGCAGCGCGCCCGCTGCAGCACGCGCTTCAGCGCGCGCCGGATGTGCTCGTCGTCGTCGACCAGGAGCACGGTGGCTTCGGTCGCCGACCACGGGGCTGTGCTGTGCGTAGCCTGGGCCAAGCTGGTCATGAGTCCCGCGGGGGAGGCTGCATTCCTCGTTCCGGGGCGGGCCGCGCGGGAGCTCTTGCGAATCGGGTGGTTATGAACCCTGCCCCCAGGTTACCCGAGACCCATGGGGTTCGCCAGGACCCGTTCTATGGTCGGCGGCGCAGACCCGGCGGACCCAGGGGCCCCGGGACGCCAGGCTCCCGCGCCCGGCGCCCGGTGCCGGACGCCACTCCAGAACGGAGCTTCCTGAGGTCACTGTACCGGGTAGCTGGTAGCTGGTGCCGGACGTCGCTTCCGGACCGGGCGGGATCAGCGTCGGGCGTGCGCCGCGCTGCGTCCAGGGCGCGCGGAAAACGACTTCTGACTCGGAAAAGGACGAGGGGACCGCAGTCTTGCGATCCCCTCGCGAAAAGTGCCGAAAGCAGGGTGAGCCAAGGAGGGCGGTCGGCCCGCCCCTGCTTTCAGCGGCCCCGTTCCCCGGGCCCGGGGAACGGGGTTTCCCAAACCTGCTCAAAGTCTACCATCACAACTGTCCACGAAACACCGGACACGCCGTAGATTCACCACCTCTAACGGGGTGGCCTGAAGGGTTTAATTCTGCCGAGTCGCTTCAAGCGAGCCGAGCCAGGACTTCTGCGGGAATCACGGGGGCTAGCCCGCCTCCGCCCAGGATATTGACGATGGGCGAGGCGGCTGCCCGGACCACCGACCCGCGGGGCGAAACGGGACCGAGGCCGGCGTAGGTGGAGACGTCGCGCACCAGCTCGACGCGGGTCACGCCCTCGGGCGCGACGCGGGTTGCCGGTTTGCGTCCGGCGAAGATCCTCTCCTGGGCCACGAAGCCGCCGCCGCGGGTGTCCCCGGCCGCCGCTTCGACCGCCCGCCTCCAGGCGGGGGCCTCCATCTCGGCGCCGAGATGGACGCTCTTCCCGCCGTAGTCCCAGCTGCGCTTCAGCACGAAGCCCTCCCGGTGCTCGAGCAGCCTCGGCACGAGCGCTGCGTCGAGGCGTCGGGTCCACGGAAGACGCCGGGCGGCGGCGACCTCCGCCTCGTCGAGGCCGGCCAGGGCGGCGAGCCCGGCGTCCTCGGCGCACTCGGAAAGCCGGGCGAACAGGGCCTTGGCCTCGAGAAGGCCGTTCACCGGGTTCGCCAGCACGAACTTCCCGGGGGCGCGCAGCGCCCGGGCAAAGGGGCTCTCCGGCTTCGTCCGGTGGGCCCATACGTGACGGTAGAGGAAGTCCCATTCCTCCGGCTCGCAATCGTCCGGCACCAGGTTCCGGGCCTCGTGGCCCATCTGGCGGAAGTGGGCCGCGAGGCGGCGCAACTCGCCGATCTGGGCATCACCCGGCCGGGCCACCACTGCGATCGACGGCCGCGCGCGCGTACCGCCCCTGAGCTCGTAGTAGGCCTGCAGCGTGGCGCGGAAATCCTCCATGTTGCTGCCGCAGGCCGCGACCAGGTCGTCCGCGACGCGCGGGGGGAGTCCTCGCTCCCGAGCGGCAGCTCGGAGCCAGGAGTGGGCGGCGAGGTCGGCGTAGGCCGGCATGGCCGGAATGGTGGCGTTGAGCTCCAGCGCCCGGGGCTCCGCGCGCGCCGAGGGGCCATCGTCCGGCACCGAGGCCGCCGAGGCCGCCGAGGCCGAGGCCGCCGGTGCGTCGTCCGGCACCGAAGATGCCGAGGGGCCATCGTCCGGCACCAAAGGTGCCGGTACTGCGGGGCGGAGGAAGTCGACGCGGGCCAGGACGGCCGGGACGGGTGCCTCGTCGAAGAGGCGCGCCATCGCCTCCGCCTCGAGGCCCTGGAACGGGCCGAGCAGCGCCTCGCGGTCCCGGTCGTCCCCCTGGGCCAGAAGCGCCCGCGCCAGCTTCACGGCCCCGGAGAGGATGGCCCGCGCCTCGGCGGCGAGCCAGCCGAGCTCCTCGGCCGAGAGCGGCTCGGGCTCGGCCACCAGCGGGATGGGAACGACCACCCCATCCGGCCGCAGCACCGTCATGCCACCCTTCCAGGCTTCCTCGGCCGCCGCGCGGCCGATGCGGTCGAGCTCCGCGGCGTCGAACGGCAGGTCCATGCGCCTCCCGGCCGCGGCCGGACGTTGCGGCCGGCGGCGGCGCGGTGTTAGCACAGCGGGGTGAAGATCTACACGAAGACCGGGGACGCGGGAGAGACCGGCCTCTTCGGGGGCAAGCGGGTGCCCAAGGACGACGCGCGCGTCGAGGCCTGCGGCGCCGTCGACGAGCTCAACGCGGTCCTGGGAACCATTCGCGCCGCCGGCCACGAGGGCTGGGCCGAGGACGCCTGGCTCCACGAGATGGCCGAGATCGAGCGCCACCTGGCGGCCGTCCAGGCGCGCCTCTTCGCCGTCGGCGCCGACCTCGCCGCACCGCCGCGCACCGAGACGCGCTCCTCCCTGCCGCCCGTCGACCCCTCCTGGGCCGAGGAGCTGGAGCGGCAGATGGACGCCTGGGAGGGGAAGCTCGAGCCGCTGCGCCACTTCGTGCTCCCCGGCGGGACCCCGCTGGCCGCCGCGCTGCACCACGCCCGCGCCGTCTGCCGCCGCGCCGAGAGGCGGGTGGTGGCGCTCCACCGCCTCGAGCCGGTGAGCCCCGCGGTGCTCACCTACCTGAACCGGCTCGCCGACTTCCTCTTCGTGGCGGCGCGCGCGGCCAACCACAGCAAGGGCGTCGCCGAGCCGATCTGGGACCCGGCCCGGCGGGGATAGGAGGCGGCAATGGCGGAGGTCGCGTATCGATCCGAGATCCGCATCGAGCGGGGCAAGGCGGGCCTGCGACGGGCCTTCCTGCCGGCCGAGAAGGAGCCGGCGCTGTTCGGCGTCCACGGCGCCGTCGCCAGCCACTACGGCCGCGCCCCGGGCAGCTACGAGCCGCACGCCACCACCATCGACTACCTGGTGGCGGCCACCGCCGGCTGACTGTGCGGGACCTTCGGAGGTGCGCTGGAAGCGCGCCAGATCGCGGCGTCGGAGGGGAACCTGGTCGCCGAGGCAACGGGCGAGGTGGAGCTCGAGGGCAAGGTGCTCGTCGTCAAGCGCATCCACGTGAGGCTCCGGCTGCGGGCGCCGGCGGACCGGCGGGAGACCGCCGAGCGCGTGCACGGGATCTTCGCCGACGCCTGCCCCATCTACCGCTCGGTCCGCGCCGCCATCGCCATCACCACCGAGCTGGCGTTCGAGGGGACTTGAGGTCGCGCCCGCCGACGCCGGGAACCGCCGGGGTGGCCCTGGTCACCGGCGCCGGGGTCCGGGTCGGCCGCGCCATCGCACGGGATCTCCTTCGACACGGCTGGGCGGTGGCGGCGCACTTCCGCAGCCACCCGCCACCCCCGGGCACGGCGCCGCTCCGCGCCGACCTCGCCGCCGAGGGGGGGCCCGAGGCGCTGGCCCGGGCCTTCCGCCGCCGCTTCGCCCGTCTCGATCTGCTGGTGAACAGCGCCGCTGGCTTCGAGGAGCGGCCGCTCTCCGCCATCGACGCCGCCGCCTTCGACGCGCAGATGGATCTGAACGCCCGCGCTCCCCTCCTGCTCTCGCGCGCGCTCCACCCCCTGCTGCGCCGCAGCGGCGGGTCGATCGTCAACGTCGCCGACGTCGGCGGCGGCCTGGTGGCCTGGCCGCGCCACGCCGCCTACGCCGCCTCCAAGGCCGCACTGGTCCGGATCACCGAGTGCCTGGCCCTCGAGCTGGCGCCGCGGGTGCGGGTCAACGCCGTTGCGCCCGGCACGGTCCTCTGGCCCGAGGGCGTCCCGGCGGCGCGACGGCGGGCCCTGGAGCGCCGGATCCCGCTGCGGCGCGCCGGCCGCCCGGAGGACGTGGCCGAGGCGGTCCGCTACCTGGCATCCGCCTCGTACGTCACCGGCACCGTCCTGCCGGTGGACGGGGGACGCCGGCTGTCCGGCCGCGGGTAGCTCCCGATCCGGCAGGGTTGCCGAGGCGGTCGCCGCCCGCTATCATGGAGCGGTCTGGTCGAGATTCCCCAGGAGACCCGCATGGACACCACTGTCGTCACGCCCGGCCGCAACCTCGTCGCCACCGAGCCCGAGGCCCCGGGCCCCATCGTCCTCACCCCCAAGGCCATCGAGATGGTGAAGGACGCCATGGCCCGCGAGAACCTCGAGGGGTACGGCATCCGCGTCGGCGTCGTCGGCGGCGGCTGCTCGGGCTTCCAGTACTCCATGGACTTCGAGAACGAGGCCAAGGAGGGCGACAACGTCGTCGACCTGGGCGGCGTGAAGCTCTTCCTCGACCCGATGAGCTCGATGTACCTGCAGGGCGTGACCATCGACTACGTCGTCGGCCTGCAGGGCGCGGGGTTCAAGTTCGTGAACCCCAACGCCAAGAACACCTGCGGCTGCGGGCAGTCCTTCTCGTACTGACAGGACCTCGCCTCGGGGCGCCGCACCGGCGCGCCGGCGACCCAAGAAGGGCGTGATCGGGCCCGGGGGCTGTCGTGCCCCGGGCCCATCGTGTATTCGGGTGCCCTCATGCTCGTCGTCCGCCGCGCCGTCGTCGGCCCATTCGCCGAGAACACCTGGCTCGCCGCCTGCGACCGCACCGGCGAGGCGGTGCTGATCGACCCGGGCGGCGAGGTCCCGCGGGTGCTCGCCCTGGCCGAGCCGGGCGGCTTCCAGGTGAAGCGCATCTTCCTCACCCACGCCCATGTCGACCACGTCGCCGGGGCCGCCGAGGCGCGCCGGCGGCTCGGGGCGACGCTGCAGCTCCACGCCGCCGACCGGGAGTGGCTGGCGATGCTCCCGCGGCAGTTCGAGATGTTCGGGTTCGAGGAGGAGGGGGAGGTGCCGGAGGTCGACCGCTGGCACGAGGACGGCGAGACCTTCGCCGTGGGCGAGATCACCGCCCGCGTCATCCACACCCCGGGCCACAGCCGCGGCTCCTGCTCGCTCTGGCTCGAGGAGCCCCGGGTCCTCTTCACCGGCGACACCCTCTTCTCCGGCTCGGTGGGCCGCACCGATCTCCCCGGCGGCGACTTCGAGGCCCTGCAGCGGTCCATCGCCGGCCGGCTCTTCCCGCTGGGCGACGACGTCACCTTCCACTGCGGCCACGGCCCGAGCGGCCAGCTCGGCGACGAGCGGCGGACGAACCCGTTCGTGGGCGAGGGCGTGCCGCGAGGCCGGTTCGTCTAGGCAGCCCTCCCCTCCCCTGCACCCGGCGGGCGGCCGGCGCTAGCCCATCGACACCACGCCCATGATGTTCTGGCCGGCGTCGACGTGGAGCGTCTCGCCGGTGACGTTGCGGCCGAGGTCGCTGCACAGGTAGAGCGCGGCCCGGGCCACGTCCTCCTGCTCGATGTTGCGCCGCAGCGGCGTCTTGTCGGCGTTCTCCTGCAGCATGGCGCGCATGCCCTTGATGCCGGCGGCTGCCAGCGTCTTCAGCGGCCCGGCGCTGATGGCGTTCACCCGGATCCCCTCCTGGCCCAGGTCCTCGGCCAGGTAGCGGGTGGTGCACTCCAGGGCCGCCTTGGCCACGCCCATGACGTTGTAGTTCCGGACCACCTTCTCCGAGCCGTAGTAGGTGAGGGTCACGATGGAGCCGCCGCTGGTCATCATGGGCTTCGCCGCCCGGGCCAGGCCCAGCAGCGAGTAGGCCGAGACGTCCAGGGTGATGCGCCAGGCCTCGCGGGTGGTGACGTCGACGAAGCGCCCGTCGAGCGCCTCCCGGGGCGCGTAGCCGATGGAGTGCACCAGCACGTCGAGCCGGTCCCACACCCGGCGCAGCTCGGCGAAGGTGCGGTCGATGTCCGAGTCCTTGGCCACGTCGCAGTCGAGGATGGCCCTGGCGCCGATGCCCTCGGCGAGCGGCCGGACGCGCTTCTCCATCGCCTCGCCCGGGTAGGTGAAGGCCAGCTCCGCGCCCTCGGCCTGGAAGGCCTGCGCGATGGCCCAGGCGATGCTTCGCTCGTTGGCGACGCCGGTGATGAGCGCGCGCTTGCCCTGCATGAGTGGTCCTGGCATGCGATCTCCTGTCGCCTCACGCCCCCTGGGCGCGCAGCACCTCGAGCGCCTGGGCCAGCTCGCTCCGGGCGTGCTCCTGGCCGGCCTTCGCCGCTTCGGCCATCCCGTCCTGGTAGGCCCGGGCGGCCTCGGCCCCCTTCCCCAGCGTCTCCAGCACCTGGCCCAGCATCAGGTACGTGGGGACGTAGGCCGGGGCCCGCCGCCGCAGCTCCTCGAACTCCCGCGCCGCGTCCTCGCCGCGGCCGGCGGAGCGGAGCGCCATGGCGAGCGAGTAGCGGGCGAAGGGATCCTCCGGCCGCTGCTCGACCATCCTCTGGAACGCCTCGAGGCGCTTCTCGGGGGTCACGTCGCCCTCTTATAGTGCACGGCGCGCCGCCGGACCAAGCACCCTCATGGCCCCCTCTCCCCTCCTCCCCGACTGCACCGGCGCGCTGGTGGCCGGCGGCCAGGCGACGCGCCTCGGCGGCGTGGCCAAGGGCCTGCTGCGCGCCGGCGGCGAGCCCCTGGTGGCCCGGACGCTCCGGCTCTTCCGCGGCCTCTTCCCGGAGGTGCTGGTGGTGGCCAACGACGTGGCCCGCTACCGGGAATTCGGGGCCGCGGTGGTCCCGGACCGGATCCCGGGCAAGGGGGCGCCGAGCGGCCTCCACGCCGCCCTGCTCGCCTCCCGCACCCCGTGGGTCTTCACGGCCGGCTGCGACATGCCCTTCCTCTCGGAGGGCCCCATCGCCTGGCTGGCGGCCCGGCGCGACGCGCCGGCGGTGGCGGTGATCTGGCGCGGGCGCCTCGAGCCGCTCCACGCCTTCTGGTCGCGCGACTGCCTGCCGGTGGTCGAGCGGATGCTGGCGAGCGGGAGCCCGTCGATGTGGAAGATCGCCACCGCCTGCGGGGCGCACTTCCTCGGCGAGGAGGAGTGGGCGGAGATCGATCCGCGCGGGCTGGCCTTCGAGAACGCCAACACGCCGGAGGACGTGGCCCGGCTCGGCCTCGGCGGGCCGGCGGAGGAGTGAGGCCCGTCGCGGGGGCGCGGGCGGTCAGTGCCAGGCCGGGCTCGTCGAGGTGGGACAGAGGCAGACCAGGGACTCGGTGACCGCGACCTGCCCGGCCCACATCCCGGTGTAGCACCAGACCCCGCAGGCGGCCGGGGAGGCGGCGTTCTCCCAGGCGACGCAGTCGGTGGTGAAACTGCAGGTGTTGCCGCCCTGCGACGAGACGTGACCCGCCGGCGCCCACGCGAGGGCTGCGTTCTGGGCCGCGGCCTGGCTCCCAGCCGGGTTGCAGTCGAAGAAGACGGCGCCGGCGCCGCCGAAGCCGGCGTCGTGCTTCGTCTGGCAGGCCGTCCCCCCGGTGCCGCAGCAGGCGGTCCCCTCGCAGCACAGCGCTCCGCAGGTCTGGCTGCCGGCGGCGGTGCAGGCGCAGACACCGGAGCTGCAGGCCTGGCCCGCCGGGCAGGCGTGGCCACAGACGCCGCAGTTGGCGGAGTCGGTGAGGACGTCCACGCAGGTGCCGCCAGGGCAGGCCGTCAGACCGGCGGGGCAGGTGCAGGTCCCGCCGACGCAGGTCTGGACCGCGCCGCAGGCGTTGGCGCACGTGCCGCAGTGGGCCTGGTCCGTCTGGAGATCGAAGCAGGCGTTGCCGCAGACGCTGGGTGTCGCAGCCGGGCAGGCGGCGCAGGCGCTCGCGGCGCAGACCTGGTCCGCGGCGCAGGCCACGTTGCAGCCCCCGCAGTTGGACCGGTCGGACGAGGTGTTGCGGCACTGCGGGCTCGCCGCCGCGCCGCAGTCCGTGGCGCCGCCCGCGCAGGTGCAGGCCCCGCCCGAGCAGGTGCCGGCGCCGCAGGCGTGGCCGCAGCTCCCGCAGTTGGCGGCGCTGGTGCCGGTGTCCACGCAGGCCGCGCCGCAGAGCTCCGTGCCCAGGGGGCACTGGCAGCCCCCGAGGACGCAGACGCCCCCGACCGGGCACCGCAGCCCGCAGCCGTTGCAGTTGACCGGATCCGACTGGAGGTCCTTGCAGGCCCCGCCGCAGTCGGTCTGGCCGGCGGGGCACTCGACGCCCTTGCCGCCGCCGCACCCCGACCCGGCGGCGACGGCGAGGAGGAGGGCCAGGCGCCCGAGCGCCGCCGGCGGGATCCCCCTGCGCATGGGCCACCTCCGGCCCCCGAGGATACCGGAAACGCGCCGGGCGGGGCGGCCGCGGGAACGCCGCACCCGGCAGCGGCAGGGGCTGGTCCCCGGCCGTCAGGTCCAGCGGAACCAGCGCAGCGCCAGGGCGAAGGCGCCGGCGGCGACCCCGGCGAGCAGGAGGAGCTGGGGGCCCACCTGCGCCACCCCGGCCGCCTCGATCATCACCGCCCGCATGGCGTCGTTGAGCGCGGTGAGCGGCAGGGCCCGGATGAAGGGCTGGAGGACGTCGGGGAAGTGGGAGGCGGAGAAGAAGACGCCCGAGAGCAGGAACATGGGCATCATCACCAGGTTGATGAGCCCGCCGGCGGTCTGGATGTTCTGGGCCCGGCAGGCGACCAGCAGCCCGAGCCCGGCGAAGGCCAGAGCGCCGAGGAGGGCCACCGCCACGAGCAGCGCGAGCGAGCCCCGCAGCGGCACCGAGAAGACCAGCCACCCGAACCCCAGCAGCACCGGCAGCTCCAGCAGCAGGAAGAGCATCCGCAGGAGGACGAAGCTGAGCAGGAACTCGGATCGGCGCATGGGCGTCGCCACCATGCGCTTGAGCAGCTTCTTCTGCCGGGTCTCCACGATCACGTAGCCGATGCCCCACATCCCCGAGGACATGATGTTGAGGCCCACCAGCCCCGGGACGAGGAAGTCGATGTAGCGCGAGCCGGGCTCGCTGACGTGCGCCTCGGACACCGCCGTGGCGTCCCTGCGCCCCTCGGCCCGCTGCAGGGCGTCGTCGACCAGGAGCCGGGCCAGGCGGCTGTCCTCGCGCGCCGGGTCGAACTCGTAGGTGCGCGGGCTCCCCGGGATGACCACCACGTCGGCCTTCCCCACCCGCAGCGCGGCGCGCGCGGCGTCGAGCCCGAGCACCAGCGGCTTCTGGCCCGCGGCCCGCAGCGCCTCGGCCGCCGCGGCGGCCCCGGCCCCGTCGGCCACCGCCGCCACCGACGGCTGGGGCGGCCGGTTGCGGAAGGCGATCCCCAGCGCCAGCGAGAGCAGCAGCGGGAAGCCGAAGGTCCAGAAGACGGCCGAGGGCTCGCGGAAGAAGAGCCGCAGCCGGGCCGCGGTCAGCTGGCCCAGCGAGGACCGTCGCCCGGCGGCCTCGCTAGTCACGGAGCCTCCGGCCGGTGAGGGTCACGAAGACGTCTTCCAGCGTGGCGGTGTGGGTGACCAGGTTCTCGAGCGGAGCCTTGACCTCGTCGAGGTGCTGCAGCAGCGCCGGCACGGTCAGGTGGACGCGCTCCACCGTGAGCGCGTAGCTGCCGTTCCGGCGCCGCACCGCCCGCACGCCGGGCAGGGCCTGGAGCCGCGACTCCTCGAGCCGGGCGCCGGCGTCCGGCGCCGCGAACTCGACCACCTCGTGCCCCACCACCCGCTCGATGAGCTCGCGCGGGGTGCCGAGCGCGATCACCTTGCCGTGGTCGACCACCGCCACCCGGTCGCAGAGCCGCTCCGCCTCGTCCATGTAGTGGGTGGTGAGGAGCACGGTGCGCCCCTCGGCCCGCATGGCGCCGATGACCTCCCAGAGCTGGCGGCGCGACTGCGGGTCGAGGCCGGTGGTGGGCTCGTCGAGGAAGAGCAGCTCCGGGTCGCCGACCAGCGCGCAGGCCACCGCCAGCCGCTGCTTCTGGCCGCCGGAGAGCTTCTCGTACCAGGCGCGGGCCTTCTCCTCCAGCGACACCAGGCGGATGACCTCGTCCACCGTCCGGCCCTGCCGGTAGAAGGACCGGAACAGGGCCAGCACCTCGCGCACCGCCAGCTTGTCGGGGAGCCGGGTCTCCTGCAGCGTGATCCCGATGCGCTCCCGGAGCCAGGGGCCGGAGTCGGACCAGCTCCGCCCCAGCACCTCCACCTCGCCGTCGCCGGGCGGGAGGATCCCCTCCAGCACCTCGAGGGTGGTGGTCTTGCCGGCGCCGTTCGGCCCCAGCAGGCCGAAGCACTCGCCGCGGCGCACCTCGAGGTCGAGCCCGTCCACCGCCACGACCTCGCCGTAGCGCCTGGTGAGCCCCCGGCAGCGGATGGCGAGGTCGCCCATGGCCCGGGGGTTCTAGCCCCGGAGCGCCGGGCCGTCCAGCGCACCCGCCGCACCGGTCCCGGCAGGCTACTCGAGCCGGGTCGGGTGCACCGGCAGGCTCTCGTTCCCCTCGGCGTCCACGGTGGCCACGGCGAAGACCTGGTTGTCGGGGACCACGCCCGGGAGGACGATCCGGTCGGCCGCGGGGTAGCGGGTGGCGCGCTGCCAGGCCACGGCGTCGGCGCGGCGGCGGTAGAGGACCAGGCCGGCGATCCGCGGATCGCCGGGGAGCGCCAGGCGGAGCCGGGTGTCGGGGCTCACCGCGCCGCCCAGCGCCAGGTCCTTCACCGGCGCCGGCGCGGCGGCCAGCGTCCCCACCGCTGCCAGGAGCCCGCGCAGGAGCCGGGCCGAGTAGGCGGCGTCGAAGTGGGCCAGGTCGTCGCCGAAGCTCCGGCCCTGCTCGGCCCGCACGTCCTGGTGCTGCCGGTCGTAGTGCTCGTGGGCCTCGGAGAGGCGGATGGCGGGGAAGCCCTCCCGCGAGAAGCTGGAGTGGTCCGACCCGCGGGCGATGCGGTCGCGGCGCAGCATGACCCAGAGGTCCAGGTTCTCCACGTAGCGCTCGGCCACGCGCTTCACGTAGCGGGCCCATTCCCGCGCCGCGCCGTCGTTCTCGCCGCCCAGGGCCTCGCGCAGGCGGCGGCCGGCCTCGGTCTCCGCCGCCGGCACGCCCTCGCTGAAGAGGCGCGCGTCGACGTCGTCCGTCACTCCGTCCTGGCCCCGGGTGTTCCCGGCGATGTCGATGCTGGTCATGGCGAGGACGTTCACGCCCTCGGCCTTGAGCCTGCGGGCCAGGTGGGCCGAGCCGATGAGCCCCTGCTCCTCCCCTGCCACGGCCACGAAGTAGACCGACACCGCCGGCCGCTCCCGGGCCATGACCCGCGCCGCCTCCAGCACCATGGCGGTGCCGCTGCCATCGTCCACGGCGCCGGGGGCGTCGGAGGTGGCGTCCATGATGTCGGAGGCCCGGCTGTCGTAGTGCCCCGTGATCACGACCGCCTCGCGGGCCCGCGCCGGATCGGTCCCCGGGAGCACCGCCCCCACGTTCACGATCTCGACCGGCTTCGGCATGCGCGGGCCCGGGTCGGCCGTGAAGTGGTCGTCGAAGGGCTGCAGCCTCGAGCCCGGCTGGCGGGAGGCGGCGGCGAACTCGGCCGCGAGCCAGCGCCGGGCCGCGCCGATGCCGCGCGTCTCCGAGCGGGTGTCGGAGAGCGTGTGGCGGGTCCCGAAGGAGACGAGCCGCGCCACCGCGGCCTGGAGCCGCGCCGGGTCCACCGCGGCCGCGAGCTGCTCCACCCGCGGGCTCCGGATCTCGGGCGCGGCGGCGAGGCACAGGGCGAGGCAGGCGAGGGAATGCATGGAGGCCTCCGGTGGCCGCATCCTAGCCGAGCGGCACCGCCGGGCCGCATCCGCGAGATGGCTGCGCCCCGGGCGGGGCGAGGCATCCGGGCCACGGCCCGCGGGCGGTAGAGTGGAGGCCAGGAGGTGCCATGCAGGCGATCCAGCCGCACCAGATCCCCATCCAGACCACCTTCGACCCGCCGCCGGGCTACGCCATCGAGCGCATCGTCGGCCCGTGCTGGGGCATCACCGTCCGCAGCCGGAGCGTGGTGGGGACCACCTGCGCCGGCTGCCAGACGGTGTTCGGCGGCGAGATCACGCTCTTCAGCGATCTCGCCAACGAGAGCCGGAACGAGGCCATGAACCGCCTGGAGAAGCACGCGCGGGAGATGGGGGCCAACTGCGTCCTGGGCATGCGCTTCGACTCCTCCGAGCTCATGCAGAACGCCAACGAGATCGTGGCCTACGGCACGGCGGTCGTGATCCGGAAGGCCTCCGCGAGCTGATTCTCGGGCCCAGGCCCGTCGCCAAGCTCCCGCCAGTGCCTGCGCGCGGCCCCGGCGGGTGCGGGATCGGCCGCGCGACTCCGGGTCGCATGGACCTTCCGTCCGCGCTGGCGTGGGATGGCGCCGGCAGGGCGATACGCGTGGCGTCCGCCGGGGGGAGCCATGGGGCGTCGTCGGGGGCCTCTGCTTCGCGGTCCGATGCGCGCCTCGCTGCGGGCCGTCGCGCTCGCCGTCCTCGTGTCCGCCTCCTGCTCGTCTCCGCCGGGGGAGGCCGTCGTCGGAAGGTGGACCCTGACCGGCGCGATGAACGAGCCGCGGTGGGTGCATTCCCTGACCGTGCTCGCCGACGGCAGGGTCCTCGCCGCGGGGGGGTGCGCCAACGCGGAGGGTCCCGGGGTGTCCTGCCAGGCCAAGGACTCCGCCGAGATCTACGATCCGGCTACCGGGATCTGGACGCCCACCGGCTCGATGAACGAGGCCCGTGCCGAGCCGGGGGCCGTCCTGCTGCTCGATGGCAGGGTGCTCGTGGCTGGCGGCTGGGACGGGGTAGTAGGACTCGAGACCAGCGCGGAGCTGTACGACCCGGCCACGGGGCGCTGGACGCCGACTCGAGACATGGCCTGGGGACGCAATGCATCGGCGATGAGCCACTGCCTCGTCCTCCTTCCTTCCGGCAAGGCGCTCTTCGTGGGCGGAAGGGAACCGGACGAGAGCGCCCCGGCCCCTGCGGCCGAGGTCTACGACCCTGCCAATGAAGAATGGGCAACCACGGGGCCCATGGTCACAGGACGGGAAATCCCGGCAGCGATCCTGCTGCCATCGGGCAAGGTCCTCGCGGTAGGTGGGATTCCGGGGGCGTGGAAGCCAGAAGGCGTGTATGCGACCGCGAGCGCGGAGATCTACGACCCCGAGACGAACACGTGGAGGGAGACGGGAGCGGTCCGCCGCCCGGTCGTGTGGCACTCGCTTGCGCTGCTCGGCACGGGAGAGGTCCTCCTCACCAACGGCCTCCGGGACACGAGCAACGCCGGGCCCCTGTGCGGGTATAACGCCGAGGCGGACATCTATGATCCGGCCGGGGGAAGCTGGCGAGCCGCCAGCCCGATGCTGAATCCCCACAGCTATCCCTCGGCGGTGCGCCTGCCGTCGGGGAGGGTGCTCTTGGCCGGGGGCATGATGCATCCCCTTTGCGGCCCCGAGACTCCGCCCGAGGTCTACGACCCCTGGCGCCGCGCCTGGTCACTCACTCCCCCGATGCGGCACTTCTCCTTCGGGACCACCACGGCCGCCCTGCTGCCGTCGGGTGACGTTCTCGTCGCCGGAGGACTGAGCAGCGATTTCGTCAACTTTGACCATTCGATCACGATTTCGGCCGCGCAGATCTTCGACGAGGGGCCGCTGCCGGAGGCCGTTCCATGAGACGGCTCGTCCTGCTGCCGGCGGCCGCGCTCGCCGCCCTCGCCTCCGCCTCCTGCTCGCCGGAGGCGGGCGAGCCGGTCGTCGGCACGTGGACGCTGACGGGCGCGATGAACGAGCCGCGCTGGCTGCACTCCCTGGTTTCGCTGAGCGATGGCAGGGTCCTCGCTGCCGGAGGCTGCGCCGACTACTGGGAGGAGCCCCCTCCGGCTAGGTGCAGGGCCCTGGACTCCGCCGAGGTCTGGGACCCGGTCACCGGGATCTGGACGCCGACGGGCTCCATGAACGAGCCTCGCGCGGCAGCCGGCGCCGTGCTGCTTGGCGACGGCCGGGTGCTCGTGGCAGGCGGCTGGGACGGGCTGCCGTACAGCACGTCCAGCACCTCGGACTACACCGCCGAGCTGTACGACCCGAACCAGGGGCTCTGGACGCGGACCGGCTCGATGGCCTGGCGGCGAGAGAGGGACGGTGCCTCTCCCCCGAACATCGTCCTCCTCCCGACGGGGAAGGTGCTCTTCGCGAACGGCATGACGATGGACAGGAGCGCCGTGGCCAGCGCAGCCGAGGTCTACGACCCCGCGAGAGGCGCCTGGGAGCCGACCGGGCCGATGGTGGTGCCACGCCTCGCCTCGACGGCGATCCTCTTGCCTTCGGGCAAGGTCCTCGTGGTCGGCGGAGGCACGGTGGTGCCACCGCCGAACCCCGTGATACCGGCGACCGCAAGGAGCGAGCTCTACGACCCCGAGACGAACGCGTGGACGGAGACGAAGGGGTC
>DATIFE010000024.1:0-3010 GCA_035455425.1 Anaeromyxobacteraceae bacterium | reverse complement strand
CAGGCGGCGCAGGTGGTGGACGCTCACCCGGGACCGGTCGCCGAGCTCTGGCGCCAGGGCCGCCTCACGGATCTCCCCGGCATCGGGAAGGGCATCGGCGGGAAGATCGGCGAGCTCGTGGACACCGGGGCCTGCCGCGAGCAGGCGCGCCTCGAGGCGCTGGTGCCACAGGGCGTGCTCGAGATGCTCCGCATCGAGGGCGTGGGGCCCAAGACCGCCTTTGCGGCCTGGAAGCGGCTCGGCGTCGCCGACGTCGGGGCGCTGGAGGAGGCCTGCCGCTCCGGCCGCATGCTGGAGGTTCCCCGCATGGGCCGGGCGCGGGCCGAGGCCATCCTCGCGGCCATCGAGCGCCACCGGGCGCGGGCCGGGCGGATGCCGCTCCATCGCGCCCTGGAGTACGCCGAGGCGATGCTCGCCCGGCTGCGCCGCGTCCCGGGCGCGCTGCGCGCCGAGGCGGCCGGAAGCCTGCGGCGCCGCAAGGACGCGGTGGGCGACATCGACCTCCTGGTGGCGGCGTCCGACGCCGCCCCGGTGGTGCGCGCCTTCGCCGGACTCGCCGAGGTGGCCGAGGTGCTCTCCCAGGGCCCGACCAAGGCGTCGGTCCGCCTCCGGGCCGGGATCCAGGCCGACCTGCGGGTGCTGCCGCCCGAGTCCTTCGGTGCCGCGCTCCACTACTTCACCGGATCCAAGGCGCACAACATCGCCCTGCGAACCCGTGCCGTGAAGATGGGGGTGAAGCTCTCCGAGTACGGCGTCTTCGACCGGGCCGGGAAGCGGCTCGGGGGCGCCGCCGAGGAGGAGGTCTTCCGCGCGGTGGGGCTGCCCTTCATCCCGCCTGAGCTGCGCGAGGGGGCGGGCGAGATCGAGGCGGCGGAGCGGGGCCGCCTGCCGAAGCTGGTGGAGGAGGAGGACCTGCTCGGGGACCTGCACGTCCACTCCAGCGCGTCGAGCGACGGGCGCGCCGACGTCGAGGAGCTCGCAGAGAAGGCGCGCGAGCTGGGCCGGCGCTACCTGGCCATCACCGACCACTCCCGCTCCCGTCCGCGCGGCCTCGACGCCTCCCGGCTCGCCGAGCGGTCGGCGGCGGTGCGCGCGCTCGACGCCCGGCTCGGGGGGCGGCCCCACCTCCTCGCCGGGATCGAGGTGGACATCCTCCCCTCCGGCGCCCTCGACCTGCCCGGCGAAGCCCTCTCCGGCCTCGACCTGGTGCTGGCGGCGGTCCACTCCCGGCTCGGCGACCCGGCGGAGGTGATGACCGAGCGCGTCGCCCGGGCGCTGCGCTCAGGCCTGGTCCACGTGCTCGCCCATCCCACCGGCCGCCAGATCGGCTCGAGAGAGGCCTCGGCCCTCGATCTCGCCCGGGTGCTCGAGGTGGCCCGCGAGGAGGGGGTGGCCCTGGAGGTGAACGCCATGCCCGAGCGGCTCGATCTCACGGACGTGGGCTGCCGCATGGCCAAGGAGGCGGGCGTCCCGGTGACCATCTCCACCGACGCCCACAACGCCACCCACCTCGCCAACCTCCGCTACGGCGTGTGGGTGGCGCGGCGTGGCTGGCTCGAGGCGACGGACGTCTGGAACGCGTTGCCCCTCAGGGAGCTCAGGCACAGGCTGGAGCGCCGCCCGCCGCGAGCGCGGGGGGGCGCGGCGCCGAAGGCGGGCCGCCCGGCGGCTCGCGGACGACAGGGAGGCTCTCCATGATGAGGAGGCTCGTTCAGCTCAGGTGGCACCACGTCCGCCCATCGCCCATGGTGGAGCGGCGCGTGCTCGACAAGGCGGCTCGGCTGGAGAGGTTCTTCGACCGGATCACCGGCTGCGCGGTGACACTGGAGGCGCCGAGCCACCACCATCGCCAGGGCGGGCCGATGTACCGGGTGCGCGTGGAGCTCTCGGTTCCGGGGGGGAGGCTGGTGGTGGGGCGCGATCCGACGAAGACGGCCGCCCACGGGGACCTCATGGCGGCCGTGAACGCCGCCTTCCGGGAGGCGCGGAGGCAGCTGCAGGACCACGTCCGCCGCCTCGACCAGCGCGTCAAGGCGCACGTTCCGCCCGCGCGCGCGGTGGTGGCCCGGCTCTTCCCCGGGGACGGCTACGGATTCCTGCGGACCCCGGACGGGCGCGAGATCTACTTTCACGAGCACAGCGTCATCCGCCGGGGATTCGGCCGCCTGCGCGTCGGGACTGCCGTTCGCTTCGCCGAGGAGCAGGGCGAGGAGGGGCCGCAGGCGACCACCGTGGCCCCGCACCGGGCGCGAGGTGGCGCAGCGCCGAAGGGGTGAGGCCGTGGGCGGGGCGACCGGAGGGGAGGGCCGCGCGGGAGGCGGCGGAGGCACGGGGGAGGTCCCATGACGCCGATGGTGATCGCCGGCTCGGCCCACCCATCGCTGGCGGAAGCCATCGCCGGCGAGCTCGAGACGGAGCTGGCGCCCTGCCTGGTGCAGCGGTTCCCCGACGGAGAGCAGGAGGTCGAGGTCCAGGCCTGCGTGCGCGACCGGGCGGTCGTCGTGGTCCAGCCCCTCGGGCCGCCGGTGGGGGAGAACCTGCTCGAGCTGCTCCTCCTGGCCGACGCCTGCCACCGGGCCGGCGCGGGCTCGGTGACGGCGGTGACGCCCTACGTGGGCTATGCCCGGCACGACCGGGCCGCAAGGGAGGGACAGCCGCTCGGGGCGCGGGTCCTCGCCGAGGCGCTCGGGACGGGCCGGCTCTCGCAGGTGATCGCCGTGGACCTCCACAGCCCGGTGGTCGCGGCCTGCATGCCGGCGCCCGTCGCCCATCTCAGCGCCGTCCCCGCCATGGTCGAAGCCCTGCGGCCGCACGCGCACCAGGACTCGGTGGTCGTCGCTCCCGACCTGGGCGCGGTCAAGCTCGCCGAGGCCTACGCCCGGCCCCTGGGCCTGCCCCTGGTGGTGGTGCACAAGCTGCGCACCTCGGCGACGGAGGTGGCGGTGCAGGGGGTGGTGGGGGACGTCCGGGGGAAGAGGCCCCTGGTGGTGGACGACATGATCTCCACCGG
>DATIFE010000023.1:0-5655 GCA_035455425.1 Anaeromyxobacteraceae bacterium | reverse complement strand
GCTCGAGCGGGGGGAGCGCGTCTGCTGCTACGGCGACTACGACGTGGATGGCGTCACCTCCACGGCGCTCCTGGCGGGCTTCCTGCGGGCAGTCGGAGGGAACGCCGTCACCTACACCCCCCACCGCCTGGTCGAGGGCTACGGGCTCAACGTCGAGGCGGTGCGGCGGCTCGCCGCCGAGGGAGTGCGCCTCCTGGTGACGCTCGACTGCGGCATCACCGGCGTCGAGGAGGTCCGGGCCGCCGCTGCCCTGGGGGTCGATGCGGTGGTGGTCGACCACCACACCGTCCCGGTCGAGCTGCCGGCCGCCGTCGCCATCCTGAACCCGCACCAGCCCGGCTGCGGCTACCCCGAGAAGGGGCTGGCGGCGGTGGGCGTCACCTTCGCCCTGGCGATGGCTCTGCGCCGCCGCCTCCGCGAGGCGGGCTGCTTCGGGGCGTCCCGCCCCGAGCCCAACCTGCGCCAGGCGCTCGACCTCGTGGCCTTGGGGACGGTGGCCGACGTGGTCCCGCTCACCGGCGCCAACCGGATCCTGGTGCGCTTCGGCCTCGAGGAGCTGGCGCGCGAGATGCGCCCCGGGGTGAAGGCCCTCAAGCAGGTGGCCGGCCTGCCGCCGGGGGCGCCGGTGACCGCGGGCCAGGTGGGCTTCCGCCTCGGCCCGAGGATCAACGCCGCCGGCCGGCTCGACGACGCCGGTCGCGGGGTCCGCCTCCTCCTCGCCTCCGACCGAGGAGAGGCGCGGGCCCTGGCCGAGGAGCTCGACGGCGAGAACCGCTCCCGCCAGGAGATCGAGCGCCGGATGCTGGAGGAGGCGGTGGAGCTGGCGGAGGGGCGGGTGCGGGCCGGCGCCCGCGGGCTGGTGCTCTGGCGCGAGGGGTGGCACCCCGGGGTGGTCGGAATCGCCGCCGCCCGGGTGGCCGAGCGCTTCCACCGGCCGGCGGTGCTGGTGGGCCTCCAGGGGGGAGCCGGCAAGGGCAGCGGGCGCAGCGTCGAGGGCTTCCACCTCTACGACGCCCTCGCCGCCTGCGCCGGACATCTGAAGGCCTTCGGCGGCCACCGCCACGCCGCCGGCGTCACCGTGGAGGCCGCGGCCCTGGGCCGGTTCCGCGACGCCTTCGAGCGCCACGCGGCGGAGCGGCTCGCCCCCGAGGACCTGGTGGCCCGCTGCCGCATCGAAGGGCGCCTCGGGGCGGGGGAGATCACCGAGCGGGCAGCCCTCGACCTCGAGAGGCTCGCCCCCTTCGGCGCCGGCAACCCCGAGCCGCTCTTCGCGCTCGCCGCCAGGCCGGCCCGGGCGCGAACCGTGGGCGCGGGCGGGCTGCATCTGAAGCTCGACTTCGGCCCCGGCCTCGACGCCATCGGTTTCCACATGGGGGAGCGCCTGTCCCTGTGCCAGGGCGAGGTGGAGGCGGCGGTGGCGCTGGGCTTCGACGAGTGGGATGGCACCCGGCGCCTCCAGCTCAAGCTCCGCGACCTCCGCCCCTTCACTTCTGGTGCGACGGGCGGGCGGCCGGGGAGTCCCTCGCCGCCCGCTTGACGCCCCGGTTTGCCGAGTGTTAGCTGCGGTTTCCCCGAAGGGAGGAGACCGTTGCCCCGCTTCATCGCCGAGCTCAAGCGCACCCACTCCTGCGGCCAGCTGACCCGGGACGACGTCGGCAAGGAGGTCGTCCTCTTCGGCTGGGTGGCGAACCGCCGCGACCACGGCGGCGCGGTGTTCATCGACCTGCGCGACCGCGAGGGCCTGACCCAGGTGGTCTTCGAGGAGGACGTCCGCCCCGACGTGCACGAGCTGGCCGAGAAGCTCCGGCTCGAGTACTGCGTCGGCGTGCGAGGCGCGGTGGTCTCCCGCGGCGGCAACGTGAACCCGCGGCTGGCCACCGGCGAGATCGAGGTCCACGCCCGGGACCTCGAGATCTTCAACCGCAGCGAGCCCACCCCCTTCCCCATCGAGGACCAGATCGACACCGCCGAGGAGAAGCGGCTCCAGCACCGTTACCTGGACCTCAGGCGCGTGCCCCTGCAGAAGGCGCTCACGACCCGCGCCCGGGTGACCCACCTCACCCGGAACTACTTCACCGAGCGGGGCTTCCTCGAGCTCGAGACGCCCTTCATGGTGAAGTACACGCCCGGCGGGGCCCGGAACTTCCTCGTCCCCTCGCGCCTCAACCCGGGGAAGTTCTACGCCCTGGCGGAGAGCCCGCAGCTCTTCAAGCAGCTCTACATGATCGCCGGCTTCGACAAGTATTTCCAGGTGGTGCGCTGCTTCCGCGACGAGGACCTGCGCCTCGATCGGCAGCCGGAGTTCACCCAGATCGACGTCGAGATGAGCTTCGTCGATCAGAACGACGTCTTCGAGGTCATGGAGGGGCTCATCGCCCGGCTCTGGAAGGAAGCCCTGGGCGTCGAGGTGCCGCGCCCCTTCCCCCGGATGCCCTTCGACGAGTCGATGGCCAGGTACGGCAACGACAAGCCCGACCTCCGCTTCGAGATGCCGCACGCCGTCCTCACCGACCTCGTCCGCGAGAGCGGCGGCGGGGGACTGCCGCTCCTCAAGGAGGCGGTGGAGCAGAAGGGGATCGTGAAGGCGCTCAGGCTCCCGGCCTCGGCGGGCCTCTCCCGCACCGAGGTCGACAAGCTCGAGGAGCTGGTGAAGGGAATGGGGGCCAAGGGGCTGGCCCGTGCCAAGGTGGGCGAGGGCGGCGAGTGGACCCAGTCGCCGTTCGCCAAGACCGTGACCCCGCAGATGAGGGCGGCCGTCAACGCCGCCTGCGGCGCCGGACCGGGCGACCTCCTCCTCTTCCAGTTCGGCAAGGCCTCGACCGTCCACACGGTCATGGCCAACCTCCGGGTACACCTCGCCAAGAAGCTCGGGCTGGTGCCCGAGTACGGCTCGGGGGGGCAGTGGCGCTTCCTCTGGGTGGTGGATCCGCCCCTCTTCGAGCTCGACGAGGAGACCGGCCGCTGGGCCGCGGCGCACCACGCCTTCACCCGCCCGCGCGACCAGGACGTGCAGTACCTCGAGTCCGACCCGGGCCGGGTCTACTGCTGGCGCTACGACCTGGTCCTCAACGGCTTCGAGATCGGCGGCGGCTCGATCCGCCTCCACGACCCCGAGGTCCAGCGCCGCGTCTTCCGGGCCATGGGCATCTCCGACGAGGAGGCCCGGAGCAAGTTCGGCTTCCTCCTCGACGCCTTGAAGATGGGGGCGCCGCCCCATGGCGGCATCGCCCTGGGGATGGACCGGCTGGTGATGCTCCTCACCGGCGCCGAGAGCCTGCGCGACGTCGTCGCCTGGCCCAAGACGCAGAAGGGCACCGACCTCATGACCGGGGCGCCGGGCGACGTGGACGCGGGGCAGCTCAGGGACCTGTTCGTGAGGAGCACCGTCGAGCCCAAGTAGGCGGCCTCCGGCGGGAATGGCCCGCCGGGGCCGGTGGGATCGGTGGGGTAGAAGAAGGCGCGGTCGAGGTCGAGGGCCTTGGTCCCCGCGCCCCGGGCCGCTATCCTCGCCGGCCGGTGCCCCGACCCCATCTCATCGTCAACCCGGCGAGCGCCAACGGCCGCACCGGGCGCCACTTCGACTCCATCGCCAGGGCCGTCCGCGCGGTGGTGGGCGACTTCGAGTGGGCCTTCACCCGCAGGCGCGGCGACGGCGCCGTCCTGGCGCGACAGGCGGTCGCCGCGGGCTCGCGGCTGGTGGTGGCGGTTGGGGGCGATGGCACCGCCAGCGAGGTGGTCGACGGCATCGCCGCCGTGAACCATCCCGACGTGCTCTTCGGCTTCATCCCCCGCGGCACCGGGGGCGACCTGAAGCGCTCGATCGGCGCTCCCGCCAACACCCGCGACGCGGCCCTGGCCCTCCGGGGCGGAGAGCGGGTGTGCGATCTCGGCCGCGTCGAGCTCACGGGCCGCGACGGCCGGCCCCAGGTCCGCCACTTCGCCAACGTCGCCGGCTGCGGCATCGACGGTCGGGTGGTGGAGCTGGTGGATGGCGCCAGCAAGGCGCTGGGAGGGGCCGTCGCCTTCCAGATCGCCTCCGCGCGGGCCCTCCTCGGCTGGGTCGACCAGCCGGTCCGCTGGCGCCTCGACGGCGGCCCCTGGCGGGAGGAGCCCATCACCTGCATCGCCGTCTGCAACGGGCGCTTCTTCGGCGGCGGCATGATGGTCGCCCCCGGGGCGCGGATGGACGACGGGCTGTTCGACGTCACCGTGTGGCAGGGGTACGGAATCGCCGACTTCCTGCTGCATCGCAAGAAGCTCTACGACGGCTCGCACGTCCAGCTCCCGAAGACCCGGACCTTCCGCGCGCGGGAGGTCGAGATCGAGCCCGCGGCCGGCGCCCGGGTGCTCCTCGACGTGGACGGGGAGGGGCCGGGGGTCCTCCCGGCCCGCTTCTCCATCCTGCCGGGCGCCCTGCGGCTCAAGGTGCCGGAGCCGGGGCGCCGGACCGGTTAGAATGCCGGGATGCGCTTCGCCCTCGCCCTCTGGCTCGCGGCCGCGCCGGGGCCCGGGCCGGCGGTGATCCAGGCGCCCTCGCCCGCCGAGGAGAAACCGGTCCCCCTCGCGACCGCCGCGGACGTGCGCCGGCTCTGCGAGGCGCTCGATTTCCCGGAGCGCGCCTCGCCGCGCCAGGCGGGCCCGGGTCGCGCCGAGGCGAAGGCCCGGCAGGAGGAGCGCCGCCGCGGCGCACTGGAGCGGCGCTATCGGGCCGAATTGGCCGGGAAGGGCCTGGCGTTCGACTACGACCAGGAGGGGAAGCGCCTACTCCTCACCGAGCGGGCCCGGCTGGTCACCATCGGCGGGAGCCTCCGCGTCTGGCCCACGGAGGATCCGGACATGCCCGCGCCCGCCGACCCGACCAGGGCCCGGCGCATCGCCGCCGGGGCGCGCAGCGGGGAGGTCGTCCTCCAGCTCACCTTCGCCCTGCCCGAGGACGAGGAGGTGGCCGTCTGCGCCCACCCGCCGGGCACGGCGCAGTACACCCTGGGGGTGGAGCCCGTCTCCTGGTCCTACCGCATCGGCGCCGAGGTCCTGGCCCGGGGCGGCCAGGAGGAGCCGGGGGAGCCCGCTCCCGGGGCGCGCCCCCGGGTGGCGCTGGGCGAGCCCATCGGCGGAAACGGCGCCGCCATCCGGCGGGCGCTGGAGAGGCAGGTGAAGGACCTCGCCAGCTGCTACGCCCTGGCCCGGAAGGCCCGCCCGGCCCTCGACGGCACCCTGGCGCTGGAGCTCGACCTCGACCCCGGCGGCGGCCGGGCGCGGAACGCCCGGGTGGCGATGGACTCCGTGCACGACGAGGAGCTCTCCCGCTGCGCCCTCTCGGCGGTGCGGGGAGCGACCTTCCCGGGCGGCCCGGGTGGCAGGGTGCAGGTGCCGGTCCACTTCACCATGGAGGGGCCCGAGGCCGATCAGGCGCAGCGCCAGTAGGCCGTGGCCACGAGGGAGCGCCGCGGCCTCGGGTCGGCCCGGTGGCGCAGATCGGCGAGCGCCCGGTCCTTCTCGCCGTAGCGCTGCGCCTCGGCGGCCCGGAGCGCGTCCAGGCGCCGCCGGTAGTCTCGCTCCGCCCGCCAGAGCCCCGCTCGCCGCTCGGGGAGGGGGAGCTCGCTCCGCTGGTGGAGAGCGCCCCGGGCTCGCTCCCAGGCCCGGCGCGCCTCCTCG
>DATIFE010000022.1:0-18108 GCA_035455425.1 Anaeromyxobacteraceae bacterium | reverse complement strand
CGTCGCGCAGGACCGCTCCCCTCGCGCCGGCCGCCAGCGCCGCGCCGGCGCGCTCGAGGGCGGGGAGGAGCGCCACCACCGGCAGCGCCGCGCAGGCCTGGCGCAGGTGCTCCCCGGGCTCGTCGGGCCCCAGGTCCCAGGCGGCGACCTCGGCGCGGGCCGCGGCCAGGGCGGCCGGCGTCGCCTCCGCCGGCGGGAGCTCGGCGGACAGCAGGAGGCCCCCCTGGCCGGCGAGCCGGGCGGCGATGCCGCTGCGGGCCAGCCCGTCGTCGCTCACCACGGCGATGCGGAGCGGAACCACGCCGCTTGTCTAACGCACCCCGGGGGGCGCGGCAGGCCGGCGCGGGCAGGGCGCGGTGCACGAGACGTGGATCCGCGCCCCTCCCAACCATATCATCGGCCCCGAACCCCGCCCGGGATCCTCCGGCCGGGCTCCCTGTGCCGAGGAAGGCCTCCATGTCCGACACCCCCGTCGAGCGAGCCGTCGCGCACCACCGGGCCCACGCCGAGGAGTACCTCGCGGACCTGGAGGCGCTGGTCCGCATCCCCTCGGTCTCCTTCGACGGCTTCCCGCCCGAGGAGGTGCGGCGCAGCGCCGAGGCGGCGGCGGCGCTCCTCGCCCGGCGCGGCTTCGAGAACGTGGAGATCCTCACCGTCGAGGGCGCGCACCCCTACGTCTACGGCGACCGCATCCGGCACCCGGGGGCGCCCACGCTCCTCCTCTACGCCCACCACGACGTCCAGCCCGCGGGCGACGAGGCGAAGTGGGCCACCCCGCCCTTCGAGCCGGTGCGCCGGAACGGGCGGCTCTGCGGGCGCGGGGCCGCCGACGACAAGGCCGGCATCGTGGTGCACGCGGCGGCGGTGGACTCCTGGCTGCGCGGCGCGGGCGAGATGCCCCTCAACGTGCGCATCCTGGTCGAGGGGGAGGAGGAGGTCGGCTCCGACCACCTGGCGGCCTTCATCGACGCGCACCGGTCCCGGCTCTCGGCCGACGCCATGGTGCTCACCGACACCGGGAACTTCGACACCGGCGTCCCGTCGATCACCATCGCCCTGCGCGGGCTGGTGATCGCCGAGGTCGAGGTGACCGCCCTGGCCGGGAGCCTGCACTCGGGGATGTGGGGCGGCCCGGTGCCGGACGCCGCCATGGCGCTCTCGAAGATCCTGGCCTCGCTGGTGAGGGCCGACGGCTCCATCGCCATTCCCGGGATCTACGACCAGGTGCGGCCCCTCACCGCCCGGGAGAAGCGGAGCATCGCCCGGCTTCCCGTGACCCGGAAGGACTTCGTCCGCCAGGCGGGGATGAAGAAGGGGGTGAAGCTCCTGGGCAAGCGCCATCCCTGGGAGGAGAACTGGTTCCGGCCCGCGCTGGCGGTGAACGCGATCCAGGCCTCGAGCCGCCGCGACGCGCGCAACATCCTGGTGGACTCGGCCTGGGCCCGCATCGGCCTCCGCCTGGTTCCCGACATGGACCCGGAGCGCTCCCTCAAGAAGCTGGTGGCCGCCATCAAGAAGGCGGCGCCCTGGGGGGTGGAGGTGGAGGTGAAGTCCGCCTCGCACGGCGGGGCCTGGAAGACCGACGTGGGCCACCCGGCCTTCGAGGCCGCCTGCCGCGCCCTGCGGGCCGGCTACGGCGCGGAGCCCCTCTTCATCGGCACGGGCGGCTCCATCGGCTTCGTCGAGCCCTTCGCCCGGGCGCTGGGCGGCGTCCCGGCGCTCCTCATCGGCGTCGAGGACCCGTACTCCAACGCCCATGCGGAGAACGAGTCGCTGGACCTCGCCGACTTCGACAAGGCGACGCGAAGCGCCATCCACCTGTACGCCGAGCTGGCCTCGGCGCTCGAGAAGGCGTGAGGGAGACATGAACCCCGCGGGGAAGAAGGGCCCGGGGGCGCTGGAGCGCGCCCTGGAGCGCGCCCGGGAGCTGCCCAACAGCCGAACGGCGACCGACGTGGACTCGGTGCGGCGCGCCTTCGCCGACCACCTCCAGTTCTCCCGCGGCAAGGACGAGCACAGCGCCACGGCGCTCGACCGCTACTTCGCCGTGGCGCACACCGTGCGCGACCGGCTGATGCGCCGGTGGGTCCAGACCCAGCAGCACTACTACCGGTCCGACGCCAAGCGCATCTACTACCTGTCGATGGAGTTCCTGCTGGGGAAGGCCCTGGAGAACAACCTCCTCAGCCTCGGGCTCCTCGACACCATGCGGGACGCGCTCGCCGGCCTGGGGATCGAGCTCGAGCACCTCTACGGCCAGGAGCCGGACGCCGGGCTGGGCAACGGCGGCCTGGGCCGGCTGGCGGCCTGCTTCCTCGACTCGATGGCCACCCTGGCGCTGCCGGCCTACGGCTACGGCATCCGCTACGAGTTCGGCATCTTCGACCAGGAGATCCGCGACGGCTGGCAGGTGGAGCGGCCCGAGGAGTGGCTCCGGTTCGGCAACGCCTGGGAGGTGGCGCGCCCCGAGTACCAGATGCCGGTCCACCTCTACGGGCGGACCGAGCACTACCAGGACGAGAAGGGGCGGTTCCGGGTGCGCTGGGTGGACACCCGCCGCGTGCTGGGCATGCCCTACGACACGCCCATCGCCGGCTACCACAACAACACCGTGAACACCCTGCGGCTGTGGCGCGCCCGGGCGTCGCAGGAGTTCGACCTCAGCGACTTCAACCGGGGCGACTACCTGGCCGCGGTGGAGGAGAAGAACGTCTCCGAGAACATCTCCAAGGTCCTCTACCCCAACGACCTGACGGTGATGGGCAAGGAGCTGCGCCTGCAGCAGCAGTACTTCTTCGTGGCCTGCTCCATCCACGACATCATCATGCGCTACCTCAAGGAGCGCGACGGCTTCGACGCCTTCCCGGACAAGGTCGCCATCCAGCTGAACGATACCCACCCGGCCATCGCCATCGCCGAGCTGATGCGCGTGCTGGTCGACGTGCACGTGCTGCCCTGGGAGAAGGCCTGGGAGATCTGCCGCGCCACCTTCGGCTACACCAACCACACCCTCCTGCCCGAGGCGCTGGAGCGCTGGCAGGTGGACCTCTTCGGGCGGGTGCTCCCGCGCCACCTCGAGATCATCCAGGAGATCGACCGGCGCTTCCTGGAGGAAGCGGCAGCCGGCGGCGCCGACCCGGGCGCCCTGGGGCGCATGTCCCTGGTGGAGGAGGGCGGGGCGCGCCAGGTGCGCATGGCCCACCTGGCGGTGGTCGGCTCGCACAGCGTCAACGGCGTGGCCGCGCTCCACACCGAGCTCCTCAAGTCGGAGCTCTTCCGGGACTTCCACCGGCTGTGGCCCGGGAAGTTCAACAACAAGACCAACGGCGTCACGCCGCGCCGCTGGCTGCTGCAGGCCAACCCGGATCTGGCGCGGGTCATCACCGAGTGCATCGGGCCGGGCTGGGAGACCGATGCCGAGCAGCTCCGGCGGCTCGAGCCCCTGGCCCAGGACGAGGCCTTCCGCCGGCAGTTCCGCGCCGTGAAGCGGGCCAACAAGGAGCGGCTGGCGCAGATCATCCGGCACGAGAACGGCATCACGGTGGACCCGGACACGCTGTTCGACGTCCAGGTGAAGCGGCTCCACGAGTACAAGCGCCAGCTCCTGGCGGTGCTGCACATCGCCGCCCAGTACCTGCGGCTCAAGGCCGATCCCTCCGCCCTCCCGGTGGCCCGCACCTTCGTCTTCGCCGGCAAGGCGGCGCCCGGCTACCAGATGGCGAAGATGGTGATCAAGCTCATCAACTCGGTGGCCGAGGTGGTGAACCGCGACGTGGACGTGCGCGGCCGCATGACGGTGGTCTTCCTCCGCAACTACCGGGTGAGCCTGGCCGAGCGGATCTTCCCGGCCGCCGACCTGTCGGAGCAGATCTCCACCGCCGGCAAGGAGGCCTCGGGAACGGGCAACATGAAGTTCGCCATGAACGGGGCCCTGACCATCGGCACGCTCGACGGCGCCAACGTCGAGATCCGGGACGAGGTGGGGCCGGAGAACTTCTTCCTCTTCGGCCTGACGGTGGACCAGGTGCGGGAGCTGCGCCGGCGCGGCTACGACCCCTGGGAGGTCTACCGGAACGACCGGGAGCTCAAGGCGGTCGTCGACGCCCTGGCCTCGGGGACCTTCTCGCCCCGGGAGCCGCGCCTGTTCCAGCCCATCGTCGACTCGCTGCTCAACGGCGGCGACACCTGGCTGGTGCTGTCGGACTTCCGCTCCTACCTGGAGTGCCAGGAGCGGGTGGCCCGCGCCTGGCTCGACGTGGAGGGCTGGACGCGCATGGCCATCCTCAACGTGGCGCGCTCCGGGGTCTTCAGCTCCGACCGGACCATCCGCCAGTACGCCGAGGAGATCTGGAACATCGGGCCCATGCCGGTGGGATGACGAGGATCGACTGCCAGGCCTGCGGGCGGGCGAGCGAGCTGCCCGAGGGGTTCGCCGAGGGCGCCGAGTTCCGGTGCGCCGCCTGCGGGCTCCTGCTGCGCAACGTGGAGGCGTCCCGCCGCTTCCGCTGGGCCGACGTCGATCCGTACGTCCGGGACCACGGGGCGAGCCGGGTGAACCTCTGGGGAGGGATGGCGGGCGCCTTCGCCTGGCTGCCCATCCTGGCGGCGGTCCTGGCGGCGACGGGCCGCTTCGATGCCCTACTCCTCGCGGCCCTGGGCCTTCCCTATGCCCTCCTCCTGCTGCTGCTCGCGCGCAGGCGGGCCCGGGCGCCGGCGGCGCGGTGGCTCGCCTGGATGTGGATGGGGCTCGGCGCCTACGGGTGCTGGGTCGCCGTCCTGCTGGGCGCGGTCCCGCGCTGGAGGGCGCTCCTCCTGGGAGAAGGGGCGGGCGCTCGCCAACTCTCCGCGCTGGGCCTCTTCGGCGCCAGCGCCCTGGCAGCCGGCCTGGTCGGCGAGATCCTCTACCGGCGCCGCCTGGCGCGCGCGCCGGCCTTCCCCGGGGCGCCGCCGGCGGCGTAGCGCCGGCCCGGCCTCCAGCCGAACCGCTCCAGCGAGACGCGCTCGCGCTCGTCGAAGGCGACCCGCTCGCGCTCGAGCAGGTGGCGCTGCACCGCGGCTCCCATGGGGTCGAGGAGCGAGATGCCGGCGTGCTCGCCGGCCCGCTTCCCCAGGACCCGGTGCCAGGGCAGCCGGGTGGCGCCGCCGCGCAGCGCCGCCAGCGCGTACCCGACCTCGCGCGCGCCGCGCGGCCGGCCCGCCAGGGCCGCCACCTCGCCGTAGGTGGAGACCTTCCCGCGCGGGATGCGCGCGACGATCCGGTAGTAGCGGGTCCATCCCGGGGGCGGCTTCATCCGGTTTCGCTTTACAAGGGACCCCGGTGCATTACCCTGACCGCATGTCCAAGCCAAGCCGGTTGCTCGCCGTGGCCGCGGCGCTGTCGCTGGGCGCCTGCGGCTTCCAGGCAATCCCGCAGGCGGAGAACGCGGTCGCGGGCGCCTGGGGGGAGGTGCAGAACCAGTACCAGCGCCGCGCCGACCTGGTCCCCAACCTGGTCGAGACGGTGAAGGGGGCCGCGGCCCACGAGAAGGACACGCTGGAGGCGGTGGTGGCCGCCCGGGCCCGGGCCACCTCGATCCAGCTCACCGCCAACGACCTCACCCCGGAGAACCTGAAGCGGTTCGAGCAGGCGCAGGCGGACCTCAAGGGCGCCCTGGGCCGGCTCCTGGCCGTGGCCGAGGCCTACCCCCAGATCAAGGCCAACGAGAACTTCCGGGACCTCCAGGTGCAGCTCGAGGGCACCGAGAACCGCATCGCGGTGGCCCGCCGCCGCTACATCGACGAGGTCCGGAAGTTCAACGACCTCGTCACCGTCCCGCCCACCAGCTGGACGAACTCGCTCCTCTACCACAAGCAGCCCAAGGCGCAGTTCGCGGCGACCGCTCCGGCTGCCGAGCAGGCGCCCAAGGTGAACTTCAAGTAGGAGGCCGGGCGGCCATGGGCGCGCGGCTCCTCCTCGCCGTCGCCGCGCTGGCGGCCGCCACCCCGGCGGCGGCACAGCGGGCGGTGCCCCGGCTCACCGGCCCGGTGGTGGACGAGGCCGGCCTGCTCGACGCCGGGGCGCGGCGCCGGCTCGAGGCCCTGTCCCGCGCCGCCTGGGCGCAGCCCGAGGGGCGGCGCGTCCAGCTCCAGGTCCTCGTCGTCGCCTCCCTGGAAGGCGACTCGATCGAGGACCTCGCCAGCCGGGCGTTCGAGGCCTGGGGCCTGGGCGAGAAGGGGCGCGACAACGGGGTGCTGATCCTGGTCGCCCGCGACGACCGCCGGGTCCGGATCGAGACCGGCTACGGGACCGAGGGGGCCCTCACCGACGCGCAGGCCGGGCGCATCATCCGCAACGTCATCCAGCCCGCCTTCCGCGAGGGGCGCTACGGCGACGGCCTCTACGCCGCCGCCGTCCAGGTGCTGTCGGCGCTGGGGGCGCTGCCGGAGGGGACGGCCGCCCCGGCGGCGCGGCCGGGCGGCGGCATCCACCTCTCCGCGCTCGCCATCGTCCTCCTGGGGATGGCCATCGTCGCCTTCCGCATCCTCTCCTTCGTCGGGCCCCGGCGCCGCCGCTTCTGGTACGGCGGGTGGGGCGGCGGCCTCGGCGGCGGCTGGGGCGGGGGCCTCGGCGGCGGGGGTGGATGGGGCGGCGGGGGAGGGGGCGGCTGGAGCGGCGGCGGCGGCGGCTCGGGCGGCGGCGGCGCGTCCGGGAGCTGGTGAGGAGGTCGCCATGATCGACCGGTTCTTCGGCCCGGAGGCCAGGGCGCGCATCGAGGCGGCGGTGCGCGATGCGGAGTCCCGCAGCCAGGGGCAGATCGTGCCGGTGGTGGTGGCGAAGTCGGCCGGCTACCCCGAGGCGCGTTACCGCGGAGCGTTCCTGGGCGCCGCGCTGGGGACCGCGGCGGTGCTCCTCCTCCGGCTGCCGCTGGCCCCGGCGGAGCTGCTGCTGGTCCAGGCCGCCGGAGGGCTCCTCGGCGGGCTGGTGGCGCTCTGGGACCCGGTGGAGCGGCTCCTCGCCGGCCGCGCCGAGATGGAGCTGGCGACGCGGGACCGGGCGCTGCGCGCCTTCGCCGAGCACGGGCTGAACCGCACCCAGCAGGGGACCGGCGTGCTGGTCTTCGCCTCGCTCTTCGAGCGGCGCGCGGTGATCCTGGGCGACCGCGGCATCGACGCGAGGATGGGCGACGCCGAGTGGCGGCGGGCGGTGGACCTGCTGGCGGCCGGCATGCACCGCGGCGACCCGGCAGCCGGCTTCTCCGAGGCCATCGCCGCCGTGGGAGCGAGGCTCGCCGAGCACTTCCCTCGCGCGCCCGGCGCCCCGGCGAACGAGCTTCCGGACGCCCTCCGGGCGGAGCGGGACTGAGCGCCGGCTAGGCCCCGCCAGGCCGGCGCAGGGCGCAGCCGGCGCAGATGGCGTTCTCGCGGTAGCCGGCGGCCAGCGCGGTGTAGGCCGGGCCGCGCCAGATCTCGAGGAGGTCGTGCTCGACCAGGGAGCCGAAGGCGCCGAGCCGCCCCTCCTTGGCGGCCGGGGCGGGGCAGGGGGCGAAGCTCCCGTCGGCGAGGACCCAGGCCTCCGCGCCGAGGAAGGGGCAGGGCCCCGGCTCCGGCGGCCTCCCCTCCTCGTCCAGCTCGATCGCGTTCTGCAGGCGGACCGCCTCGCCCGAGGGGAGGCGGTGCTCCTCCGCGGCGCGCCGCATGCCCCGCACGGCCTCGTTCCAGCGGGCGCGCGAGGCGGGGCTGCGCCGCAGGTCCTGCCCGGCGAGCTCCGGGAAGTGGACCTGGAGGTGGTTCAGCTTGACGCGCTCGACTCCGGCGGCCGCCGCCAGGCGCACCACGTCCGGCAGCTCGGCGACGTTGCGCTCCATGGCGGTGACCTGGAAGCTCACGGTGCAGCAGCGCTGGCCGCGCGCCCGGATCCGGTCGCGCCCGGCGACGAAGTCGCGCAGCTGCCGGAGCGCGTCGTCGAAGCGGAGGCCCGCCATCGCCGCCTCGGCGGTGGCGGCGGTGGCGCCGTTCCACGACACCTTGACGTCCGAGGCGACGGGGGCCAGGAGGCCGGCCCAGCCGGCGCCGCCGAGCCGCGGGAAGGTGCCGTTGGTGGTGACGTTGAGGCGCAGGCCGCGCGCGCCGCACAGGCCGGCGAGGCCCGGCAGCTCCCTCCACAGGAGCGGCTCGCCCACGGTGGAGGGGATCACCTCGGAGAGGCGCGAGCCGGCGAGCTCGTCGAGCACCCGGGCCACCAGGGCGAGGGGGAGGCGGCGCGGCACCTCCGGGCGCTCCGGGGCCAGCGGCGAGTGCTCGCGGCACATCTCGCAGGCCAGGTTGCAGTCGTCCGGATCGGTGACGAAGGTCAGCCGCCAGGGTCCGGGGGAGGCGGCGAGCGCCGGGCGGTCCATGCCCGCATGGTAACCCGGCCCGCCCCGGGCGCCTTGACGAGGCGTCCGCCCGGACGGATAAGAATCCGCCGGCCGGATCGCCGAGGCGACGCCGCCGGGAGGAGACGGCAGATGCCCAAGGCGAGACGCGCCCGCAGGACCCCCCCCGGGCCGCCCGAGGCCGAGATGGCGCCGACGGCCGACCTGGCGCCCGTGGTGGGCGCCAACCTGCGGCGACTGCGGGTGAAGCGCGGCCTCTCGCTGGAGAAGCTGTCGCGCCTGTCGGGCGTCTCCCGCGCCATGCTGGGCCAGGTGGAGCTGGGCCAGAGCGCGCCCACCATCAACGTGCTGTGGAAGATCTCCACCGCCCTGGGCGTGCCGTTCTCGGCGCTCATCGGCTCGAAGCAGGCCGGCGGCGTCACGGTGCTGCGCAGCGAGCAGGCCAAGGTGCTCTCGAGCCACGACGGGCGCTTCCGCTCGCGGGCGCTCTTCCCCTTCGACGAGCCGCGGCGGGTCGAGTTCTACGAGCTGCACCTGGCCCCGCGCTCCGAGGAGCGCGCCGACGCCCACGCCCCCGGCACGCTGGAGAACCTGGTGGTCTCCTCCGGCGGCGTCGAGGTGGAGGTGGAGGGGGCGCGGCAGGCGCTCCGCGCCGGCGACGCCATCGTCTTCGAGGCCGACGCCCCCCACGTGTACCGGAACCCCGGCGACGCGGAGGCGGTGATGTACCTGGTCATGACCTACGCCGAGACGGTGGGCTGACCGGGCCGTTCTTTGACCTTCCGTCTGGCGGGCCTTATAGAGTGGGTAGCGGTGCCGGCCGCGCCGCGGCGCCGCGGGAGCCGCGGGGGACATGGCCGACGATCGCCTCATCGGCGAGCTACTGGTGCAGCGCGGCGTCGTCAGCCGGGCCGCGGTGGAGGAGGCGTCGGTCGCCGCCCAGGCCGCCGGCGTCCGGCTCTGCAGCCGCCTGCTCTTCTCCGGCACCTGCGACGAGCGCGACCTGGCCGCCGCGCTGGCATTGCGGCACGGGCTGCCCGGCATCGACCTCTCCCGCAGCACCATCGACCTCCAGGCCCTGGATCTCGTGCCCCGCGCCGTGGCGGAGGCCGACCTGATCCTGCCCCTCTCCACCGAGGGCGAGCGAATCCACCTGGCGGTCGACTCGCCCGCCCGCGCCGAGCAGGTGGTCGCCGAGGTGCGCTTCGTCACCGGCCGCGAGGTCTCGGTCTACGTCGCGGTGCTGGGCGCGCTGCAGCAGGCCATCTCCGGGGCCTACGACGCCCGCGAGAAGGGCGGCGTGGCCTGGCGGGGCGCCGCCGCCGGACAGGGCCCCGGGCACCTCGAGATCCTGCTCCCCGAGCCGCTGCCCGAGGTGGAGCTCGGCGAGGAGGACATCGTCATCGTGGACGCCGCCGACGAGGCGGCGGAGCCGGCCCCGGCCGGCGGCGGCCCGGCGCGCATCGTGGTGGTGGACGACGAGCCGGCCATCCGGCTGCTGGTGCAGCGCGCGCTGCAGCACAAGGGCTACCAGGTGGAGACGGCCGCCGACGGGCAGGAGGCGCTCGACCGGGTCCGCGCCCGGCCGCCGGACCTCCTGCTCCTCGACGCCATGCTGCCCAAGGTCCACGGGTTCGAGGTGGCGCGGAAGGTGCGATCGGACCCGGCCACGCGGCTGGTGCCCATCGTCATCATGACCGCGGTCTACCGGGGCTGGCGCTTCGCCCAGGACGCGCGCGAGAGCTACGGCGCCGAGGACTACGTCGAGAAGCCCTTCCGCGTGGACGACCTGTTGCGCCGCGTGGAGGCCGTGCTCGAGGCCACCTCCTCGCGCGGGGCGGTGGTGCGCGAGGTGGAGAACCCGGCGCTGGCGCGGGCCCGGGATCTGGTCGGCTCCGGCCAGGTGGAGGCCGCCCTCGGCGCGCTCGAGGAGGCGGTGAAGGTCGACCCCTTCTCGGCCGAGGCGCACTGGCTCCTGGGCAAGGCGCTGCGCGTCCGCGGCGAGGCCTTCCGCGCCATGACGGCGCTGGAGCGGGCGGTGGAGCTGCGGCCCGACCTGTTCCCGGCGCTGCAGTCGCTCACGGCGACCTACCTCGAGAAGGGCTTCCGGGCCAAGGCGGCCGAGACCCTGGAGCGCGCCGTCCGCGCGGCGCCCGACGAGCCCACCCGCTCGGCGCTCCGGACGGAGCTGCTCAAGCTGCTCTGAGCGCAGCCGCGGGCCACGCGGCCGGCGGGCGATCGCGCGGGGCCCGGCGCTGCGCCGGCGGCTCGATCGGGGCCCTCTCCCGCTCCGCCCGCTGCCCGCGATCGAGGCAGGTCCCTGCACCGTCCGGGCGCTGCGCCGTCGCGGGCGCGGCGATCCCGGCGGAATCCAGCCCGTCCCGCCGGTGGCGGCGCGGGCACGCCCCCTGCACTGCTGGCCGGCGAACCCGGTCCGGCTCCCGGCGCGGTCCGGACACCCGCAATCCGGACCCGATCTCCACAGGAGAAGAGATGGCTGACCCGACGATTCCCGAGCTGGCGAAAGCGATCGCCGACACCCAGACCGGCCTCAACATCGTGTGGACGATGGTGGCCGGCTTCCTCGTCATGTTCATGCAGGCGGGCTTCGCTCTGGTGGAGACCGGCCTCACGCGCGCCAAGAACGCCGCCCACACCATGGGCATGAACTTCCTCGTCTACGCCATCGGCATCATCGGCTTCTACTTCGTGGGCTTCGGCCTGCAGATGGGAGGCGTGGGCGGGGTGTTCGGGGAGACCGCCCTCCTGAGCAAGGAGTTCACGGTCCACCTGTTCGGGAAGGACTTCGGCCTCTTCGGCATGACCGGCTTCGCCCTGCACCCGCTGTCGCTCTACAGCGCCGGGGTGGCGGCCACCTTCCTCTTCCAGATGGTGTTCATGGACACCACCGCCACCATCCCCACCGGGGCGGCGGCGGAGCGCTGGAAGTTCATGAGCTTCGTGCTCTTCAGCTTCGTCATCTCCACCGTCATCTACCCCATCTACGCCAACTGGGTCTGGGGTGCGGGCTGGCTCTCGCAGCTCGGCGCCAACTTCGGCCTGGGCCACGGGCACGTGGACTTCGCCGGCAGCTCGGTGGTGCACATGACCGGCGGCGTGATGGCCGTCGTGCTCGCCAAGATGATCGGCCCGCGGCTCGGCAAGTACGCGCCCGACGGCCGCATCAACCCCATCGCCCCGCAGAGCATCCCGCAGGTGATGCTGGGGACCTTCATCCTGGCCTTCGGCTGGTTCGGCTTCAACGCCGGCTCGACGCTCTCGGGCATGGACACCCGGCTGGCCGTGGTCGCCGTGAACACCATGCTGGCGAGCGCCACCGGCGCCTTCGCCGCCTACGTCTACGTGAAGTCGAAGTGGGGCAAGGCCGATCCCTCCTGGCTCGCCAACGGCATGCTGGCGGGCCTGGTGGCCATCACCGCGCCCTGCGCCTTCGTCTCCGCCTGGGCGGCGGCCCTCATCGGCGCCGTGGCCGGCGTGCTGGTGGTGGTGGCGGCGGTCTTCATCGACTCGAAGCTCAAGATCGACGACCCGGTGGGCGCCTCGGCGGTCCACGGCGTCAACGGCGCCTGGGGCATCCTGGCGCTGGGCCTCTTCGCCAACGGCACCTACGGCCAGGGCCTGAACGGCGTGGCCTACGGCGTCACCGGCCTGCTCTACGGCGACAAGGGGCAGTTCGCCGCCTCGGTCATCGGCATCCTGGCCAACATCGCCTGGGTGGCTCCGGTGGCGGCGCTGGCATTCTGGGTCATCGGCAAGCTCGTCGGCAACCGGGTCCCGGCCGAGGACGAGATCGCCGGCCTGGACCTCCCGGAGATGGGCGTTCACGGGTACTCGAACGACCCCGGCCCCGCCGTCGGCGTGGCGCACGCCGAGGCGGCCGCCGTCCCCACCGCGGCGGCGCGCGTGGTCCTCCCGTCCATGTAGCTCGAAGGGCCTTGCCACCCGACGGGGGTGGCGCGGGCGGAGGCCGCCGGCTGGCACGTCGCCAGCCGGCGGCTTCCATTTTCGCGGGACCTGGCCCCGGGGTAGTGTCGGCCGGTGCCCACCGCGGAGCCGCTCGCCACCGGCCTGTTCCTGCTCGCGCTCGGCCTCCTCGTCGGGCTATCCGCCGCCTTCAGCCACGCCTCCGGCCGCCTGGGCGTCCCCATCGCCCTGCTCTTCCTGGGCATCGGCATGCTGGCCGGCTCGGAGGGCATCGGGGGGCTGGCCTTCGACGACTACGGTCTGGCCTTCCGCGCCGGCACCGCTGCGCTGGTCCTGATCATCTTCGACGGCGGCCTCAACACCCCGCTCTCCTCGCTGCGCGCCGTGGTCTGGCCGGCGACGGCGCTGGCCACCGCGGGCGTCGCCGCCACCGCCGGCCTGGCCGCGGTCGGCGCAAGGCTCCTCGGCTTCTCCTGGCCGATCTCGCTGCTCCTCGGGGCGGTGGTCTCGTCCACCGACGCCGCCGCGGTCTTCGGCACCCTGCGCCAGGGAGGCATCCAGATCCGGCGCAGGGTCTCGCAGGTGCTGGAGATGGAATCGGGCATGAACGACCCGATGGCCGTCATCCTGACCATCGGGCTTACCGAGGCCCTGACCAGCGAGCGCCCGTCGGCGCTGCGGCTGCTCTGGCTGGTGGTGGTGCAGATGGTGGTGGGCGCCGCCGCCGGCGTGGCGTTCGGGTACCTGGGGCGGCTGGCGCTGGCGCGGGTGCGCCTGGCCGCGGCGGGCCTCTACCCGGTGGTGACGCTGGCGATCGCCTGCCTCACCTTCGGCGCCACCACCGTCCTGCAGGGCAGCGGCTTCCTCGCGGTGTACGTGGCGGCGCTGCTGATCGGGAACGGGCCCATGCCCTACCAGGCCGGCATCCGGCGGGTCCACGACTCCGTCGCCTGGCTCTCGCAGGTGGTGATGTTCCTGCTCCTCGGGCTCCTGGTCTTCCCCTCGCAGCTCCGGGCCGTGGCCCTGCCCGGCCTGGGGCTCGGCCTCCTCCTGGCCTTCGTGGCCCGGCCGGTGGCGGTGGCGCTGTGCCTCGCGCCCTTCCGCTTCGCGCCGCGCGAGGTGCTCTACGTGGGCTGGGTCGGGCTCCGGGGCGCGGTGCCCATCATCCTGGCCACCTTCCCGGTGCTGGCGCGGGCACCCGGCGCCGAGATGATCTTCAACGTCGTCTTCTTCCTGGTGGTGGTGAACACCCTGGTCCCCGGGGCCACGGTGCGCCGGGCGACGCGCTGGCTCGGGCTGGAGGCCAAGGCGCAGCCGGCTCCCGACGCCACCCTGGAGATCCTCTCCCACCGGCCGGTGGAGGGGGAGATCCTCTCCTTCTTCATCGAGCCCGCCAGCGCCGTCGCCGGCACGGCCATCAAGGACCTCCCGCTGCCGCCGCACTCGTCGGTGCTGCTGGTGGTGCGCGGGCACCGCCTGGTCCCGGCCCGGGGCGGCACGGTGCTGACCCCGGGCGATCACGTCCACGTCTTCTGCGACCCGGCCGACAAGGCCTTCGTGCAGCTGCTCTTCGGACGGGAGGAGTGAGGCCCGGACGGCTCAGGGCGGGCGCCGCGCCGACTTCTTCCAGGCGGCCAGCACCTCCGCCTCGCGCTCCGCGGAGAGCCCGGCGCGCGGCCGGGCGCGCCGCTCGGCCGGCAGCCCGCCCCACCAGGCGAGGGTGTCGCGCGCGGTGTCGGCGATGGGGCGGAAGGCGAGGCCGTGCGCGATGGCGCGGGCCGCCGAGACCCGGGCGAAGCCGGCGTCGTCGCCCGACCGGGGAATCCAGGCCGGCATGTCGCTCCAGGGGGAGACCTTCGCCTTCTCCAGGAAGGCGGCGTCGACCCAGGTGAGCGCCGCCGCCTTGCCGGATGCCGCGCGGCAGGCCTCGAGCATCCCGGCCATGGCCATGGGCGAGGCCGGCCCCACCGCGTTCAGGGTCCCCGCCAGCCGCTCCTCGCTGGCCCGCACCATCCAGGCGGCCAGGTCGCGCACGTCGATCACCTGCACCGGGTCCTTCCCGTCGCCGGGGCAGAGCACCTCTCCCCCGCGGTCCATGCGGGCGGGCCAGTAGGTGAAGCGGTCGGTGGGGTCGCCCGGGCCGACGATCAGGCCCGGGCGCACCGCCAGGGCGCGGCCCGGCAGGGCCCGCTCCGCGGCCTTCTCGCAGAGCGCCTTCAGGGCGCCGTAGTGGGCGCGCACGTCCTCGCTGCCCGGGTCGGCCAGGGCCTGGATGGGCGAGGTCTCGTCGAGGGGCTCCCGCGAGTCGGCGTAGACCGAGATGCTGGAGACGAACAGGTAGTGCCCGACCCGGGGCGCCAGGAGCGCCGCCGAGGCGCCCACGATGCGGGGGACGTAGCCCGAGGTGTCGAGGACCGCGTCCCAGGAACGCCCGCGCAGGGCGTCGAGCTTTCCGTCCCGGTCGCCGCGCAGCTTCTCCACCTCGGGGAACAGGTCGGGACGCGTCTTCCCGCGGTTGAAGAGGGTCACCCCGTGTCCCCGGGCGCGCGCGGCCAGGACCAGCTCCGGGCCGAGGAAGCCGGTGCCGCCCAGGATCAGGATCTGCAGCTTCCCGGCGGCGCGCGCCCGCGGGACGGGCAGGGCGGAGGCCGCCAGGGCCGAGCCGGCGGCGGCCAGGAACCCGCGGCGGGTGAGCGCGCCGGGGCCGGGACCGGCGTCCCTGCGACTGGTCACAGGTCCAGCTCCCGGAGGAGCCGCCGGCGCTGCGCCTCGTCGAGCGGCGGCAGAGAGCCGGCGCGGGCGTTGTCGTCCATGTGCTCGGGCCTCGAGGTGGCGGGGATGGCCACGGTGACCGCGGGGTGGGAGAGGATGAACTGGAGCAGGAGCTGGGCCCAGCTCGCGGCCCCGGTCCCGGAGGCCCAGCCCGGGAGCGGGCGGCCGCGCAGGCGGCGGAGCAGGTCCCCCTGCTCGAAGGGGCGCATCACGATCACCCCGGCGCCCCGCTCCCGGCACAGGGGGAGCAGCCGCGCCTCGACCTGGCGCGCCGCGGCCGAGTAGGGGAGCTGGACGAAGTCGATCTCCTCCCGCTCCACGATCTGCGCCATCTCCTCGATGGCCGAGTAGTGGGTGATGCCCAGGTAGCGGATGCGCCCCGCCTGCCTCCAGGCGCGGAGCGTGGGCAGGTGGGTCTTCCAGTCGACCAGGTTGTGGACCTGCACCAGGTCGAGCCTGCCGCCCATCCTCCGCTCGGACTCCTCCATCTGCGCCTCTCCCTCGGCGCGCCCGCGGGTCCAGACCTTGGTGGCCACGAAGGCCCGCCGCTGCTCGGGCGTCCCCCGGAGCAGGTCGCCGACCACGCCCTCGGCCCGGCCGTACATGGGCGAGCTGTCGATGACGCGCCCTCCGGCGGCGAACAGGCGGCGCAGCACCTCCCGCCGGGGGGCGCGGTCCTCGGCGGAGGCGCCGACGTCGAACGCCTGCCAGGTGCCCAGGCCGACCACCGGGATGGGCTCGGCGGTGCGGGGGGCGGGGCGGGTGCGCATGGTCGGGCTCGCGGCGGCGGGGACGGGAAGGGACATTGCGGTGCCCGCGGCCAGCCGGAGGAAGGCGCGTCGGCCGCCGTCCGTCCCGCGGCCCCCTTCAGCCGGGCGTGGTCTCGAGCGCGGCATGGCGCCGGTGGAGATAGCGGGCCACGAGGAGCCAGGCCACCGCAAGCGGGGTGGCCGCCAGGGCCGCCCCGGCGAGGCCCGGGCCGAGCGCCGAGATGCCGGTCCAGGTCCAGGCAGAGAGGGCGTCGCCTCCCCGGTAGACCACGGTGTCGATGAAGCTCTTGGCCTTGTACTTCTCCTCGCGGGGGACCACGGTGTAGAGCGCCTCGCGCGCGGGCCGCTCCAGGCCGTAGTGCACCGCGCGGCGGAGCGCCTGGACCCCGGTGACCAGGGCCAGCGAGGGCCAGGCCGCGATGGCCAGCAGGCCGCTGGCCGCAAGCACCGGGTGGATCGCCAGCGCGAACCCCAGGCCCAGGCGGGTGAGGACGGTCCCGGTGAGGAGCGACTGCGTCAGGAGCGAGGCCAGGTTCACCGCCAGGTCGATCCCGGCGAAGAGGCGGGTGCGCGCCGCCGAGTCGTGGAGCAGGCTGGAGACCAGGCGCGCCTGCTGGAAGTACAGGATGGTCCCGCTGGCCGTGAAGAGCAGCATCTGGGCCGCCAGCGCCGCGAGGTAGCGCGAGCGGAGGACCTCGGCGACGCCGGCGAAGGGCCCACCGCCCAGCGCCGCTCCCGCCCCGGCGTCGCCGGGCCGGGCCTGGCGCGCCCAGCGGCCGAGCCTCCCGGCGCACCGGGCCGCCACCTCGAGGAGCCCGGCCGAGACCAGCAGCAGCGCCGGGACGCCCAGGGGCCGCACCAGCCCCGCCGCCAGCAGGGGCCCGAGCAGGGCCCCGGCGCTGCCGCCGGCGGCGACGAAGCCGAAGAGGCGCTTCGCCTGGGAGCTCTCCCAGACGTCGGCCATGTAGGCCCAGAAGACCGAGACCACGAACAGGTTGTAGACGCTGACCCAGACGAAGAAGGCCCGGGCCACCAGCCCGTGGCCGGCGCCCGAGCGCAGCAGGATCCAGAAGACCAGCAGGTGGACGAGGAAGAAGCGGTAGACGATGGGGATGGCGCGGGCCCGCGGCACGCGGGCCACGAGCCAGGAGAAGAGCGGGACCGCCACCAGCATCGAGGCGAAGGTGGCGGTGAAGGCCCAGGGCAGGTTCTCCACCCCGCCGCGGATCCCCATCTCCTCGCGCACCGGGCGCAGGAGGTAGTAGCCGGAGAGGAGCGAGAAGAAGTAGGCGAAGGACCAGAAGAGCGCGGTCCGCTCCCCCGGGCGCACCGCGACCAGGCGCCCGAGGAGCGCGGCCCTCAAGGGGAGCCCCGCGTCAGCCGGCGGTAGGTGGCGAGGTGCCGGAGCGCCTCGGCCTTGCGCCCGAGCCTCTCCAGGATGCGCGCGGCGTTGAAGTGGGCGTCGGCGTGGCCGGGAGCCGCCCGGAGGCACCGGGCGTAGGCCAGGAGCGCCTCGTCGAGCCGGGCCTGGTCCTCGAGGACCACGCCCAGGTTGAACTGGGCGGTGGCGTCGCCGGGCCGGGCCTCCAGGGCGCGCCGGTAGTGGACCTCGGCGCCGGCCGGATCGCCCGCCTCGTGGAGCAGGCGGCCCAGGTTCAGGTTGGCGCCGGGATGGTCGGGGTCGAGCTCCAGGGCGCGGGCGTAGGCGCGGCGGGCCTGTCCCGGCGCGCCGTCCTCCAGGTCGCAGCCCCAGGCGTACCAGGCCTGGGCGTCGAGCCCGCTCGGGTCGAGGCGCGCCGCCTCCCGCAGGAGGGGCGCCACCTTCTCGGAGAGCGACGAGACGCCGAAGTCGAAGAGCGCCTGGCCCGACTCGGGGCGCCAGGCGCCTCGCCCGTCGCGCACCACCAGCCGGTCGCCGTCCGCCGCGATGCGCACCGAGGCCAGCGACCGGCCCTCGGGGAGGCGGGCCCGGAGGGACCGCAGCGCCGTGCGGATGCGGCGCACCGGCACGCGGGCGGCGGCCAGCTCCCGGGCGGTGCGCAGGAGGACCAGGTCGTGGAAGGAGAACAGGAGCTCGCCCTTGGGCCCGCGCCGCGGGCTGGCGAAGCCCAGCCGGGCCCAGGCCCGGATCCGGTCCGCCGGCAGGCCGAGCATGCGGGCCACGTCGCTGGAGCGATACCCCCACATCCCCGCGGCGGGCTACTTCTTGGCGGCGCGCCCCTTGGGCGCCTCGTCGCGCGGAGCGCGCCGGGCCGGCTTGCGGGCCT
>DATIFE010000021.1:0-13600 GCA_035455425.1 Anaeromyxobacteraceae bacterium | reverse complement strand
CTTGCCGCACTCGGGCCCCTCGACGCCGGGAGTGAAGCGCCCCCATCCACTCGTGGTATGGGCGCGGACGAGACGCAGCGTGGCACGGGCGCTGCGAGGCAATCAAATCCGTAGTTTCAATGGCCAGGATAAAGACGGCTGATGGCCTCGGCGCCCGGGGGGTCGCGGCCGGCGCCCCGCCCTTCGGGTCGCCCGCTCCGGGGCTGCGCGCGACGCACGGTCCGGGTGTCAACGACCGTGAGAGCGGCGCCGCCGCTCCCGATAGCCAGCTGCCGATCCACATCGCGGGATGCCGCCCCGCCGCCGGGGCCGGCACCAGGAAAGGGCTCTCCCATGAAGCAGCTCACCCCCATCGTCGCGCTCGCCACCGCCTCCCTCCTGGCCGCCTGCGGCGGAGCCTCCTCGCCGCCCCCACCGGCCGGGACCGGCCCGGCGGCACCCGCCGCCCTCGCCCTGAGCGGCGCCATCTCCTCCAAGGCCGCGGGCACCATGACCGTCGCCGGCCTGGTCGTCGACACCACCGCGGCCGTCGTCCGCATCGAGAAGCAGGTGAGGCCCGAGGCGGAGCTCCACCACGGCATGGTGGTGCGCGTGAAGGGGACCTTCGACCGGAGCACCGGAACGGCCAGGGCCACGGAGGTCCAGTTCGAGGACCACGCCAAGGGGCGGTCCGCCGCCGACGTCGCGCCGGGAGCCACCACCATCGCGGTGGGCGGGCGCACCGTCCACATCGAGGACTCGACCCGGGTGATGGACGACAGCGGCGCGGACATCGCCCCCGAGACCATCCGCAGGGACGATCGCCTGCGCGTGTCGGGCTTCGCCGACGACCAGGGCCGGCTGCGCGCCTCCAGCGTCGAGCGGCTCGCCGCCGCCAGCGCCGACGACAGCGCCGAGGCCAAGGGCTTCGTCATCGCCATCGCCGCCGACCGCGCCTCCTTCGACCTGGGCCTGGTCCCCGGCGGCGCCCTCGCCTTCCACGTCACCATGGCCTCCGGGACGCTCCCGGCGGCGGTGGCGGTCGGGTCCTGGGTCGAGGTGCGCTCGCTCCTGCCCGCGAACGGGACCAGCGTCACCGCCGACTCGGTCACCCTCGAGGACCACGGGCTGGGGGACGCCGGCGCCGAGGCCGAGGTGGAGGGGATCGTCACCGGCGGCGACTCCTCCTCCTTCCAGGTGGACGGCCAGGTGGTCGTCACCTCCGCGGCGACGCGCTGGGAGAACGGCGTGGCAGGAGACCTGGTCCCGGGCGTCAAGGTGGAGGCCGAGGGCCACCTGGACGGCAGCGGCAACCTGGTCGCCGAGAAGGTCTCGTTCCGCGAGAGCTCCCGGCTCCAGGGGCCGGTCGCCGGCCCGGCGGGCTCCCTCGCCGTCCTGGGCATTCCGCTCACGGTCGCCGGCACGGCCGAGGGCGCGGCGCTGCTGGTCGCCGGGCAGGTGGTCGAGGTCCGCGGCTATCCGAGGAGCGACGGGGTCGGGCTGGTCGTCACCCGCGTCAAGGCGGTGGGCGGCGGCAATCCCCGGAGCTTCCTCCAGGGGCCGGTGAGCGCCGTCAACGCCGCGGCGGGAACGCTCCAGATCCTGGGGGTCACCGTGACCAGCGCCGGCGCGAGCTTCAGCGACCACGAGCAGGTGTCCCTCACCCGGGACGCCTTCTTCGGCAAGGTGATCGCCGGGCGCTCGGTGGTGAAGGCGCGGCTCACCGCCGAGCCGGCCGGCATCCCGCCCACCGCCGGCTCCGACGAGCTGGAGCTGGAGGACGAGCCGGGCCCACACGGGTAGCGCGGGTGTCGCGCCGCTCCCCGCTCGTGGTAAGTGCGGGGCCATGGCCTTCGGTCCCCTCGTCTCGCCGGAGGCGCTGCGCAGCCTGGCGGCGCCGGTCCGTCTCCTCGACGCGCGGCCCGGCGACGGTCCGTACGCCGCCGGGCACCTCGCCGGCGCGCTCCACGCCGACCTGGACCTCGAGCTCAGCGGCGCCGGCTCGCCGGGCTTCGACCCCGCCAGGGGAGGCCGCCACCCGCTGCCCGCGCTCCGGGAGTGGGCCGCGCAGCTCGGCGCCTGGGGCATCGGCCCCGACACGCTGGTCGTGGCCTACGACGAGGCCGGGGGCGGGATCGCCGCGGCGCGGCTCTGGTGGATGCTGCGCGCGGTGGGCCACGAGCACGTCGCCGTCCTGGACGGCGGCCTGCCGGCGGCCCGGGTCGCCGGCCTCGCCGTCACCACCGAGTTGCCGCCGCCGGTGACCGCCCGGCCGCCCTATCCCGTCGCCGGCTGGCGGCGCCCGCTGGTGGACCTCGAGGCGGTGGCGCGGCTGGTCCGGGACCCTTCCTGGAAGGTGCTCGACGCGCGGAGCCGCGAGCGCTGGCGCGGCGAGGTCGAGACCCTCGATCCCGTCCCGGGCCGCATCCCGGGCACGGTCAACGTGCCCTACACCGAGAACCTGGGGCCCGACGGCCGCTTCAAGCCGCCGGCCGCCCTGCGGTCGATGTACCTGGAGGTGCTGGGCGGCACGCCGCCGGAACGCGTCGCGGTCCACTGCGGCTCGGGCGTGACCGCGTGCCATGCCCTGCTGGCCCTCGAGCTGGCGGGGCTCCCGGGCGCCTCGCTCTACGTCGGCTCCTACAGCGAGTGGTGCCGGAGCGGGCGCCCGCTGGGCCGCGGCTGAGGCGGCGGGGCCGGATTCAGCGGCTTCGCCCCTCGATCGCCGCGATGGCGGTGCGCAGGGCGTCGTCCACCGGGGCCGGGCGGCCCTTGCCGTAGTCGTAGACGACGATCACCGACTCGCAGGCGGCGGCCTCCGCCTGCAGCGCCTTGCTGAAGACGCGGTGGGCCATGGTGAAGGAGCTCGTCCCGATGCGCGTGACCGCCGTGTCGACGCGGACCGAGTCGGGATAGGTGACCGGGCGGCGGTAGTCCACCGCGACGCGCGCCAGGATCGGGCCCACGCCCGCCTCCTCCTTGCGCTCGACGAGCCCGAGCCGCTCGAAGTAGGCGATCCGGCCGGTCTCGAACCAGCGCAGGTAGACGGCGTTGTTCACGTGCGCGTAGGCGTCCATGTCGCCCCAGGCCACGGGGATCTCGACGGACAGCGGGTAGTGGCCGGGCTTGTCGTCCATGCCGGGCATGCTGCCATCCCGGGGGCCCCGGCGGGAAGGGACGGTCTACCTGGCGACGATCCGGTCGGTCGTGAACTGGAACGAGCAGGAGTATGCCGCGGCAGCCAGGCACGCTTGCAGGTCCACGGTCGCCCCGTTCTTGTCCTTGCACCCGGTGACGGCGTGCGCGGCGCCCACAGACAGCGAGTAGGGGGCGCCGGCTCCCGCGGGCGGCGCCGCCGGGTCCGCGGCGTCCGGCTGCGTCGCCTTGATCACCGTCCCGATGATGCCGGTGCACCCGGAGACGAGGAGGTCGAGCATGGTGTTCGCCGCGGTGTAGCACTGCGAGCAGGTGGTGATCGTGCAGCCCTGGGCGCTCGTGGGAACCGGCTGGGAGGCGAGCGCCGCCGCCGACAGGGCCCCGCAGAGCTTCCCGGCGCCGGTCCCGTTCGGCTGGCCCAGGGTCGCGAAGCCGACCAGCGCGGGATCGAGGTTCTCCGAGGCGAGGTGCCCGGGAGGCCCGCCCGAGGAGGCGAGCGGCGCGCTCGAGGCGCCGACGGCGACCGTGAGCCGGGCGTTCGAGAGCACGAAGGGCGCGGAGGCGGCCCCGAGGGGGAGGCCGAGCGGAAGGGCGCCCGGCCCGGCGTCGAGCACGCTCCCCGAGATGCTTCCCGGGATGAGCGCGACCGGCAGCCGGCCCGCGTCTACGGAGGTGGGGTCGGTCGTGTACCACCAGTCGAGGTCGCTGGTGCCGTCGTAGCCGGTACCGGCCACCGGCGTCCCGCGGAGCACCCCCAGCGCCAGCTGGGGCGCCGAGGCCCCGGTGAGGTCCGCCAGGTTCATGAACTGGAAGGCAGTGGTGGACGACCCGTCGGCGATGGCTGCGTCGATTGCTGCCTGCTGCTGCTGCTGTGCAATGGCGCTCGAAAAGGCGCCGCCGAGCGCGTTGGCCGTGCAGTAGGCGTCGGGTGCGAACTGCATCTTCAGCCAGTTGATCCGCTGCACCTGCTCGAAGGTGCACGTCGCGCTGCAGCCGTCGAGCCGGGCGGTGTTGCCGTCGTCGCACTGCTCGCCGGCGTCGCGGACGCCGTTCCCGCAACCCGGTGCCGCCAGGGCGTGGCAGGCGGCGTCGCAGGAGGCGGTGCCGGGCGGCTCGCACTGCTCTCCGTGCGCGACGTCCAGGCACCCGTCGCCGCACGCCGAGGCCACGCAGGCGCCCGCCAGGCAGACGCCGGCGGGACACGAGGTGCAGTCGGGCGCCGGGGAGGCGGCCGGGGCGCAGGCCCGGCCCGCGTGCCCGCCGACGGTCACGGCGGTGCAGGTCTCGACGCCGTTGCAGGGGTTGGCGTCGGGGCAGGAGTCCGGCGCCATCGTGCACGAGAACCGGCAGCTCGTCTCGCACCCGGTGCCCGGGCCGTTCGAGGCGCCGAGGTCGCACTCCTCGCCGGCCTCGGTGATCCCGTTCCCGCAGGTGGCGGCCGCGGACTTCGAGGAGCCTCCACAGGCTCCGAGGAGGAGGGAGAGGGCGCAGCCGAGCACGGCCGTGGCTGCGAGGCGCATCCGTGATGCCTGCGGGTCGGTGGGCATGGGCGCGCCGATGACACCACCGCCGGTGTGCCCGATCAATCGGCGCCCCGAAAGGGCCTGCGGCTCCCGCGCACGTGGCCCGGCCGGGCCCGCGGGCTGGCTGGCCCCTGGGGAACCCAGCACCTATCATGCGGCCAGTCTGGAGCCGGAGACGCCGCCGATGACGCACGCCGCCATCACGGGGTGGGGCAAGTGCCTGCCCCCCGCCGTGCTGACCAACGCCGACCTCGCCACCTTCCTCGACACCGACGACGAGTGGATCACGAGCCGCACCGGTATGCGCGAGCGCCGCGTCTCGCACGTGCCGCTCTCGGACCTGGTCCACGTGGCCTCGGCGCGGGCGCTGGCCTGCGCCGGGCTCCCCGCCTCGGAGCTCGACCTGCTGGTGGTGGGTGCCACCATCAGCGACCAGGTGGCGCCCAACGTGGCCTCCGGGACGCAGCAGCGGCTCGGCGCCACCCGGGCCGCGGCCATGGACGTGAACACCGCCTGCACCAGCTTCCTCTACGGCCTGTCGCTGGCCACCGCGCTCATCCGGACCGGCGTGATCCGCTCGGCGCTGGTGGCGGGAGGCGAGACGCCCACGCACTTCATGGCCTGGGAGGACCGCAACGTGGCGGTGCTCTTCGGCGACGGCTGCGGCGCGGTGGTGCTGCAGGCGACCGACCGCGAGGAGGGGCTCCTCGCCGAGAGGCTCGGGTGCGATGCCGACGCCCGCGGGGCGCTCGACATCCGGGGCCTGGGAGGTCGCTTCGCCAACTGCGGGCTCCCGCTCGGCTACACCGTCTGGAACTTCGACGGCCAGGAGATCTTCAAGCGCGCGGTGGTGGGCATGGCGCAGGCCAGCCTGGACGCGCTGGCCCGCAGGCGGATGTCGGTCTCGGACGTGGACCTCATGGTTCCCCACCAGGCGAACCAGCGCATCATCGACGCGGTGGGGCGGCGCATCGGCATCGACCCCTCCCGCGTCTTCGTCAACGTCCAGCGCTACGGGAACATGTCGGCCGCCACCGTCCCGGTGGCCCTGGTGGAGGCCCTGGAGACGGGCCGGGTGGCGCCGGGCGCGCACCTGCTCATGCCGGCCTTCGGCGCCGGGCTCACCTGGTGCGCGCACCTGGTGCGCTGGGGGGACCGGGTCCGGCCGGTCGGAACCACCGACGTGGACCTCCCTCCCTGCTCGCGGACCGGGCTCGAGCTGGTCGACGATCTCCGGGCCCGGCGGGACGGCTACCACGCGGCGGCGCGGGCGTACATCGAGGCGGCCCGGCCGCTGCTGGAGGGGCCGCTCTGAGGCCGGCGGCGGCCGCCCGTCACGGCGAGAAGGTGTCGCAGGCCGAGACGCGGCCGGAGTCGTAGCCGCGCCGGAACCAGCTGGCGCGCTGCTGCGAGGAGCCGTGGGTCCAGGTCTCCGGGTTCACCCGGCCCGTCGACATCCGCTGCAGGCGGTCGTCTCCGACCGCGGCGGCCGCGCCCAGGCCCGACTCGAGGTCGCCGCCCTCGAGAAGGTTGCGCTGCCCGGTGGAGTGGGCCCAGACCCCGGCCAGGCAGTCGGCCTGGAGCTCGAGCCGCACGGAGAGCGCCTTGGCCTGGTCGGGCCGCGACCGCTGGACCCCTCGCACCCGGTCGGCCACCCCGATCTGCTTCTGGATGTGGTGGCCGACCTCGTGGGCCACGACGTAGGCCTGCGCGAACTCGCCCGGCGCGCCGAAGCGCCGCCGGAGGTCGTCGTAGAAGCCGAGGTCGAGGTACACCTTCTCGTCCAGCGGGCAGTAGAAGGGCCCGGTGGCGGCGTCGGCGGTGCCGCAGGCCGAGGGGTAGGAATCCCGGAAGACCACCACCTTGGCATGGCGGTAGGGCCTGCCCTCCTTCGCGAACTCCTGGTCCCAGGTGGCCTGCACGTCGCGCACGACGAAGTGGAGGAACTCGTAGGCGCGCTCCTCCTGCGGGGAAGACTGCGGCGCGGGCCCCGCGGCCGGAGGGACGGTGCCCGCGTCGCCGCCCAGCAGGGCGAAGAAATCCTGCTTGAAGACCAGGCTCAGGACGAGGAGCACGAGCACCCCGCCCAGCCCGAGCCCGCGGATGCCGCCGGGGATGGACAGCCGGCCTCCCGATTCGGCGCGGCGGTCCTCGACGTCCTCGCTCGTCTGTCCCCGCGTCCAGCGCATGGGGTCCTCCCTCGGCCGCGCCGGTGCCGGCCCCGCCTCCTCGGGGGCCGGCTCGCGCACCGCGACTCCTTATAGCCGGCCGGGGCGCTCCAGCGGGGGAGCAGATCGCCTCAGGGTGCCGGGGCAGGCCGCCCGGATCAGTGGTGCCCGTCGCCTTCCGGCCCCGGCCCGCACCGGAACGAGCCTCCCAGATCGGGGCAGGCCACGATGCACACCGCCTCGCCGCCCTCCGCGGGCGTCACGCAGGTTCCCGGGACCGTCTCGCGCCAGCGCTCCCCGATGCTGCAGGCGGCGCCCGGCTCGAGACCGGCGCAGGCCGTGGTCGCGCTCGGCCGGAGCTCCTGCGCCCGCGCGCATGCGAGCGGACCCGTGCTGGCGGGCCCGAGGCTGCAGACGCCGGTGATGGTGTCGCCGTCGGGACGGGTGAGCGTGCAGGCGTCGCCTGCGGCGGAGCTGGCGCAGGCGTCGATGGCGGCCTGCGGCGGCGTGCGGACGCGGCCGCAGACGAGCGTGGAGCCGTCGCGAGCCGTCACGCACACGCCGTCGTGGGTGTCGCCGTCCGGCTCGGTCGCCTGGCAGGAGTCGCCGGACGCCTTGCCCGTGCACGCGTCGACCAGGGCCTGGGGCGGCGACGGGGGATTGGGCGCGCAGGCCACGGCCGCGCCGTCGATGGTGGGGCGGCAGGTGCCGGCCGTGGTGGCGCCGCCCTCCGCCGAGGTGAGGGTGCACGCATCGCCGGCGGCCATCCCGCTGCAGGCGTCGATCTGCGGCTGCGACGGTGCGCAGAGGAGGGTCCCCGTGGAGGAGATGGCGGACGCGAAGGTCGACGCGAGCGCGCTGGAGGAGTTGCTGGGGGTCCCGCCCGCACCCGCGCCGCAAGCAGTGGTGAGCGCGAGGGCGGCCGTCGTGGCGACCCGGACGAGTTCTCGAGGCAGGTGGTTCACGTTCATCGTCGCTCCTGCGGCCCGCGCGGCCGCGCCGTGCCGGCGGAGCCGGCGTCCTGCCCCTCAAGTGCCGGACGCCGCGCCTTGTTCCCGTCCCCGTGGGGTGCGCTCCCTCCGTGACCGCGGCGGGCCGGGAGCGACGGTGTGGGTGGAGGTGCGGCTCCGGACGCCGCCCTCGCCGGCGCTCACGCGGCCGCGCCGGCCTGGGCGAGCTCCGCGCGATCCGTTCCGCGGAGTCGCTGCCGGAGCGCCTCGAGGTCGGCCTCGTCGAGCGTCTCCTTCTCCAGCAGGGCGCGGGCGCCGGCGTCGAGGACGTCGCGGTTCCTCTCGAGGATGGCGCGGGCTCGCGCGTAGGCCCGGTCGAGGACGTCGCGGACGGCGCGGTCCACCTCCCGCGCGGTCTCGGGGGCGTGCTCGCGGCGCGCCGCCGCGGCGCCGAGGAACCCCTCCGCGCCCGAGTCGTAGGACATGGCCCCCAGCTCCGGCACCATCGCGTAGCGGGTCGCCATGGCCCGGGCCATCGCGGTCGACCGGGCCAGGTCGTCGGCGGCCCCGGTGGAGCGGTGCCCGAAGACGATCTCCTCGGCGGCGCGGCCGCCCATGAGCACCGCCAGGCGCGCCTCGAGCTGCTCCTTCGTGTCGAGGTAGCGGTCCTCCGACGGCCGCTGCAGCGTGTACCCGAGCGCGCCGATGCCGCGAGGGATGATCGAGATCTTGTGCACCGGGTCCGCGTGCCGCAGGGATGCGGCGACCAGCGCATGTCCCATCTCGTGGTGGGCCACGATCTCCCGCTCGCGGGAGCCCAGGAGCCGGTTCCTGCGCTCGAGGCCGGCGACGATGCGCTCGATGGCCGCGGTGAAGTCGGCCAGGGTGACGCGCTCGCCGCCGCGCCGGGTCGCGACGAGCGCCGCCTCGTTCACCACGTTCGCCAGGTCGGCCCCGGTGAAGCCCGGGGTGAGCGCCGCCACGTCCTCGGCGCGGAGGGCCTCGTCGGCCCGGATCCGGGCGAGGTGGACGGCGAGGATGTCGATGCGCCCCCGCCGGTCGGGCCGGTCGACGAGCACCTGGCGGTCGAAGCGGCCGGCCCGGAGCAGCGCCGGATCGAGCACCTCGGGCCGGTTCGTGGCGGCCAGGAGGACGATCCCGCTCGTCGGGTCGAAGCCGTCCAGCTCGACCAGGAGCTGGTTCAGCGTCTGCTCCTTTTCGTCGTGGCCGCCGGGCACGCCGGGTGCACCGCGGGCGCGGCCGAGGGCGTCGAGCTCGTCGATGAAGATGATGCACGGCGCCTTCCCGCGGGCCTGCTCGAAGAGGTCGCGGACACGTGCGGCGCCGACGCCGACGAACATCTCCACGAACTCCGAGCCGCTGATGCTGAAGAACGGGACGCCGGCCTCGCCCGCCACCGCCCGGGCGAGGAGCGTCTTGCCGGTGCCGGGCGGGCCCACCAGCAGCACGCCCTTCGGCATGCGGGCGCCGAGCCGGCCGTACGCCTTCGGCTCCCGGAGGAAGCGGACCACCTCCTCCAGCTCCTGCTTGGCCTCGTCCACCCCGGCCACGTCGCGGAAGGCGACGCCGGTCCTGGCCTCCACCAGCACCTTCGCCTTGCTCTTGCCGATGGCCATGAGGCCGGCCCCCCCGCCGAGCCTCGAGCCGACGCGCCGTGCCAGGAACATCCAGATGCCGAGGAATGCGAGCGCCGGGACGATCCAGGAGAGGAGGGTGGGGAGCAGCGTCGACTCGAGGCGGCCGGAGAACTTCACGCCGCTGGCGGCGAGATCGCTGGCGAGGTCGCGGTCCACGCGCACGGCCGTGAAGCGGCGCTGCCCGCCGGGGAGCGGCTCCTGCAGCTGGCCGTGGACCGAGTCGGGGGCGATCCACACCTCCGCGACCTTGCGCTCCCGCAGCAGGCGCTGGAACTCGCTGTAGGGGATGGTCGCGACGGCGCGGCGCGCGGACCAGAGATCGTGGACGGTGAGCACGCCCAGCGCCGCGATCAGCGCGTATGCCAGGTTGAACCGGGTCTTGGTGGTCATCCGCTCCTCCCGACCCCGGCACTCGGCCGGGGAGCTCGCGGGGGGATCTAGGGGCGCGGTGCAGGCTGCGAAATGAGATAGTTTAGCATGCGACCAAAGATATTCTGAATGTCTGGAGATGGCGAGGAGCGCCGGAGGGAAGCGTCATCGTGGCTTGATGGGCCGAGGCGACAGGGCCCGGGGCCGTGGCGCGCGCCTCGCGATGATGAGTCAATATCTCATGGTCGCCATGATATTTCGTAATGACATCTCCCCGGGGCCGCCCCTAGACACCCTGCGCCGGCACCGGACCGGGGCCGGGAGGAGGATCCATGAGGCTCGTCATGCAGCTGCAGGGAACGGGGGCGCCGGCGCGGGGCGGAGAGCGGATGGAGGTGCGGCTCCGGCCCCCGCCGCCGCAGGGGCCCTGGCTCTCGAGAAGGGACTGGCGCCGCGCCATGGACATCGCCATCCGGCGGGGGCTCTCCCGCGCCGAGCGGCGCGAGCTGATGTCGCGGCTGGCGCGCGTGCGGGGCGGCGCCGAAGGATCGCCGCCGCGCCTCCGGGTTCTCGAGGGCGGCGCCCCGGTCGCGTCCGGTGCGGCATCCCCCCGATCCCCGGGAGCACGGGAGGCCGCGTGACCGCCGAGCCTCGCCTTGCCCCTGCTCGCCGCGCCGGAAGACCACACATCCCCGCACATCCACCGCTCGCCCCCTGCGCGCTTTCGGTGTCGCTCGGGTACCCGATTGGCGGTGCGTGGAGGGCCGCGTAGGCTCCTGGGCGCGTGGAGATCTCCGCCCAGAGGGTGCTGCTCGTCGTGGACGATCCGGGGATCCGCGAGGCGCTGGCGGAGTGCCTCGCCAGCGCCGGCTTCGAGGTGGCCACCGCCGGCGACGTGCAGGGGGGCCTGGAGTACATCCGGGAGCGGCTCCCCGTGGCGGTCCTCGTGGGCATCCGCTCGCCAGGACCGGAGGGGCACGGCTTCCAGGCCGCCATGGCGCGGGACCGGCGGGCCGCCGGGATCCCGGTGATCGCCCTGTGCGGGGGGGAGGAGGCGCAGGCGGGGAGCGCGGAGCACCAGGTCCTGGAGAAGCCCTTCGACCTCGACGAGATCGCCAGGGCCCTGCACCGGATCTGCGCGTCCGACCGAGAGCCGGCGGCCCGGCCGGCCTGGCTGCCAGCCTCCGGCGCAGCCAAGCCCTGAAGCGCCTCCGGAGCCGGTCCGGCCACTAGCTCCCGCGGTAGGCTTGCTCCAGCCGCGCGATGTCGATCTTCTCCATCTGGAGCATGGCTTCCATCACCCGCTTCGACCTCGCGGGGTCCGGGTCGCCGAGCATCCGCCCCAGGGCGGCCGGGATGATCTGCCAGGAGAGCCCGAACCTGTCCTTGAGCCAGCCGCACTGCTGCGGCTGCCCGCCGTCGCCGAGCTTCCTCCAGAGGTCGTCCACCTCCTCCTGGCTCTCGCAGCTCACCAGCATCGAGATGGCCTCGGTGAACTTGAACTGCGGGCCGCCGTTCAGGGCGACGAAGTCGTGCCCCTCGAGCTGGAAGCTCGCGCTCATGACCGCGCCCTTCGGCCCCGGTCCTCCGGCCCCGTAGCGGGTGACGCTCCCGGCCTTGGAGTTCTTGAAGATGGAGAGGTAGTGGTTCATGGCCTCCTCGGCCTTGCCGTCGAACCAGAGGAAGGTGGTGATCTTGGACATGGGGTCGTCCTCCTCGAGACTGCGGGGTCGGGGCCGATCGCGGCGAGCCGCGCCTCACGCCGGGCGGGGCCTCCCGGAGGGGCCCAGGCCCTGGAGCTTGCCGCCTGCCCAGGCGCAGGGAAGCGAGCTGGCGACGAGCAGGATCGGATACCAGCGGGGGCCGAGCCCGGCGTTCCAGCTGGCCGCCGCGCCCAGGGTGCCGAGCACGAGCCCGAGGGCCCCGAGCGCGAGGGCGTGTCCCATGGGCCGATCGGGCGCGAGCCGCGCGGCGAGCCAGCAGCCGAGGACCTGGAAGGGGATGCGGTAGGCGGTCGCCAGCGCGAAGAGCCCGTCGGACATGGGCTGGCCCCAGCCGGGGAAGGCACCGGCGGCGTGCAGCGCGGCGTCGGTCCCGAGGGAGAGGGCGAAGATGGCGACGATGCCCGCGAGCACGGCGAGGGCGCTGCGGCCGAGGCGGCGGGGGGCGGGCGAGGCGGTCATGCCGCCCTCCCCATCGACGCGAGCACTCCGGCGAGCGCGTCGAAGCCCGCCGCCACGCCCTGCTCCATGGGGGAAGCGAGGACGGCGTCGCGGGCCTCCCGCGACTCGTACTGCACGGTGAGGGTGAGCGTGGTCCTGCCCCCGTGCTCCACCAGCACCAGCGTGCCCACCGCGGTGCCGGGGTACCAGGACTGGTCGAACTTCTCGGTGGTGACGATGCGCTCGGGTGGCACGATCTCGCGGTAGACGCCGCCCATGCCCATCTCGGATCCGTCCGGGCCGCGCCACACGTAGCGGTAGGCGCCGCCCACCCGGAGGTCGATCTCGCAGACCACCATCGACCAGCCGCCGTGCACGCCGAGCCAGCGCTTCAGGAGCTCGGGCCGGGTGTAGGCCTCGAAGACCAGGTGGCGGGGCGCGTCGAAGACCCGCGTCATGGCGACCTCGCGGTCGGAAGGCGTCGTGATCTTCAGGGTTCCGGGGCTCGGCATCGGCATCCTCCTGTTCAGGGCTTCCGTCGTCCCCGGCGCGACTCGCGGGCTTTCAGCTCCCCGAGCACCGCGTCGAGATGCTGGAAGCTGCCCTCCCAGTGGCGGCGGTAGCCGTCGAGCCACTCGGTGGCCAGGGCGAGCGGCCGGGCCTCGAGGCGGCGCGGTCGGCGCTGGGCGTCGCGTCCCCGCGAGACCAGGCCGGCGCGCTCCAGCACCTTGAGGTGCTTGGAGATGGCGGGCTGGCTCATGGCGAAGGGCTCGGCGAGCTCGGTCACCGAGGCCTCGCCCGCGGCCAGGCGGGCGAGGATCGCCCGCCGGGTGGGATCGGCGAGCGCGGCGAAGGTCGCGTCGAGGCTGCCGTCCGACCGGGGTCCATAACTGGTCAGTTCCATGACTGACTGGTTATGTAATGCGCCGGCGCGCCTGCGGCAAGCCCCCGCCCCGAGGGGGGGTGCCACCGGAGCACGGGGCATCGCCGCGGCGCGGCGGCTGCTAGCGTGGGTCGGGATGCCTTGCCCGCGTGCCCAGGCCTGCGGCCTGCCGGAGGTCGTCACGATCGTGCTGGCGCTCCGCCGGTGGCAGGCGGAGTACTGCGAGCACGACTTCGGGTCGTGCGAGCGCCTGAAGCGGGCCGAGCGCGGCGAGCCCATACCGGACCGCATGCTGCCGAACGGGTTCGTGCTCCCGGCGCCTGCCTGAATCGCTCCGCGGCGCGCTCCCGGGGCCGTCCGGCACCTGCCGGGCGCGGGCCGGCGGGCTACTTGTCGCGATAGGTGATGCGGCCGCGGGAGAGGTCGTACGGCGACAGCTCCACCTTCACCCGGTCGCCCGTGATGATGCGGATGTGGAACCGCTTCATCCTTCCGGACGCGTAGGCCAGGACCGTGGGCCCCTGGTCCACCTTCACGCGGTACATGCCGCCGCTGGCCTCTTCCACCCTGCCCGCCACCTCGATGCCGGCTTCCTTCTCGCTCATCTCCGTCCTTTTGAGATGAGGCCCGCGGTCTCCCGGATACCTCCGTCAGACCGCGGGCCTCGATGGTCGGGGCGACTGGATTTGAACCAGCGACCACTTGCACCCCAAGCAAGTGCGCTACCAGGCTGCGCTACGCCCCGGGAACTG
>DATIFE010000020.1:0-8760 GCA_035455425.1 Anaeromyxobacteraceae bacterium | reverse complement strand
GTCCGGCCTCCTGCCCTTCCCCGGTTGCACTTCCCCGGCCAGGTCCGGCCGGCGGGTTTCCGGGCACTTGGCGAGGGGGGCGTCGGGACCTCCCGACGCCGCCGCCGGAAAGCCGGACAGGGGGCCCTTCCCCGGCGCGCCGGGGAGCGGACCGTCGCTCAGGCGCCGCTCTGGCGGAAGAGGTCCACCACCGCCCCCTCGCGGCCGGCGATGCGGGCCCGGCCGCGGGCCCACTCGCGCAGCGCCTTGATGCTCTCCTCGTAGGTCTTGTAGAGGGGCACCAGGTCCTGGGCCACCCGGCGCAGGTCCTGGGTCTCGAGGTCCCGCGAGAGCGCGTAGGCGCGGTGCAGGCCCCCCACCACCACCTGCTCCAGCTCGGCGCCGGAGTAGTCGGCGCACTGGACCGCCAGCGCCTGGAGGTCGAACCGCGCCGGGTCGCGCCCGCGGCGCCGCAGGTGCACCGCCAGGATGGCCTTGCGCGCCTCGAGGTCGGGCAGGTCCACGAAGAAGAGCTCGTCGAAGCGGCCACGGCGCAGCAGCTCCGGGGGCAGGCGGGTCACGTCGTTGGCGGTGGCCACCACGAAGACCGATCCCCTGCGCTCCTGGAGCCAGGTGGAGAAGGCCCCCAGCAGCCGGGAGGCGCGCGGGTCGCCCCCCTGCCCCGGCCCGCTCCCGGCGAAGGCCTTCTCGATCTCGTCCACCCACAGGGCCAGCGGCGCGTTGGCCTCGGCCGCCTCCAGCGCCCGCGCCAGGTTCTCCTCGGCGCCGTCGCCGGCCCCGAGGACCCGCGGCAGGTCGAGGCGCACCAGCGGCACCGAGAGCTGCGCCGCCGCCACCTTGGAGGCCAGCGACTTCCCGCACCCCTGCACCCCGAGCAGCAGCACGCCCCGCGGCGCCGGCAGGCCGAAGCGCCGGGCGTCCGGCCGGAAGGCCAGCGCCCGCTCCGCCATCCAGGCCTTGAAGCCGTCGAGCCCCCCCAGGTCCTCGGGGCGCTCGGAGCGCTCCACCCGCTCCAGGCCCAGGTCGCGCGCCAGGATCCGCACCTTCTCGCCGGCGACGACGGCGATCCCCTTCTCGCCCAGGGCGGGATCGGTGCGCAGGGCCCGGAGGAAGGCCCGCCGGGCCTGTCCCTCGCCGAGCCCCAGGGCCGCGGTCACGGCGCGGTGGCGGGCCGCGGCGTCGGCGGTCCCGCCGGCGTGGGCCAGGACCGCCTCCAGCGCCGCCCCCAGCTCGCGCTCGTCCGGCAGCGGCAGGCGCAGCACCGCGGTGTCGTGGGCCAGCCCCTCGGGCAGCAGCAGCTGCGGCGCCACCACCGCCAGGCAGCGCCCCTCGGCCGAGAGGCGCGGGGCCAGGTCCCGGAGCTTGCGGGCCACCAGCGGGGCCTGCAGCGCCAGGTGGAAGTCGAGCAGCACCGCCAGGAGCGGCGTCGGCGCCTGGAGCACCGCGTCCAGGACCGCCAGGGGATCGCGCGCCGCGGGCGCCAGCGGCGCCAGGCCCCGGTGGCTCGACCAGACGGCCACGGTGGCCTCGAAGCCGCGCGCGGCCTCCTGGCACAGGGACAGCGCCCGCTCCTCCTCGTCGGCGACCAGGTAGAGGACCGGCGTCCCCGCCGACCAGAGCTCGGCGATCTCCGAGGCCAGGCTCACCGGCCCTCCTCGGCGTCGGCGGTGGCGCGGATGGCCTCCTCGAAGGAGGTCACGCCCGCGGCCACCTTGCGGACGGCGTGCTCGCGCAGGGACTGGAGGCCGTCCTGGCGGGCGGTGCGGTACAGGACCTCGGGCGTGGCCCCCTCGGCGACCAGGTGGCGGAGGCGGGCGTTCACCGGCAGCACCTCGAACAGCCCGGTGCGGCCGAAGTACCCGGTGTAGCGGCACTTGGCGCAGCCCTGCCCCCGCCGCGCGATCAGCTTCCCGGCGTAGTCCTCGGGGTGCTTGACGCCCAGCTCGCCGACCTCGTCGGCGGTGAGCGGCACGTCCTCGGAGCAGGAGGGGCAGACCTGGCGCACCAGCCGCTGGGCCACGACCCCGGTGAGCGTGGCGCCGATGAGGAACGAGGGGACGCCCAGGTCGCGCAGGCGCGCCACCGCGCCCACGGTGTCGTTGGTGTGGAGCGTGGTCAGCACCAGGTGCCCGGTCAGGGCCGCCTGGACCGCCTGCGCCGCCGTCTCGGCGTCGCGCACCTCGCCCACCATGATGACGTCCGGGTCCTGGCGCAGCACGTGGCGCAGCGCCTCGGCGAAGCCGGTGCCGGTCCGCGGGTTGGCGGCGATCTGGTTGAAGTCCTCGTGCACCATCTCGATGGGGTCCTCGATGGTGACCACGTTGACCTCGGGCGAGGTCACGGCCTGCAGCGCCGAGTAGAGGGTGGTGGTCTTGCCCGACCCGGTGGGGCCGGTGACCACCACCAGGCCGTGCGGCCGCATCAGCCACTTCTCGAACAGGTCCCGCTCCTCCGGCAGGAAGCCGAGCTCGGAGAGGTCCCGCACCAGGACGTTGGGGTCGAGGATGCGGATCACGACCTTGTCGCCGAAGGCGGTGGGGATGGTGGAGACGCGCAGCTCCATCTCCGCGTCTCCCCGCGAGGTGCGGATGCGCCCGTCCTGCGGCCGCTTCTGGGCGATGTCGAGCCGGCTCATGATCTTGAGCCGGTTGGCGATGGCGCCGTGGACGCCCTTGGGGATGCGGTAGACCGGGTGGAGCACGCCGTCGATGCGCATCCGGATGATCGACTCCTCGCGGCGAGGCTCGACGTGGATGTCGCTGGCCCGCTGCTCGAAGGCGTAGTGGAGCAGGTACTCCACCGCCGCGACCACCGGCTCGCTGGAGGCCTCGAGCGCCTCCAGGCCGGTGAGGTCCACGAACTGCTCCAGGTTGCCGACGTCGGGCCCGCCCTCGGCGAGCTGCGTCTGCGCCTCGCGGATCTGCTGGCGGAAGCCGTAGACCTCGACGATGGCGCGGTGGATGTCCGACGGCGCCGAGAGCACCGGCTGCACCTCGGAGCCGGTGAGGCCGCGCAGGTTCTCGAACAGCTCCCGGTCGAAGGGGTTGGCGGCCGCGATCACCAGCATCCCGTTGCGGCGCTCCAGGGGGATGACCCCGTGCTTGCGCGCGAAGGGGCGCGAGAGCGTCCGGGTGATGAGCTGGGAGTCGAGCTTCAGCGGGTCGATCTTGCGATACGGGATGCCGAGCTCCTCGGCGACGGCCCGGGTGGCCTTGTCCTCGTCGATGGTCTCGCCGTCCCGCTTCTGGTCGACGAAGCCGAAGGAGGCCACCAGCTCCACCGGCGAGAGCTCGGCCCGGCGCAGGGCGCGCCCGCCGGCGCGGCTGGCCTGCTCCCGCAGCAGCTTGGCGCGCTGCGCGCTCTCCCGCGCGAAGGCGGTCTTGCGAGCGTCGTCGGTGATGAGGCCGCGCCGGGAGAGGATCCCCGCCACGACCTCCAGGGTGAAATCGGCTGCGCGCTGGCTTCGCACCACGGGCGGAGTCTACCCCGGGGTCCCCGGGCCCCCAACTCCGCGGCGGATCCGCGCGTGTGGGAGCGTGTCGGCCCCGGGGGGCCCCTGCGCCTCGGCGCCGCGCGACCGCGCGGCCGCTAGATGGCTCAACCGACCGGGCCGCAGGAGGCGCCGGCGGAGCCGCCTCCCCCGCTCCGGGGCGAGGCCGTGCGCGAGAGCAGGCGGCTCACCTTCCGCCCGCGGCAGGCCGGGCAGGCGACCTCGGCCTCGTCGGACCTCCGGATGATGAGCTCCTCGAAGCTCTTGCCGCAGGCGTCGCAGGCGTATTCGTAGATGGGCATCCTGGTCGTGAGAGCCGGCCGGGCGGGAAAGGGTTCGGGGCGGGGCCTCAGCGGGCCCGGCGGCGCGCCCGGGGCCGGGGCGCCGGCGGCCCCAGGAGCCGGTCCCGATCGCGGGCGTAGAGCTTGATCGCCTCGCGCAGCGCCTCCAGGGCCTCCTTGCGGCCCTGCGGCTCACGCACCAGCACCTTCTTGTTCTCCAGGGCCTTGTAGTCCTCGAAGAAGCGCTTCAGCTCCCGCATCCGGTGGGCCGGCATGTCGCCGATGTCGGCGTAGTCGGCGTACTCGGGATCGTCGGCGTGGACGGCGATGAGCTTGTCGTCGTCGCCCTTGTCGTCCCGCATCCGCATCACCCCGATGATCTTGGCCCGCATGATCGACAGCGGCGCCACCGGCTCCTGGCAGTAGACCAGCACGTCGAGAGGATCCCCGTCGTCGCAGTAGGTCCGGGGGACGAAGCCGTAGTTGGCCGGGTAGCGCACCGCGGAGTAGAGGATCCGGTCCACCAGCAGCAGGCCCGACGCCTTGTCGAGCTCGTACTTCACCTTGGAGCCGGCCGGGATCTCGACCACCGCCGGGATGGGCTCCTCGACCCAGCGGGGGAGCTCGACGTCGTGCCAGGGATGGAGCGCCATGCGCAGGGGCACTATATCCCGGCGCCGTACTCCAGCTTCTGGTCGCGCACCTCGGCCTGGGTGATGCGGCTGCCGGGCGGCACCCCGTGGGTGAGCCAGACGTTCCCGCCGATGGAGGAGCCCTTGCCGATGACCACCCGCCCCAGGATGGTGGCGCCGGCGTAGATCACCACGTCGTCCTCGACGATGGGGTGCCGGTCGATGCCCTTGATGGGATTGCCCTTCTCGTCCAGGGGGAAGCTCTTCGCGCCCAGGGTGACGCCCTGGTAGATGCGGACGTTGCGGCCGATGCGGCTGGTCTCGCCCACCACCACGCCGGTGCCGTGGTCGATGAAGAACTTCTCGCCGATGGCGGCGCCGGGGTGGATGTCGATGCCGGTGATGGAGTGGGCGTGCTCGGTGATGATGCGCGGGATGAGCGGGACCTGGAGCGCGTAGAGCTCGTGGGCGATGCGCTGCTCGGTGACGGCGAAGACGCCGGGGTAGCTGAAGATGGCCTCGTCCTTGATCTGCAGGGCCGGGTCGCCCTCGAAGGCCGCCTGCACGTCGCTCTGCAGCAGCCGGCGCACCTCGGGCAGGCGCTGGAGGAGCTTGCGGGTGGCGGCCACCGCCTTCTCGCTGCAGTGGTCGCAGGTGGCGAAGTCGTGGCGCTCGGCGAAGGCCACGGCCCGGGTGATCTGCTCCTCCAGCTCGTGGAGCACCCGGTCGAGCGTGGCGCCGACGTAGTAGTGCAGGCTCTGGTCGTGCAGGTCGGCGTCCCCGAAGTAGCCGGGGAAGAGGACCTGCCGGATGCCCTCGACGCAGGCCAGCACCGCCTCGCGCGAGGGCAGCACGATGCGGCCCCCGTGCCGCGGCCCGTTGGCATCCATGGCGGCCCGCACCAGGGCCTCCACCACCGGCGCCAGCGCCGCCTCGTGCCTGCCGTCCTTCGTCATTTCGCGGTTGCCTCCTCGAAGAGCCAGGTCGAAAGATACCGCTCTCCGGTGTCCGGAAGCACCACCACGATGAGCTTGCCCTCGTTCTCCTTGCGCCGGGCCACCTCCACCGCCGCCCACAGGGCGCCGCCGCAGGAGATGCCGGAGAGGATGCCCTCCTCCTTGCAGAGCCGCCGGGCCATGGCCCCGGCGTCCTCGTTGGAGACCGGGATCACCTCGTCGAGCAGCTCGGTGCGCAGCACCTTGGGGATGAACCCCGCGCCCCACCCCTGGATCTTGTGGGGGCCGGGCTTGCCGCCGGCGATCACCGGGGAGTCCTTGGGCTCGGCCGCCACGATCCGGAGCTGGGGCAGGCGCGGCTTCAGCACCTCGGCGCAGCCGGTCACGGTGCCGCCGGTGCCGACGCCGCACACCAGGACGTCGAGCTTGCCGTCGGTGTCGCGCCAGATCTCCTCGGCGGTGGTGCGGCGGTGGACGTCGGGATTGGCCGGGTTCTCGAACTGCTGCAGGATGAGGTAGCGGCGGTCCTCGGCCGCCATCTTCTCGGCGCGGGCGATGGCCCCCTTCATTCCCTCGGTCCCGGGCGTGAGCACCAGCTCCGCCCCCAGGGCGGTGAGGATGCGGCGGCGCTCCACGCTCATGGTCTCGGGCATGGTGAGCGTCAGGCGGTAGCCCTTGGCGGCGGCGGCGAAGGCCAGCCCGATGCCGGTGTTCCCGCTGGTGGGCTCGAGGAGGACGGTGTCGCGGCCGATCTTCCCGGCCTTCTCGGCGGCCTCGATCATCGAGACGCCGATCCGGTCCTTCACCGACGACGCCGGGTTGAAGCTCTCCAGCTTGGCCGCGACCCGCCCCGGCAGGCCGGCGGCGATCCGGTTGATCCGCACGAGCGGCGTGTTGCCGATGAGCTTGGTGACGTCGTCCGCGATGCGCATGGGGTCTCCTTGCCGGTCGCGCCCTGGCCCTCGCGGCGCAGGGCTCCCTCCGTCCGTCCGTTATAGCGGATGCCCGGGAGGTTCGCCAGGGTCCTCCTCCGCGAGGGCCCTGTCGATCTCCGCCTCCGAGAGTACCCCCTCCGGGTCGCCGGCCGGGGCCCCGGGGCCATGGAAGAACTCGTGGACCGCCCGGGCCTGCCGGGGCCCGAAGCCCTCCACCGCGGCGATCTCCTCGACCGACGCCTCGCGGATGCGCTTCAGGGAACCGAGGGCCCGCAGCAGCGCCCGGCGCCGCCCGGCCCCGACGCCGGGGATCTCCTCCAGCACCGACTGCAGGTTCCGGCCGCGCCGGAGCTTGCGGTGGAAGGCGATGGCGAAGCGGTGGGCCTCGTCGCGGACGCGGGTGAGCAGGAAGAGCTCGGCGGAGTTCTGGCGCAGCACCACCGGGTCCTTGCGCCCGGGGAGGAAGACGCGCTCCGGGCTCCGCAGCGCCTCGGCGACGAACCCCTTCTCCGCCGCCTCGGCGGCGTCCGCCAGCCCCGCCGCCCGGGCCCCGCGGCGGGCCACGATCCGCGCCGTCCCCAGGTACTGCGCATCCAGCAGCCGGCTCTTGGCCAGCCCCACCATCTCCACGAAGGGCACGCCCGGGTTCCCCGGCGCGGGCCGGGTGGCGACGCCCACGTCCTTCGCCGCCGCCAGCGCGGCGCCGAGCTGCCCCTTGCCGCCGTCGATGACCACCAGGTCCGGGAAGCTCCCCTCGGCGAGCGCCCGCCGCAGGCGCCGCGACAGCACCTCGTGGATCATGGCGAAGTCGTCCTGCCCGGCAACGGCCTTCACCTTGTAGCGGCGGTAGCCGGCCCGGTCGGGCTCCCCGTCGCGCATCGACACCCCCGAGCCCACCGCCAGCGCACCCTGGAAGGTGGAGATGTCGTAGCACTCGATCCAGCGCGGCTCGCGGGCGAGGCGCAGGGCCCGCATCAGCGCCGCGATGGCCTCGTCGCGCCGCTCGGCCCGCTCGTGCCAGCTGCGGAAGCCCTGTTCCGCGTTCCGGGCTGCCACCTCGAGCAGGTCGGCCTTGGCCCCCCGCTGTGGGGTCAGGAGCCGGACCCGGCGGCCACGCCGCTCCGAGAGCACCTCGGCCAGCGCCCCGGCCCCCTCGGGCTCGAGCGGGAGCAGCACCTCCTCCGGCGGGACCTCCCGCTCGTAGTACATCGCCAGGAAGGAGGAGAGCAGGTCGGCGTCGGGGAACTCGCTCCCGGCGAAGGGGTAGGCGCGGGTGTCCTGCAGCTTCCCGGCGCGCATCACCAGGGCCTGGAGGCAGAGGTCGGGCCCCTCGCGGTAGAGGCCGAAGACGTCGCGGTCGGCCTCGTCGCCCATCAGCACGCGCTGCTTCTCCAGGCTGCGCTCCACCGCGTGGAGCTGGTCGCGCACCCGGGCCGCCTCCTCGAAGCGCAGCCCGGCCGACGCCTCCCGCATCCGCCCGCGGAGGCGCTCGACCAGCTCGGTCTCCCGCCCCTCCAGGAAGGCCACCGCGTCGTCCACGCTCCGGGCGTACTCCTCCGCCGGCATCTGGTAGACGCACGGCGCCGGGCAGCGGTGGATCTGGTACAGGATGCAGGGGCGGCGGCGGTGGTCGAAGACGTGGTCGCTGCAGGTGCGGAGCTGGAAGAAGCGGTTCACGATCCGCAGGGTCTCGCGGATGCCGCTGGCCGAGCTGTAGGGGCCGAAGTACTGGGCGCCGTCGTCCCGGCGCTGGCGCGCCCGCCGCACCTCGAGGCGGGGGAAGGGGTGCTCCCGGTCGAGCCGGAGGACGATGAAGTCCTTGTCGTCGCGCAGCCGGACGTTGAAGCGGGGGCGGTGCTTCTTGATGAGCTCGTTCTCGAGGAGCAGCGCCTCCTTCTCCGAGCGGGTGACGATGACGTCCAGGTCCCCCAGGAGCCCGTCGAGCAGGGGCACGAAGATGCGGTCGTCGCCGCGCCCGGCGTCGAAGTACTGGCGCACGCGCGAGCGCAGGCTGGCCGCCTTGCCGACGTAGATCACCTCGCCGGCCCGGTCCTTCATAAGGTAGCAGCCGGGCTCGGCCGGGAGCTCCTCCAGCTTGCGCTTCAGGGCGGCGTCCACGGACCGGGGAGTCTAAGCGCCGGCGGCCCGGCGCGCGACCGCTCCCGGGACCGGGCGGGGCGCCGCGGCCCGGACCGGTGCCCGGCCCAGGTGCCTGGGGATCGCCGAGTCCGTCGAATCTGCATCGAAATGGGGTCGATGGGAGGAGTGAAGGCGGCCGGCAACGCAGCGCGCGCTCGGCCTACCCTTGCGTGCTTTCAATCCGTCTGTTACATACTGAACCACATGGTTCAGTATACCCGGACCGGCTTCGATGCCTCGTTCGCCGCGCTCTCGGACGCCACCCGACGCGGCGTTCTGGAGCAGCTCGGGCGTGCAGACGCTTCGATCACGGACCTTGCCGAGAAG